>JAJYAG010000151.1 GCA_021779665.1 Bacteroidota bacterium | reverse complement strand
GGGCAAAGCCCCGCCCTAGATAAACTTCGGAGCAACGAATCGACTGAAGCCTTCTTTTGGTCGGTACAAAGGTAAAAAAAGTAGCGTTTTATTTGGAATTTACCATAGTATCTTTTTGGGTATATTGTGTGTTGTGCACAGTAGATTTTAACTCATCCATAAGTTAATGTATTGGAGGATTCTCCAACCATTATTTGAATACTCCATAAAAACCAAATCTCCACTTGCAAATAATGAGTAATGATAGCTCTCAGTGTAAAATACCGCATATTTACCGGAAATCGTTATATCTGATAGTTTTATTATCCCAAAGCAATTAACATTCTTTGCATAAAATCTATCCCATTCTTTCGAACCTTTAGGAATTTTACCCTTTGAATACTTCACCTTATAATTAGTGGAAATAATGGAAGATTTGCTTACCGAATATTTTTGAGTCAATAATTTTTCCAAATTAAGAATCATGTATCCAAAGGTACTATCCCGAGATAGCAATTTTCCAAAATCACCCCACGGGATTTGATAAAAATAGCTGATTGGTGAAGAATTGAATTTCTCATTTAGAATTTTATATGTCTCATTGTTTCCAATATTCCTTGATAAGTAATCTCTTAAATATTCAATATCCATACTTGAACCTAATTCCTTTTTTTTAATGAAGGAAACAATTATCAAATTGGAATTCTTTTTAAAAATAGTATCATGACTAAAGACAGATTGATTAATAAAGTCCGAATAAATCCTGCCGTTATTCGAATCAGTTTGTGAAAACAGTTGATTAAAACAAAATAATAATCCTATGAATAATATATGATGCTGTCTTTTCATTCTATTGTTCACAACGTTTCGCATATGTTTTGTTGGGGGATTTTGAAACAATTCCTATCCCACGTTACGAAGCTAATTTAGTGCAATTACTTTAAAATTAGCGATTCAACCCCCAATAAAATATATGCACTGTTGCCAGCTGGCCTTTATTTCTACACTTAAGTTTTTATAATTCAATATTCAACTTGCTTATGTCAATTTTATCTTTTAACCAATTGCTCATTACATCCAAAACATCAATCCAATAAGTATAAAACTCTTTAAATGTGATATCATCATCATTGATTTTTCCATATTCAATTTTATTTTCACCCCCAAAAGTTACAATAGCATATGAACTTAACTCATCATGTTCTAAATATGCTATCAGAGAAGGTTGTAATTTTTCAATTTTCTCAACTATTTCTTTAGGCATATGAATTGATGTAGAGGGTTCAAAAATATCGTTTATATAATCCCAGTATTTTTCACTAAAGACTAACTTTTCAGAATAGAAAGATTCATACCTATCAGTTCTGTTCTTGGTAGGAAAGAATTGTAAAGATCGATCATTGGTTCTTATTAGAAATCTTACAGCCATTATTTTCTCAAGCTGCCTTAAAACCAAATCAGTTTGATTTTTTACGAAATCCTTTTTTAATCCATATTTATCAAATAAAATAAAGGCAATTATTAAAGTAATCAAAGATGCAACTGAACTTACTAAAGCTGCACTTGCTTTAATAGTGTCTTGTTGCTCCGTAGGAAGATAAAACGGAATTATTATTAGAATTAAAATAATCAGACTAATCGAAATAATTATTACTGTCCTCATCTTATTATAGTTTAGCTGGTTTTCAGGCTTGCTGGCAACGTTTTACAATATGAAACGGTTGGGTTTTCGGGCTGCGTACTTGTCCACCGAGGAAAAAGTTGATGCGAGAACCAAAACCCCGCAAACCACTGAATCCCAACTGTTTTATATTGTGTGTTGGCGGTAGTTTAGTATTCAAAATCATTTGGAATGCCTCCATATTTTTTTATCCACTTATTTATTTCATCAAGTAATTCTTCACATTGAAAAATAAATTCTTTTAGAGTGATTTCAGTATCATTAAATAATCCTACAAAATTGTAATTATCCTTAAGGCTAATTATTACATATTCATCCTTGTTAAAGTCCTTTAATTCGCTGATTGAATTAGGTACAATACTACTTAGTTTCTGTCTAATTGCTTTAGGTGTCCAGACACTCGTCTGAATGTTCATAATTTGGGATAAACCATTCCAATAATCATCAGTAAAAAGAACTTTTTTATCTGAACTATCTTTTTGATTTTTAAAATGCTCAAGTCTTGATTTTGAGAAATTAAAATTTAGAAATCCTCCGTTACTAAATTTACCTTTTAAAGTCAAATCACATATTAGGTCAATCAAATTTATCATTTGGGTTTGAGCTTTATCAAATACAGTCTTCTGTAATCCATATTTATCAAAGAAAAGAATTACAATTATTAATGTTAAAAAGGTTGCAATACTTGCAGATATTGAAGAGGCTAAGCTTATAGAATCTTCCGTTTTCAATCCACAAATAAGTGTAAATGGAATCAGAAAACTTAAAATATAGATCAGTGTAAATCCAATAATTAAATACCATTTGGTTTTCATATATAGTTTTTATTTTGTCATTTCTGATTTTCTTCTTAAATCCCAGATTCTAAACAATTCTTTGCTTTTCCATTTTCGGATTTTATTACCTTTTTTTATAAAAGTATTCTCATCGTTAAAAATACTTGTATAAGTCATTTTGCAAAGAAAATTTGCAGAATTATAAACAGCAGCTAATCTCGTTACACCATTTACATATTCAGAAGGATCACCAAGATCATTGCGTTTAGAAAAAAGTATTCCTCCAGTTTTAAGTCCCCAATCAATGTTGATTTTTCCATTTGTTTCAAGTGAGTAACACTTAACAGGATTTTTCCAGTCTTTAGACTCTACATCATTAATATATGTAACTATAATATTCATTGCTGGTCCCTTTCCAACATTTTTAATATAATAGTATTTATTATCATTATCCCATATAAAGACTATTACAGGTTCAGAATTTGTCAACCAACTGAAAAAGGCAATTACAATGGCTAAAATTGCGATTATGATTGGTATTAAGTCAAGCCATTTAACATCCGAAATATAAATACAATCGACTATCATAATATTAATTTTTTATCCAAGTTACAAATTCATCTTGTTACGTATGAGGCTTCTTAAATTACCGCCAACATCCGAATATACTTATTTCGTATATATCCCTTATATCTGCAATCTTTCTTTTCCTATAAGAACCCATAATTTTAGGATGTTAGCGGTTTTGTGTGCAACAGAATTATGAAAAAAAATGGAGATATCCAAACAGGACATTGTTCTTATTTTTCCAAACCTGTTTGCTGGCCGATTGCTTTACGGCGGACTGCATATTGGTTGGAGCGGATTATAAAGCCAAAGCGTTCCTTTGTCAATATTTCTATTTCGTATATCTCGCTTATGAGGTTGGATATACGCAATTGTTTTTGAATGATCCGGTTGGTTTTTTGGGTTCCACCAGTTTTTAGGGTACCAAACGACATCTTGTTTTGGCTAAAAATGCAGAAGGTGCTTCAAATATAGGTTTGGAACGCTTTTATCCGCATTCTAACCGGTAATAGGAGGTTTTGTATTACTCGGTACTCAATACTCCTACCTACTCATACCTCAAACTCTCCACCGGGTTCCGGGTTGCTGCGCGCCAGCTTTGAAAGCTCACAGTAAGCAAGGCGATAAACAAGGCAATTGCTCCCGCTGCCGCAAATACCCACCAGCTCATCTCCGTTTTGTAAGCAAAATTCTCAAGCCACATGTGCATGGCATACCAGGCAATGGGGACAGCGATAATAAAAGCGATGGCTACCCATTTAATAAAATCGCGGTTGAGCATGACCATTACTTCGGTGGTTCGCGCGCCGTTTACTCTGCGGATACCTATTTCCTTAATCTTTCTTTCAGTCGACGAAATGGACAGACCCAGAATACCCAGGCATGCGATAATTATTGAAATAATGCCTCCAATCCCCACCAACAGGCTAAATTGTTCTGCCGATTTATACTGTTTGGAATAATGTTCGTCCAAAAAAGTATATTCAAAGGTGTTGGCTGGTGCAAATTTCTTCCATATCTTTTCCATATCATTAATAATAACCTTAGGATTATGTCCGTCTATTTTGAGGTTAATCAGGTTGAATTTGTTTTCTCTGTAGCTGAATAAAACGGGCTCTACCGGGTATTGCGGCGATTGGAAGTTAAAATCTTTCATTACTCCAATAATTTGGTAAAATTTGTCATCTCGTTTCATGGATATATCTAGAGGATTCTTCAGGTTATATTTTGCTACGGCCGTTTCATTTATAATATAATATTTATCAATATCTCCTTCCTGGAAAGGACGTCCTTCTTTTATAGTGATTTTCATCAGATCAAAGTATCCCGGTTCCACATTATTCACTTTAAAAGCTTTTCCTTCGTTGTCGATATCGTTTACCCAGTTCGACCAGTCATTTCCCATTCTGTTCCCCGAATAGGCGGCCTGAAATACTCCCGGAATTTGTAATAGCTCACTTTTAAAGGCATTTTGTTGAGCTTTTATATTGTCGTTTATTTCTATACACACAATTTGTTCCGGTGAAAATCCCAGGTCCTTGGTTTTTAAAAAATGTAACTGTTTTATAATCGTCAATGTTCCTGCTATCAAAACAATTGAAATCAGGAATTGAAAGGTAATAAGTGTTTTGTCGAAGAACCATTTAGCAGACATTCTTTTCCCTTTATCTACTAACAGAAAAATTGGTTTTGTTGAGCTCATAACAATTGAAGGAAAAATACCAGCCAAAACACCTGTTATTATTGTTGATATAACTATCAAAAGAATAGTTGTGGGAGCATAAAGCGCAGTGAAGTCGATCTGTTTCTCTATTAAGTTGCAAAAGTAAGGTTGGATAAATTTGACAAGAAAAAGTGACAATACCATTGATAATAAAGTAATCAGCACAGATTCTACCAAAAACTGAGAAAATATAATTTCTTTTGGACCTCCAACAATTTTTTTTATACCTACTTCTTTTACCCTTGTATGAGATCTTGCGTTGGTAAGGTTAATAAAATTAATACTCGCCAGAATAAGTAGCATTATGGCAATAAAAAACAGGATAAACAAGACTTGTTTGTTGCCATGCCGGGTAGATCCTTCATAATATAGCGGAGTAGCAAAATATAACTCATTAAGGCTGCTTAGATGAAATTTATGATCGTTATAGTGAAGTTCCTTCATTTTAATATTTACAATTTCCTCAATTTTCTGCTTTGTCATGGTCGACTTGCCAACCATGTAGGTGAAATAACTCCATCCGTCTTTTTGTTCCAGAATATCCTTGTATGCAAGTTCTTTAAGACTTTCGAGAGAGGCTATAGCTTTAAAGGAGAGATGGAAATAGGTAGGGTCTTCTATTACACCCGTGACCGTAAAAGGATATTTATTCTTGATAAGAATTATTTGATTCAATGGATTGTCATGGCCAAATATATTCTCTGAAAGAGTTTTTGTAAGCACAATAGAATGAACATCTTTTAAAGCATTCTGAGGATTCCCATAGATAAATTTGAAATTGAACACCTTGAAAAAACTGGCATCGGCCATACCGATATCTTTTATTTTATAAATGGTGTTGTTGTAATTAATTTCATGATCCTCCATTTTTACATGGCAAACATCTTCTGCGTAACTGGTTTCAGTCTTAAGAAAATGTCCGATAAATGAGGGCATGGTGGCCCAGTTTGTACCTATCCGGTATATATTCTCTTTATTTACAATGTTAGAATCGTAACTGGTCTCGTTTTTAATATAAAGTAAAATAATCAGTATAGATGTAATTGAAACTGTTAACCCGAAAATATTAATGAAACTATACGTCCGGTTTTTCCAGAAATATTTTACTGCTGTATTTAAGATAGTTTTAACCATGGAATGGATCGTACGTTTTTGGAGATGAAACAATTTGAATACCGTATATTACATAATGTACATATTCAGCACATTAATATTATCCAGGAATTCATTATTTGTCTATTAATTAGACATGTAAGTAATTAATTTTAGACAAACCCAAGTCCCCCAATTGGGGGATTTAGGGGGCCGTATTACTCATACCTCAAACTATCCACCGGATTCCTTGTTGCGGCCCGCCAGCTTTGGAAACTTACCGTTATTAAAGCAATTAACATAGCTATTGCTCCTGCTGCTGCAAAAACCCACCAACTTAAAGCTGTTTTATAAGCAAAGTTCCCTAACCATCTGTGCATGGCATACCAGGCAATGGGGCAGGCAATAATAAATGCTAATCCCACCCATTTTATAAAATCTTTGTTGAGCATGTACATTACTTCGGTAACACGGCCGCCGTTTACCCGTCGGATGCCAATCTCCTTGGTTCTGGTTTCAGTAATAAAATGGGCCATTGCATATAACCCCAAACACGCTAAAAGGATAGATAAAAAAGTAAACCATTGAAATATTTTTTGGGTCCTTGATTCATTTAAATACAACGCGTCATAAGTTTGATTCAGGGAAAAATATTCGAAAGGAATAGAAGGGTTATTTCTCAAACAATAATTCTCTATCGATGCCAGAATTTTGGGATTGGTCCGGGCCAACTTAAAAAGGATTATCCCGTCGTCAGTAAAAGAGGTAGCTTTGGTGTATAAACACGGCCTGATATTTAAACTTAACGATTTTGTGTTAATGTCTTTTATTACCCCTTTAATTGTAAGATACTTATTGCTATTCACGTTGAAAATGGATTGTCCAACAAATGGACGAACAAGTTGTAACTGTTTGGCGGTTGTTTCATTTATTATACAACTCTCGATACGGTCGTTCGAATAATCAAAATCCTGCTCGCCCTCAACAAATTGAATTTTCATCATATCGAAATAGCCTTCTCCTACTTGTATCTGCTCACCATGTATTTTGTGATCCGGGTTACTGCCGGTGTACATAAATCCACCTGTTACAATTTCGGTTGGCAAACAGCTTAGGGTTGAAATTCCGGTGATATCGGGATTTTTTATCAAGGTTTCCTTCAGTCTGGTAATGTTTTTAATGTTCTGAAAATCTCCTGTGGTGTTTATATATACAACGTTTTCCTTATCAAAGCCTAAGTTTTTTGTTTTGAGGAAATTGACTTGTTTCTGAATAAATATTGCCGAGATAATCAACAAAATGGCGGTTATAAATTGAAGTGTTACAAGGCTTTTTTGAATATTATGCTTACTGCCCGACAAAGACTTAAAACCTGCTTTTAATGTTAAACCGGGATTACCTCGTGTAACATAGTACCCTGGGAAGCTTCCGGCGATCAGCATCGTAAAAACGATAACTGTACCGCTAAGCAGCAGGAAGTTTAAGCTGAAAAAATTAACCTGAAATGATATATTCGTTAAGGAGTTGATAACCGGAATAACCAGATTTACCAATCCAACTGAAATAATAAATGCGATTGAAACATAGAAAAACACTTCGGTTGAAAATTCCCTGATAATGGTCAGCCTTCTTGCACCTGATGTTATTTTAATGCCTGTCGATTTTATCCGTTGGAAGGAAGAAGAGATAAACATGTTGGTGAAATTGGTGCAGGCTATTAGTAAAATTAACAACGCCACAGTGCTCAACATGGTAACATTTTGAAGATTTCCTTTTACGGCAGTTTCCAGAGCATAACCGGTACTAAAGTGAATTTCGCTTAAAGGCTGGAGTGATATTCTTACTTTGTATTCTTTCCAGGTATTTGTTTTACTGTAAAGCATTTGAGTTAGTTTTTCCTCAAATTCAGCTTTATTTATTTGGGTATTGAATACCAGATATTGCGTGCAGTTGTCGCCCTCCCATTTATTGTATTGCCAACCGTCGTTAATATTCATAACCGGTGTTACATAATGAAATTGCAGATGTGAGTTTTCCGGAACAATTTTTATTACCGCGCTCACAGTATAAACCTGCTTATCTATTTCAAGTGTTTTGCCAATTGGGTTTTCGTTTCCGAAGCATTTTTGAGCCAAAGACTCATCGAGCACTACAACATCTTTTCGGTTAAGCGATTTGGACAGGTCGCCCAATTTTCTCTGGTAAGAGAATACCCGGAAAAAGGTCGAATCGGCGGTTAACCCTTTATCAACATAAAATTGATTATCTCCAACTCTGAAGGGTTTTCTTACCAAATCCCTTATTCGGGTGAAATTTTCCACTTCCGGGAATAATGATAATGCTTCGGGTCCAACACCCTGAGGACTGGAACACACTTTAGTTGTTTCGCCGTTTATCTCACCGCCAAAGTTTAAGCGGTATATATTTTCTTTGTTTCGGAAACAACTATCGAAACTTAATTCATTGGATACCCAGGAGAGGATGATTATGGTACTTGCAAATCCGGCACTCAGCCCAAGAATATTTATAAGGCTAATGTTTCTGTTTCTGATAATATTTCGGAATGCAATTTTAAAATTTCTCATTTCTTCAAAATTAGAAAGGGATATTTGTTGACTTTATTCGTACCTCAGGCTCTCCACTGGATTCGGGGTTACTGCCCGCCAGCTTTGGAAACCCCCTAAATCCCCCTTTGAGGGGGACTTGCCGCTTCGATTGAATGATAGTAATTTCATAATTAAAATCTACTAAACAAATATTTTACAGTTGTAAAAATTCATAATCGAAGTCCAAAGTCCCCCATTTGGGGGATTTAGGGGGTCGTATTACTCGTACCTCAAACTCTCCACCGGATTCCGTGTTGCAGCTCTCCAGCTCTGCCAGCTTATTGTGAGGAATGAGATTCCCACAGATAAAAATCCTGAAAGCGCAAAAATCCACCAGCTAATTTCGGTTTTGTAGGCAAAATTCTCCAGCCATTTATTCATGATAAGCCAGGCAATTGGACAGGCAATTATAAAAGCCACGAGCACCCATTTCATAAAATCCATGTTCAGCATGGAAATAACTTCGATGTTCCGGGCGCCGTTAACTTTCCTAATGCCTATTTCTTTAGTCCGCTGCTGACAGGAAAACAGCGACAATGCCAGCATTCCGAGACAACTTAACACAATAGCGCAACCGGCAAACAGTGTAAAAGCCCTTTGAAACAAAAGTTCTGATTTATACATGTTTTGAACAGCCAGGTTCATAAACGAAATCTCGGCCGGAAAAGATGGCGAAAGCTCTGTTGCTGTTTTCCGGATCTTTTCATACGCACTTTGCAGTTGCCCGAAGGTTTTGGTTTGTAAATTGACAAGGCAATAAGAATACATGGGTTCGTTCCGTATTACCAATGGAACGATGGGTTCATTTACAGGGCGATAGTGAAAATCTTTCACTACTCCTACAATTTCATAGCTTTTACCATTCCTGAAAGATCCAATTGAGGCTCTCAAAGGATCAGCTATATCATATTCACGAATAAAGGCTTCATTTACAATAATTTTATCAGCATCTGTGGCAACCTTTTCTGAATAAAACCGTCCCTGAACCAACCGGAGCTTCATCATTCCGAAAAAAGTCCCGTCAGCACAGAATGTTTTAAAGCCCACCTGTTTTGTCTCACCTCCCACGGTAAGTGGTCTTGCCCATTCCGAATTCGTTCTTCCCGGATAATATTGGGTAAACGAAATTTTGTTAACCTCAGGAATATCATTTAAAGTCTTTCCTAAAACATCTTTTTGGAGCTGATCAGTTAACTGAATGCCAATGATATTTTCCTGGTTAAAACCAAGGTTGCGGCCTCCAAATTCTATCTGTTTTTTTACAAGTATTGTAAAAGCAATCAACACAATGGCAATTGTAAACTGAAAGCTTACCAGGAGAGCTTTGGCAGGGATTTTTGCTTTGGAATAATTTGCTCCTTTTTTGATGTTATCAGTGGCTTTGGACGATGAGATCTGCAGTGCCGGGAAGAAACTAAAAAGTATGCTGAGTAAGAGGGTGGTAGCCAGCGATATTAAAATAAAACCAGCGGAGAAAAGCAGATTCGCGTTGAAATAAACTCCGGTATAATCTCTTATAAACGGGCTGATGGTATTTACAATCAGAAAGGATATAATAAGCGCTCCGATAAAAAGCAGAGCCGATTCGGCAAGAATATTTTTAAGTATGACTGACCGCTTTGCTCCAATAATTTTCATTACACCGGTTTGGTGTATTTTGTCGTTCCATTGGGAGGCTGAAATATTTATAAAGTTTACAAGGGCAATGGTTAATACCAGGGCTGCTACCAAAAGAAGTATAAATACTTTTTCTTTCTGACCGCTTTTTATGTAAGAAGTAGCTCCATAGTCGAAGAACTTATAAAAATAGAGGTTTTTAAAACTTATCAGGGTGTTGTTTTTCTGATGTATTTGTTCTTCCTTAGGAAAAAATTCCCTGATCGTCCTGCCGGTTTCGTCTGGATTCACTCCATTTTTCAACATCACAAAAGTCCTGAAATTATACCAGTTCCATTCAGAAAATTCTCCTTCGTTAGGTTGTAAAATTTTCCTGGTTTCCATGGAGGTTAGTGCTTTTAGCGTAAAGCTTGAATTGGCTTCCGGCTCCTGAATTACCGCTTTTACTGTCAGTTCCTGATTATTGTTATATTTTATTCTTTTTCCAAGTGCAGATTCGGAACCAAAAAGCTTGTTAGCAAGCGATCTGGTAATTACAACAGTTAAAGGTTCTGATAAGGCCTTCCGGAGATTGCCTTCCAGACTTTTGTAACTGAAGACTTTAAAGAAGTTGTCGTCGACAAAAATTATATCGGAGGTTACCGGTTCATTATTTTCGTGCTGAAAAACAGGAGCATCCCAGGCATCTGCAATTCTCACTGTGGCTTCAACTCCCGGAACTTTCATATCGATATGTTCTTTGAGAACTCCCGGAGTAAAAATATTGTTGTCAGAACTACCGTAAAAGTATATGCGATCGCGGTTAACATGAAACCTGTCGGTAGTGAGTTCGCTGTAACAATATAACGAAAGTATAATTACAAGTGCCAGACTGACGGCCAATCCACCAAGATTAATCAGGTTAATAACCGGCTTGCGCGAAAAGGTCCTTATTGTGGATTTAAAAATGTTTTTCATTGGTATTTTATAGTTAAATATCAACTCATAAAGGAATACACCTAAATTCCCCTCAAAGGGAAACTTGCGCTCTGAAGGAGAGCACCAATAAATTTCAAGGCTTTACATTATATTTAAAACATAACCCACGCTTTCCGACAAGGGGAAATCAGAGCCTTTGTATTTTACTTATTACCTGGCACTAAATACTCATTACTCTCCTTACTCGTACCTCAAACTCTCCACCGGATTTCTTGTAGCGGCTTTCCAGCTTTGCCAGCTGAGTGTTAATATAGCAACTACAATGGCTATGGTTCCGGCAAGCACAAATACCCACCAGCTCATCTGCACTTTGTAAGGGAAATTACTTAACCATTTATCGACGATATAATATGCCACGGGCATGGCAATTATCAGAGCTCCTAATAACCATACAACAAACGATTTATAAATGGTGAGCAATATTTCGAACGAGCGTGCTCCGTTTACTTTACGAACTCCTATTTCCTTTATGCGCTGATTTATAAGCAGAATGGTGAGTCCAAATAATCCAAGCGACGAAATTATGATAGCAATCATCGAAGCATATGCTACAATTCGGCTCCAACGTTCTTCTTCTTCATAACGCTGATTTAATTTCTCGTCCCAGAAATCATAAGTAAAGGTCTTTCCGGGGGCAAGTTGTTCATAGCTTTTCTTCAGATGGTTTACAACACCTTTCAGATTTTCGGGATTGAACCGTACCAGCATATTGTTGTAGCTGTTGCCATAATTTTTGCGGCAACTTAACATAGCAGGGTAAATTGTCTCTTTCATATCACGGAAATGATAATTCTCCACTACTCCTGTAATGGTGAAGTTAATTCCACTAATCTGATATACTTTCCCGATGGGATCGTCTTCAATTTCAAAAAGTTCGGTGAACTTCTTGTTTACAATCATCGTGCGGTCGCCAGTGGTTTCGTTTTGTTCTGTAAAATCCTTTCCATGAAGCAGTTTAAGTCCAAGAGTCGAAATATAGTCGTGATCAACCACAAACCTGTAAACGTCAACTTGTTCGCCATTACCTTTATCAACAAATGAATCGGACGATCCATTCATAAAGTTCCGGTCGGCGAGGGTAAGACTGACAACTCCCGGGTTTTCTTTTACCATGGTTTTAAAAGTTTCCTTCTGGTTGTCGTCGAGTCTGTCGATTCTAACGTCGATAATGTTATTGGTGATAAGTCCCAGGTTCTGCGTCTTCAGGTAATTCGACTGCCTGATAATGAAAAGCGTAACAATAATCAGGATAATGGAAAGACTGTATTGAAACGATACAAATACCTGCGAAATCCGATTCTTGTTCCCGATATTGATTTTTTTCCCAGCCATCTGGTTAGGGCTTACTTTCGAGAAAATAACCACCGGAACAATACTTGTAAATACTATGATGAGAATTACAAGAGATGAGCTAAATATTAATGCTTTACGAATATCGATTAACGGAATGTAGATTTGATTTTGAGCCAGCTTTTCGAATACCGGAATAAAGGAATAACACATCAATGCACCTGCAATTAACGACGAAAGCGTCATTATAAAACTTTCGGACATAAAAAGCGCAAAAATATTGGACGAGGTAGCGCCCATGGATTTGCGGATACCTACCTCACCAATTTTCTTCAGGTATTGACCTAACGTTAAAATGATATAGTTGCTGCATGCAATTAAAAGGATTAGTCCGCCAATGGTCATGAGCACAATAAAGCTTTTTTTATCGACCGACTTCTGAAAGCAGTTGTTTACATCGCCAGCCACATAGATTTCCTTCAACGGCAAAACAAAAGGAACAAAAGCGTCGGCAGTTTTGAGCATCTGATTATTGTTCTGCATATCCTCCACCCGACCTTTGTAATATTTGCTCATGAACCGGTTTACATTTTGTTCGGCATCCTTATGACTTGCGTTGGGTTTAACCTGGTAAAATACCGATGTGTAGCCGAAGTTATTATCGCAACCTCCGAAGTTTCGACCCGTTTTGCCCGAAAGGATTATGTCGAACTCCATGCTTGAGTTATGGGGAATATTTTCGATGATTCCTAATATTTTAAAAGCTGTGCCCGGATAGTTCAGAGGGAATTCGATCGCTTTGCCAATTAGTTCGTCGTAGCTTTTCCTGCCGGCCATTAATTTATCAGCAAGTTTGCGTGTAATCACCGCCTCATAAGGATTGTAAAATATCTTCGATTGTTTTCCGGCGATAAAGTCGAAGCTGAACATGTCGAAAAAGTCCTCGCTTGCCAAGGCGGTTTGCACATCGAAAAAATTGTATTCATAACTTATTACCTGGTCGAAAGCATAGCGGTATTCGGCACTTTTTTCAATCTGGGGTACGTCTTTCTTTAGCAAATCGGCCACTTCGGGATTAACGCGTACATCTTTAAAGTCACCAAAAACATACCTGCCCTTATAATTGAGACGGTAAATCTTGTCGGCATTTTTATGGAAACGGTCATAATTAAACTCCTGAACTACATAGAAGTAGATAATCAGGCTGCATGCAATGGCAACTGATAATCCAAAAACCGTGATTAACGAATTTACCGGATTGTTCTTAATGTTTCGGAGGGCATATATCAGGTTGATTTTCATACTGTGAGATTAAATTATCGGTTATTTTTTTAACGCTGCGGTTTTCCCTTTCAGCTTAATATTGCTTACAGTTGTTTTACAAATAGCCTTATTGTCGTGGCTGGTAACTGCTACACCTACATAAACATTTTCGGTAAATGGCAGAATGCCGCCTTCCAATTTTGTCCAGGTAATACCTTCGGGCGAAACGGCTAATTTAATTGAGTCACCTTCGCGGCTTAGCTTAATCCAGTAAGGAGCTTTTAATTCACTTTTTCTTTCGCCGTTATCGGAATTCTCGCGCGAACTTGGCCTTGCCTGAGAGGTAATGCCGTTTTTAGTGGTTAAGCCGATAAAGACATTTTTAGAACCGGCATCCAGATTATCGCGAAGCATTAAACCCGATTTGGTCCATTCGTGAGGGCCTTCCAGACTTTCAACTTTAGCTGAAATTTCAAAGTCGCCGCTGATCATCTGGTAGGTAAAATAAAAACCATCGGCTGTATTCCAGATGTCGGTACCCGCAGCTTCAATAGTCATACTGTTATTGGCACACGCAATTTTCCCCGGTTTTGTAACCTCCCCGATATCCATCGATAACCAAGGGTAACATGCATCCGATTTTTTCTGAATTCGTATGTTGACCGGAGTTTTTTTCGAAATATTCTTACCATCGCTTACTGTATAATAGAAGCTATCCAATGTTACCGCCGAATTGGGGGCATTATATAAAATACGGTTGTCGGAAATACTCACTTCACCATACAAAGGCTTAGTGGTTTCCACAATGGTCATGGAGTCTTTTTCTTTATCCTCATCGTTGTCAAGGGCATATATAACCGTTGAACCGCCACCAAAAACAACTGCATTATCCGGATGAGATACAGGAGGCTGGTTTTTAATAATCTGGAAAACAATCCAGGCAGGTTTCGATTCCTTTTTTCCGTCGGTGATTGTGTAGCTTAAACTGTCCTTCCCGATAAAATTCGCGTGAGGAGTGTAAATAACAACATTTCGTTTTTGAGTTACCGATCCATGTTGAGGTTGAGAAACGGTAGATAACCTGATGGTATCCTTTACATCTTTATCGTTGTCGTTAGCCAAGGGCGATACTTTTGAAGTACGTCCTTCTATAACATCCACCTGGTCGGAGGTTGCTTCAGGTTTGTGATTGCGGCTTTGCACAAATCCAAATATTACAAGTTGAAGACCTATGAAAGCAATAAAGACTTTCATCAGATGTTTTCTAAAAAATTCCCGAACCTCCATTGTGATAAGGATGAAATGTTATTATGAATGTTACAGATTGAATACTACTCGTTTTCAACAAGCTCCTGTTCGGCAGCTTCGAGTGTTCGTTTCATTTCTTCGGTAATAATCTTTCCGTCGAACAGGTGAACAATGCGGTGGGCAAAGCCGGCATCGCGTTCGGAGTGGGTTACCATTACAATGGTGGTTCCTTCCTTGTTGAGTTCCGAGAGAAGTTTCATCACTTCCAGACCATTTTTGGAGTCGAGATTACCAGTGGGCTCATCGGCAAGGATCAGCTTTGGGTTAGCCACTACAGCACGGGCAATCGCCACACGCTGTTGCTGACCGCCAGAGAGCTGCTGCGGGAAATGTTGTTTACGGTGCCCTATTTTCATGCGGTCGAGAATAGTTTCCACCATTTGTTTCCTCTCCGAGGCCTTTAAGCGCAGATAAATCAGTGGTAGCTCAACATTTTCGTAAACATTCAACTCGTCAATCAGGTTAAAACTCTGGAAAACGAAGCCAATGTTGCCTTTGCGCATATCTGTACGATTTCGTTCACGGAAGCCGGAAACATCAACACCGTCGAACAAATATTTACCTCCCGAAGGATTGTCGAGCAAACCAATAATGTTAAGCAATGTAGATTTCCCGCATCCCGAAGGGCCCATGATTGCAATAAATTCACCCTTTTTAATCTGAAAACTCACCTTATTTAAGGCAGTGGTTTCAATTTCGTCGGTTCTGAAAACTTTTGTTAATTCTTCTGTTCTGATCATAAAATATAGTATCAAGTATTGAGTACATAGTATTTTGTAAACAGCCACTTTTCCGGGCTGTTCGGCTGAGGCTGTGCCTCAGTCGAAATTATTTTTTGCAGGCTCAGCCTGCCATCATATAAATGACGAAGGCACAGCCTTCGCCAAACCTAGGCTCTGCTCAGAGGAGAAGGACTTTTAATACAGACACTTCACTGCTCCCCTCTCATTTAGGAGAGGGGTTGGGGGTGAGGTTATTCTTTTTCGTTCAATGCACACCTTCGCCAAACCTGCTAATTTGTATTCAGTCTTACGACTTACTACTAACTAATCCACATTTGTGCCAATCACATAATAATTTAATTTTCAGAGATTTGTAAAATCTTCATCCTTATTCATTGTCTAAAAACATGACACTCCAATGTAAAAAAATTAGACACACGGATAAGCATGGCATAAACTTAACTACCTTTGATCGTCAATCAATTGAGCAATGCAAAAAGGCAATATCCTTATTGTAGACGATAACAAAAGTGCTCTGAGCGCACTGAATATGCTCCTTCAACCGGAGTTCGACCTTGTTGTGACTATCTCCACGCCCAATCAGATCAATGCTGAGTTTGGCAAAAATGAGTTCGACCTTGTGCTGCTCGACATGAATTTTTCGGCAGGTATAAATTCCGGTAACGAAGGCCTGTTCTGGTTATCCGAAATTAAAAAAACTTCTCCATCCACCGAAGTGGTAATGATTACCGCTTATGGCGATGTAGAACTTGCCGTAAAAGCTTTAAAGCTGGGTGCTGCCGATTTTGTGTTAAAGCCATGGGAAAACGCCAAGCTGCTTGCTACTTTGAAGTCAGCTTATGCATTGCGCCAGTCGAAAGCCGAGGTAGCCTCGTTAAAGCAGCGCGAACAAACTATTAAGACCGCCATTAACAGTGAGCAAAGGCTCATCGTAGGTTCGTCGCCTTCCATTATGCGCATGATGCAGACCATTGCGAAAGTGGCACGTACGGATGCCAACGTGCTCATAACAGGCGAAAACGGTACCGGCAAAGAACTTGTAGCCCGCGAAATACACCGTAAATCCGATCGTTCGGGCGAGCTGATGGTGGCTGTGGATATGGGCGCCATTCCCGAAACACTCTTCGAAAGCGAATTATTTGGCCATAAAAAAGGCGCTTTTACTGATGCCCGAGAAAACCGCACCGGCAAGTTTCAGCTGGCACATAAAGGAACGC
>JAJYAG010000150.1 GCA_021779665.1 Bacteroidota bacterium | reverse complement strand
GAAATGTATTTAAATGGATGTAGGATTTTATCTGTCAATGTAGTTTGTTAACGGTGAAATCAGAATCTTCCATAATAACAAGACTCCTGTAATTGCTTGCAATAAAGGAACTCTCCAATTTTTTTAATACGCTTTGGTAGTGTATATTTGTAGAAGCAAGCAGACGCAACTAATGAAAAGTTAGAACTATGAATTTACAATATATCACAGATACCAAAGGTCGTAAAAGTGCGGTGCAGGTTCCCATGAATGAATGGGAGCAAATTCAAAAGGACCTCGAGGAACTGGAACGCTTAAGAAACAAAAAACTGTTCCTGACCGAGCTGGCCGAAGCTGTTGAAGAAATGAAGCTGATTAAAGAGGGGAAAAAACAAGCCCGTAATGCTGAAGATTTCCTCAATGAGTTTTAATATTAAAACCATATACATTTTTGAACGACAGGCTAAACGCCTGATAAATAGTTCCCATTACTCATTTTGTTCTTAAGGACGATACCGTTTACCTTCTCACTATTTACGACAAATCGGAAATCGAAAGCCTTACAGATAAAGAAATTCTGGATCTTGTAAAACTAATTTCATAAAAGGCTGATTTCCCGAAAATTTTATTAATATTTTTAAGCCTCATTAGCGAAATTCTTAGTGCATCTTAAAACTTACCAAATGAAACTACCTGCAGCTATTACCTTTCTGGTGCTGACTTTTATCTTCACAGCCTGTTCTTCCGAAGGTATAAACCTTTATGATCTGAAATGCGAAAATCTCCTGAATCCTTTGGGTATTGATAACACAACACCACCCCGGCTGAGCTGGAAAATAAAGAGTGCCTTTAACAATACCAGTCAGAGTGCTTTTCAGTTACTTGCAGCAACTGATCCGTCGCTGTTGCAGGAAGATAAAGCCAACCTCTGGAATTCCGGAAAGACTGTCTCGGGCGAAAGCGTGCTTGTAAAGTATGGTGGCAAACCGCTTGAAGAGGGGAGAACCGTTTACTGGAAAGTGAGAATATGGGATCAGGACGGAAAGGTTACCTCCTGGAGTCCGGTTGCCATGTTTAGTGTTGGTTTATCGGGCAACACCGGATGGAAAGCTTCATACATCGGCTATCTTACCGAAAATGGTTACAAGGAGTGCCCACAGCTTAAAAAGACATTTGAAATTTCGAAGAAGTCGGGCCGGTATTATTTGTATGTGAACTCATTAGGATATCACGAGGTGTATCTCAACGGACAAAAGGTAGGCGATGGCGTGCTTGCTCCGGCCGTTTCGCAGTTCACAAAACGTTCGTGGGTAATTACCTACAATGTTTCTTCGCTCATCAAGAAAGGGAAAAACGATCTTGTGCTGTGGCTGGGAAGCGGATGGTACACCGACGGCCTGCCGGGAGTTGTAAGCAACGGCCCGCTGGTGAAGGCGCAGCTCGAAGTTGAAACCAGAGACAGCCGCAACCTGGTACTCGTTACCGACAGCACCTGGAAAGGTCGCAAAACCGGCTATACACGTAATGGCGACTGGCGTCCGCATCGGTTTGGCGGCGAGGTAGTGGATGCTTCTAATGTCGAAAATGGTCTTTCGGTTAACGATAATCATGCTCAAAGCTGGAAACCCGTAAAGGTATTCCATGTGCCGGCCCAAGAGGTAAGTCCCCAAATGGTAGAGCTGAACAAGATACACGAATCCCTAAAACCTGCATCAATAAACCAATTAAACGATACTTCCTATCTGGTGGATATGGGCAAAAGCGTTACCGGGTGGACTGAAATTCAATTTCCGAGGTTAAAGCGGTCGCAGAAAATAACCATCGAATATTCCGATCATTTGAAACAGGATGGCACATTTGCCGATCAGAAGCAGGCTGATGAATATATTGCCTCGGGTAGCGAAAATGAGATTTTTAAAAATAAGTTCAACTACCATGGATACCGATACATCCGCATCTCCAATTTGCCCGAAGCGCCTAAAGCTGAATCTGTAAGGTCGTATCTGATCCATACAGGATATGAGCTGGCGTCGGGTTTTGAGTGTTCCGATGCCGACCTGAATAAAATTCACGATATGATTTTTTACACGCTCCGGTGCCTCAGTATCGGCGGCGACCTTGTGGACTGCCCACAAATCGAACGGCTTGGATATGGTGGCGATGGCAATGCTTCCACCGAAACAGCACAAACCATGTTTAATCTCAATCCTTTATATATGAACTGGTTGCAGGCCTGGGCCGACTGTATCCGCGAAGATGGCGGAATGCCGCATACAGCGCCCAATCCTTACAAAGCCGGTGGTGGTCCGTATTGGTGTGGTTTTATCATCACGGCATCGTGGCGAACATACCAGAATTACGGCGATGCCTCCGTTCTCAGGAAATATTATCCGGAAATGCAGCAATGGCTTGGTTATGTGGATAAATATTCGGTTGACGGATTGCTCAAAAAATGGCCTGATAACGACTACCGGAACTGGTACCTGGGCGATTGGGCAACACCCAAAGGAATCGATCAGACAGCCCCGGCGTCGGTTGATTTGGTGAACAACTGCTTTGTTGCGGTTTGTTACGATAACATGCAGGAAATAGCGCGGGTGCTTGGTAAAACCGATGATATTGAAAAGTATGCTGCCAAGAAAGAGCAACTTCAAAAGAAAATCCACCAGACTTTTTTTAACGAAAGTTTGAAAAGTTATGGTACCGGAACGCAGATAGATCTTGCCTACCCAATGCTGGCAGGAGTGGTGCCTCAGGAATATGCTTCACAGGTTATGGAAAGTTTATTCAGCGAAACCCAAAAAAGAGAAGGGCACCTGTCAACCGGACTGGTCGGTGTACCGGTGCTTACCGAGTGGGCCGTGAAAAACAACGCCGCCGACTGGATGTATTCCATGCTCAAAAAGAGAGATTATCCGGGATATCTTTATATGGTCGACAATGGCGCCACCACTACATGGGAACATTGGAACGGGGATCGGAGCCGCATTCATAACTGTTATAACGGCGTAGGCTCATGGTTTTATCAGGCAGTTGGGGGAATACGTCACAACGGTCCCGGGTACCGCAAGGTAATCATCGGGCCCCAGGTTCCCAAAGGCGTGACCTGGGCAAAAACGCACAAGGAAACCCCTTACGGCGACATAGCAGTGGATTGGGAAATAAAGGGAAGTGAGATGCATCTCAATGTAGCTGTTCCTGTTGGAATTTCAGCAAACGTGGCAATACCGGCAGGTGTAAAAGCATATACTGTTGATGGCAAGGAATTTCCTGCACAAGGAATCGGCCAGTCTTATGCCGACCTCGGGAGTGGCAGGTACAACATCAGGTATTCTGTAAAATGATCCCTTTTAAAGCCTTACTGATACCGCTGTTCCTGCTTGCTTCATATACTGCAGAGGCTCAGAAAAGGGTACCTGACGAAGTGATGAAGCAGGTTTATGAAGAGATTAAAACACCTTACAAGTATGGTCTTGTGATGGTTGCCGGCGACAGCACCAAAATGGCCGACAGTCCTTCGGTTTTACGCAAAGGCGTTTCCTGGTACATGAGTTATATTGTTTTCGACGGAAAAGGATACGAGACCTGGCTGGCGAAAAGCGACGATCTGCTGCACTGGAAAACGCTGGGCAGAATTCTTTCCTTTACTGAAGATACGTGGGATGCAAATCAAAAAGCCGGATATATAGCGCTGCAGGACCACACCTGGAGCGGCAGCTATAAAGTCGGGAAATTTGGCGGAAAGTACTGGATGTCGTATCTCGGAGGTGCTTCGTCAGGATATGAAGCCGGAACCCTCGGCATTGGCATGGCCAGTACTGCAAATCATACAGAAGTTCAGGAATGGAAAGTACTTCCGCGGCCTGTTATTTCGTCAAAGGACAGGGATGTTCGCTGGTACGACAACGAAACCATTTTTAAGAGCACTGTTATCCGCGATAAAACCAAAGTGCTGGGATATCCTTTCATCATGTATTACAATGCAAGGGGCAGCGATCCTGAAAAGGGCCATGCTCCGGCCGAACGAATAGCGATGGCAGTCTCGGACGACATGGTTAACTGGAAACGTTACGGAGAGGCTCCGGTAATCGACCACCGGAAAGGCATTTCGGGCGATGCTTTCATAACAAAAATGGACTCGGTCTGGGTGATGTTTTACTTTGGCGCTTTCTGGAAACCACAGGCATTCGACAGGTTTGCCTGTTCCTACGATCTTGTAAATTGGACCGACTGGCAGGGCGACGATCTGGTTGCACCTTCCGAACCTTATGACAGTAAATATGCGCACAAGCCTTTTGTTATTAAGTACAAAGGTGTTGTTTATCATTTTTACTGTGCTGTGGATAAAAACGACCGGCGTGGCATCGCTGTAGCCACCTCACGCGACCTTGGCAAAAGCGGACTGAGGTTTCGGTGAGGAGCATTTTGAACCTGCTATATAATTGAAGTGGAGCCTTTTGGTTTCGTAAAATCTTGCAACATCCTAACAATATAAAGTATGCAGAATAAAAAAGTATTGGTGTTTCTGGCAAAGGCATTTGAAACAATGGAATTTTGTGTTTTTATTGATGTCCTTGGTTGGGCCCGTGTTGATTACGGACATAACCTGTTCGTTGACACCTGTGGGTTTACACCTAAAGTTGTAAGCACCTTTAATGTGCCTGTTATGGTTGATAAAACCATTGACCAAATAAGCGCTGACGATTATGATGCCCTGGCAATACCGGGCGGTTTTGGCGAATTTGGGTTTTATGAAGAAGCATACGACGAGCGGTTTTTAAATTTAATCAGGGAGTTTGATGCAAAAGGTAAAATAGTTGCATCAGTTTGTAGTGGGGCATTTCCAGTTGCCAAAAGCGGGGTTCTTAAAAACAGGAGAGCAACTACCTATCACTTAAAAAACGGATATTGGCAGGAAAAACTGAAAGAATTCGGAGTGAATGTTGTTAATGAGCCAATTGTAGTTGATCGCAATATCATTACTTCTTATTGTCCAGAGACTGCTCCCCGGGTTGCATTTGAGTTATTGAAAATGCTGACTTCAGAAGAAGAAATGACTGTGATAAAAAAAGCTATGGGGTTTTAGGAAATGTTAGTGAATGATTTATTGATTATTTTTTAAGCATAGCAATTATGGAGAATAAATTTTCGGAGGTTATGTCAAAACGGACTGATAGCGAATTGATTGAGATAGTTGCAAAATTTGAAAACGACTATCAGCCGGATGCCGTTAAGGCTGCAAGGATTGAAATTAGTAAACGGAATTTATCTACAGCGCAGATAGAGAACGCAAAAGAGGAGATCCGGATAAATGAATTGAGTCAGCAAGCCAAAGAAGATGAATCTCTTGAGATAGGACAGAAGATCATGTTTTTTATCTTTTTTTGGGGGATAATTCCTTGGGCAATAGCTGGTACATTTAAAGCAAATGGATATTCAAGAAAATATAAAGATGCCTGGAAGTTTATGAAGTATGGTTTTTTGGGATTTATATGTTTCAATGGACTTATTTTCCTGATTGCATATCTGACACTTTGATATCAACCGGGTTCAGTTGTTTGTAATAACGGAGTAAAAAGATATATATGAAAACATACATCGCATTTTTACGTGGCATAAACGTTGGCGGGAACAGTATTATTCCTATGAGCGAACTAAAAGCCATGTGTGAAGAAATTGGGTTTGCAAAGGTCCGTACATTTATTCAGAGTGGCAATGTAGTTTTTGAGAGTCAATTCACTGAAGTTGAACTTGTAAAGCAACTCGAAGATGTTCTTTTCCAGAAAAAGCAGAAACATATTTCTTTAATTATACGGAATGCAGAAGAACTGGAGCTTGTGCCCCAAACCAATCCTTACAGGGAAGCTGAACCATCCAAAGTTGCCGTGCTGTTTTTTAAGGATCCTGTTCCAACCCAATTAAGCGATTTTAAAACTACCGGTCCGGAAATCTTTGAAGCCCACGGTCGCGAAATTTTTATCCATTATCCCGACGGAATGGGCAAATCAAAGCTCAAGCTACCTAAGTGGGCGCAAAATGGCACTGCAAGGAATATTAACTCAGTTAATAAACTGGTGGAGATGAGCCGGGGGTAATTGGGGAAAGTGAAATGTTTTTTCAGACTTTTGAATAATTTGAGAGTTGTTGTTTAATAGCAAAATTGTTTATGGATAAATTTAAAAACAAGTACCGTATACAATCTACCAGGTTACAAAATTGGGATTATGGCTGGAACGCAGGCTATTTTGTAACTATTTGTACAGCAAACAGGCAGTGTTATTTTGGTGAAATACAAAATAATAAAATGGTTTTATCAAATATAGGAGTAATTGCCGATATTTTATGGTTCGAAATTGAAAATCATGCACAAAATGTTGAATTAGATGCGTTTGTTGTAATGCCAAATCATATTCATGGAATAATTGTTTTAAATAATTTCATTTTGGATGATGATAAAACCAAAATTGACGATGTAGATGATTGTGAAACAAATGATTTTGATACAAACGTAGGGACAAGGCATGCCTTGTCCCTACTACAATCCCCGAAACCACCGCAACCGACATCATCTGTTCAAATAATTGGTCAACAACGGTTCCAAAATCAGGGGAAAAACACCCTCTCTTCAATAATTGGTGCGTATAAATCGGCGGTATCCAAACATGCCCATAGATTAGGTTTTGATTTCGCATGGCAATCCCGGTTTCACGATCATATTATCAGAAACGATGCTGAATATCAACGTATAAAAAATTACATCATCAGCAATCCTGAAAATTGGCACAAGGATACCTTTAAAAATAAAATATAATTTTCCTCATCGAATATTTCAGACATTTTTCTTCACCCTTCAAGGTCAATCGTTTTTTAAGGACTATTTTCTTTATTATCATCTCCTCACCAACCAAATCTCCGCCACCTGTGATCCCCGTTCCCCTTCGCCTTTGTCTTCCTGGCCACAGGTCCAGGTAAAGGTAACTTTGCCGTCGCTGGTTACTTCTTTGGGCAGACTAAATTCGAACATGGGTTTGGTGCCCATGCGGATGTAATTGTGAATTAACACGCCATCGGCCATCAGCTTCATGCTCGACCTGAACCGGCCGGTATAGGCGATTTTAAGGGTGTATTCCGAATTGGCATCGAGGTTATCGTATTCAATAACCAAAGGTGTGTCGTAAAGCGTGTTTATCTGGTTCATCCAGGCGAGGGGTGTTGTTTGCCCTTCGAAACCTTTGGCTACCACCTCGTGAACCCAATCGACTCCTGTAAGGCCAACGCCGAAACTTACACGCGGCGACTCCAGACTCCCGGGATCTTCGGCCCAGGTCTTCTGTGCCCTGATACGCTTCCATGCGGAAGTACTGCCGAAATTATCATAAAAACCGCCAGGTCCGGGATCGGTGCGATGTAGTATTTTGTTTATGGCCAAAAGTCGTTCCTGCTCTGTGGCAAGCTTCTCAGTTCCCGAGAGCTGATCGAGTAACCACATGGCATCGTTAACTGGTACATCTATATTGTCGATGAAGTTACCGCGACCGGGCATTGCATGGTGTTTTTCCACTGTCAGCTGTGCTCCGAAACTCCTGAAAAGAGAATCGGCCAACGCCATACAACGGGCTTTGAGTTCGGGCGAAACCTGCTTCTCGTGTGCAAGTAGCAAAACTTTGCGGGCTTGGGTTATGGCATCAAGGCTTCCGGCCTTTTCAGCGTTTTCGAGTATGTTTCTGGCTTCACGTTCTAGGCTGGTTTCATAAATTAACCGCCGCTGAATATAGGCGTCGTAATATGCCCTGAGAAGTCCGCTCTGAAACCGCGGGTTGCTCAGCACTTCAGCCGAAGCATTTTTTTCCATGGTTTGCCACTGCTGAAAGGTTCGCTGTACCTGGTCGTTCGAAAGAAGCGGACCCCTGAGGTTTCTTTCGAGGGCCATCAACCCTTGTGCAACGGGTTCGGTATAATGGGGTCCTATAAAATACCTGGCGTATTCGCGCAGGCTTTCCAGAACCGGCGTTTCAGGGTTCCAGTCCTGGCCTGTCCATACAAATTTGTTTACATCGTCGTTGGTGCCTTCCGAATAGCTGATGCTCCCCTGAGCCAGAGAAGCGTATAGTTTGTGGATGTATTTTTCATCCTCGGGCCGCGGATTGATGCATTCACGTCCAAGTGTCATGGCATAGGCAATGTCCCAGTCGGGTACCGGGTACTGACAGCTCAGGCTGTGCGTAATATCGGGGTAGAGGCGTATGGGAATCTCAGGCCGGATAAGTTTTTTAACCTGCGGAAGTGGAGTTCTGATCCACGGACCGTAAACCACTCCGCCAAACCATTCGTATTTGCGGTTCACATGTTCGTAGAACTTATCGTACCATTGCGCCGAGGGCTTAAAAACCTGCGGCGACACCCATATTTTTGCGTTCGGATGGTATTTTTTCAGAACGGCAGCTTCTTTTTCCAGCCAGCTGAAGAGAACGTCGGGTTTCAGATCTCCCGGATCGCCTCCGGGAACAAAAACCGCATCCAGCTTAGGCAAAACACTAAAGACCTGCTCTCTTTCCTCCAGTTCCTTTTTGATGGAATCGGGCGAACTGTAATCGCTTCCCATGTTCGGATACCACATCCACACATCCATGCCATAGTCGCGGCATATCTCCGATTGATGCCTGATCATTTCAATAGCCGGGAGTTTCATATTTACGCTGGTGGCATCGTCGTCGGTGCGCGGAGGAACAATTTCGATGCTGTTGGCGCCAAAAATTGCCAGGTCGCGGATGTAGCTCTCGTATTGCGCAACTGTCCAAGCATCGTATGCATTGGTTTTGGGGCGGTAACCCATCTGATGTCCGCGGATAGGATAAACAGGCGCTGACGACATGCGGAGCGGTTTGGGGAGCTGAATTTTCCCCGGTTCCAGCTCAAGTGTGCGGAGCAGCTTTCCAACACCATAAAGAACGCCACGCGCATCGAACCCGGCAATTACAATCACGGAACCAACGGATAGTAATTTATAACCTTCATTTCCCGAAGGCGCTATCTGCGACAGCTGCTTTGCAATGTCTGACGAAAGTGTTTTTTTTAAACTGCCTTCTGTTCCTATAAATATCTGACTGACCGGTTTTGATGCAGGTTTATTCAGGACAGGAAGTTTGATTTTACTTCTTTTCTGAGTTTGTTCCTGCAGAAGAGCAACGGCCCTTAGCACCAGCTTATCGGTTTTTTCGCTGCAGATAATCTTTGCCGCAGAAAAATCGGTTGTTTGCGACTGCGTGCGTCCTGTAAAAAGAACCGCAGCTATCATCAGTGGTATAAATCTTTTCACCATAAAGTAATGAGGTTAGATAGCCAGGTCCGAGCCTTGTGCTTTGTGGATGGTGTCGCCGGCTGCCGCTTTAATTTTCTCCATGTCTTCATTAAGCTTCTGCTGAAACAAAAACATATCGGAGCTGTGCAACACGATGTTGACACCTTCTTTCATCCATTTAATCTGCCTTTCCGGCCCGGCAGGGAAGTGTATTCCGGCTGCCAGTCCTTTGGCACGGGTTCGCTTTATAATTTCCTGCACTGCTTTTTCGTACTCAGGGTGGTCGTACTGTTCCGACAATCCCATGTTGATAGAGAGGTCGTGAGGACCAATGATAATGGCATCGAGGCCCGGGACATCAAGCAGACTGTCCAGGTTTTCGATTGCGCGGCGGCTTTCGATGTTAATGATGCAAAGACTGCCGGCATTGTATTTATTGAGATATTGCTGAAGTTCAGGTTCGGGCTTTTCGCCATGCAATACTCGTTTCAGTCGCTCACCCTTTAACGGGCGGTATTTGACAGCGCCAACCAGATCGAGCACCTGACTGACCGTTTCGACATAGGGGGCGATCACGCCAATGGCACCGGCATCCCTGGCCATGCAGGCAAGATAAGGATCTGGCTCGGGAATACGCACCAGGGCTGGCAGGTTCAGCGCCTTGTAAGTGTGGCACATCGAAGCCATTTCGCCCCTTTCGATGGGGATATGCTCGGTATCGATAAAAACAAAGTCCAACCCAGCACCAACCACCACATTCGACCAGATGGGAGACGTAGAAACAATGCAGGTTCCGTATACATTCTGCCCGCTTTTTATCTTTTGTGCTAACGATGTGTTCATACTACCATTCTCCTTTGTTACCAAACTTCTGTTTTACAGCTTCCGCAAACCTGTCGGAGGCGAGGTTCATCTCTTCCAGAATCTGCTGAGTCGATTTTCCCGAAGCACTGCGTCCCACAGCTATAACTGTATTACATTCGTTGGCATCCATAAACAGGGATGCATCCAGCAACTTCTCCTGATCTTCGTCGGGAACGGCCAGAAACCCATGTTTGTCGGCATGAATCAATTGCCCCGGTTTAATTTTAGTGCCAAAAACTTCCACTTCGCAGTTCCATTTTACTGGAGTTGCAAAAGCATGGCCCACTGCCAGACGTCGCGCAAGAGCCTTAAAGCCTGCATTGCACATTTCGTCCACATCGCGGATGGCGCCATCGGTGATTGTGCCCACGCATCCCAAAGCACGGTGGATGTTGCTGTTCACCTCGCCCCAGAATGAACCGTACGTGGCAGGTTTATCAAGATCCTGAACAACAACTATTTTTGGTCCGGGAATGGAAGCAATGTAGTCTCTGTAATCCTTCCACACATTTTCACGTTTTTTATGATCGGGGTTACCGGGCTGAATGGTCACAGTAACCGCATAACCAATCATGGGGCCCATTTGCGGCATATAGTCGTGCGTTTCTTCGAGGTTTATGCCTTCGCGGGAAGCGTTACATTTTGTAATTTGCTCCCAGCCATTGTAAACAGTGGGGGTATTCCACCTTTTCAGCATCAGCAAATCTTCGTGTTTTAACATTTATGCAGGTGTTAAAATTTATTCTGTCGAACAGGAGTTATAGAATATGAAGTCTCTAATCCTGAACCTAAAATAATGGAAAGAGGATCGGATAAACTACTTAAATTTTAAGCAAAATGCATAAATATTTGCTCACGGGTAAAAACAGAAGTACCCGGGATGATGAGTGAAAAGTCCCGGGTACGCCTATTTCGGAGTTATTATAAACTAATCGTCGTCGTCCTTGCCGGCAAATTTTTTAGGATATTTCTTGTTTCCTTTCATCGCAAACCAGAGAATGCGGTTAAATAGTGCATCATCGCCCGAGTCGATGCCATCGAACTGGGGATCCATACTTTTTTCGGCATAGTAAAGTTCTTTGCCTTTTAGCGAGGTGAGGGCAGGGTTCATCTCATCGAGAGGAATCTGGTTTGGGACGGCTGTATAGGGTCTGTAATCGGGTGTTTCTGCAAAACAATCGAACATGGGTTTGGCGGTTGCATCCATAATATTCATGGGCGGCATTCCAAGTATCTGTTCTATGGTGCGAACCATGGATGGCTGATTGTAATTGGTCGACAGCACTGTTCCGGTGTGGGTGTAGGCACTTAAAACCATGCCCATGGTGCGGTATGCCGAAACATGGTCCCAGCCCGACTGTGAATCGTCTTCGGTTACAAAAACCACGGTGTTCTTCCAGAAACGGCTTTTACTCAACGCCTCAATAATCTGACCCAGAGCCAGATCGTTATTGGCAACCATCGCCCTTGGGGTAGGCAGTCCCGGACGTGTACCGCCGGTATGGTCGTTGGGCAGGGCCATAATCATTAGCTCCGGTAGCTGGTCGCCTTCCATAGCCTCGTATTCCTTCAATTCCTTGATAAAAGCCTGAGCTCTTAAAACGTCGGGTATGCGGTGGTTGTCGTAAGCCGGGTAAGTTTGGCTTAATATTGCCTCTACCGGTTTGATGGTTGTTTTATTCACAAATTCGAACTTTTCGCCTTTCAGAAAATCCTGGTAGATACTTGTCCATGTGAAGCTTTTGTTGTACTCGGGAACTGAAGCTTCACCATAGATGCGCACCGATTTGTGATGTTTGATGGCGTTGTCCCAGATAAACCCGGTAGGTGCATAAACAAGGGCATCTTCCTGTACATGAGGATAGCTGCGGAACCAGGCCCTTACGTCCTTTTCAATATAGTCGGTAACAATGGAAGCATCGGTCCATTGGTGACCTTCGGCCGAACACTTGCCCGACACATAAAAGTTATCCATCAGGATAAATTCATCGCAAAGTTTGTGGGTGTTGGGTGTTATCTGTTTTCCAAAGACGGTGAGGGTGGAGTCGCTATCGCCCTTTTTCATATCGCCCAGCAGCTGGTCGTAAGTGCGGTTCTCCTTAATAATATAAAGCACATGTTTAAATACCGACGGCTCTCCGATACGCTCGGGAACAGGAACCGGCCGCACTCCTTTACGGGGCAGCTTGTGGGTAAGGTCGAGGCGGAAAAGCTGGTTCGACTCTTCGGTCGTTTTCGTGTATTTTTTAAGCTGTTGTTCGTCGGGTACAGGTATGATGGAAACCGAAGCCAGCATCTTGTGGGAGTTGTAGGTGGGCTTTCCTGTAATCTTGGATGTGGTGGCGACATAAGCACCCTCGGCTTCAATATTGGCAACATACAGCTTGTTATTAGCCGATGCTGCCACAGCTCCCGGGTAAGCTCCTGTGGGGATAAAACCCTGTACAGTACTCTCTTTGCAGGATGATGCTCCGCCGGAGTTGCTGCCAAGTTTAACAACAGCTATTGCATTGTCCATGCCGGTTGCGACATAAAGGGTTTCGTTGTTGGGTGAAAGGCACAGTCCATTGGGAGAGTCGCCCCAGTACTTGTTTTTGTCGGGACTGAGCCGTACCGGAATAGTTTCAACTATTTCGCCGGTTTGGGTTGATATAACATTTACGTTATCGCTGTTTGCGTTTGAAACATAAACAAATCTGCCGTTTTGAGAAGCGATCACATCATTGGGATGCAAGCCTGTTCTGATTTCCTGCAAAACCTTTCCTGTTTCGGCATCGAGCACCGAAACCGTTCCTTCGCGTGTTGCTCCCGTGATGGAGTCGACACGGGCTTTTCCCCACGGAACACCGGCCACATGCGGATCACTTTTTTCGGGAACTGCACCGGCCCAGTTGGTGACATAAAGCTTATTTCCGGTTTTGGTAATTGCGAAAGGAGCGACACCAACACCCGATTTCCAGATTATTTCTTTGGTTGCTGCATTTACTTTGCAAACAGTGTTATTACCGTTCATCACAACATACAGAATATCGGTGTTTCCTTCGGTGAGCGCAAGTACTTCGTTGGGTAAAGCCATTGATGCCGGTTCTTCCGCAGGAAAGGAATAGTTGCCTTCGTACGAAAGGTTTTTCCCGTTCCATGCGGCGCTCAGTACATACGAGTTCTTCTTGTTGCCAACCGATCCCCAGAAGATCCTGTAATTCTCACCCTTTTTGAGCCAGCAAATCCCCGAAAAGGTATTCATCAATCCTTCCGCATTCATAATATCTTTAAGGAAAAGGGTAGAGGCTATTTTTCCGGTCTCAGCTGAAATCACGAGCACTTCGTAACGGCCCTCAACGGCAATCCATTTTTCGTCTGGCGACAGGGCAACATCCAGGGCATGATTTTCCTGATCGGGATTTCCAAAGAAAACCTGTGCGCCTGCAGGTACAATATAGCGGTTGTATGGCAGCAGCACCGGACTGTTCTCGGGAGTGAGCTTCTTAAATTCGTATGCACTCAGGTAACGTTTTTGCTCGCGGGTGGCTTTTTTATTCTGAGCCACGGCTGGTATAAAGCCTATGAAAACGAGGATCAGCAGCAATCGGAAAGTATTCACGGTTTTTATAGTTAAGTTAAATGGATATTTTACTCAATGATAATAAACTTTCTAAAATAAGCACCTGAAAAAAATAGAAAAGATGTTTTTTCGGCTGATTATAATAAAATCTTAACCTTAAAAGTCGGCATGTTGGGTAAAATATCTTTTTTGAGGTTATTATATGTTGTAAGTCCGGCAAATTTTAATTGGTTTTTCATGAGCAGGCTGGCAATATTTGTTAATCCTGAATCGAAGCTAAAAATCTTAATTTTAAAGCTATGAAGGTTTTTAAAACTTTCGGAATCATCATCCTTTGGACCTTAATTATATTGTTTGCAGTTATCCTTGTTGCTCTGGCACCTTCTTTATGGCGGCACTGGGTAACCTATCCCCGTATAACAAAAGAAATAGCGGCTTTCGAAAAGCTGCGAAAAGAGTCTGTGCCGGTAACCTCTTTAAATACTTACCAGGGAGTGATGCATGTCCACAGTTTCTGGTCGCACGACTCGGAAGGAACATTGTTCGACATTATTCCCGCAGCAAAAAGTAATAACATCGATTTTATTTTTTTAACCGACCATCCTCATGGAAATTCCGATACTTTGCCCCGGGGTTATCACGGGTGGTACGATGGTGTTTTGATAGAAGCGGGCAGCGAAAAGCAGGGATTTGATACCTGGCCGCTGCGGAGCACTGTGATTGACTGGCGTAGAAACAAGGATACCATTGCCGGGGAAATAGTGCAAAACGGCGGAATTCTTTTTTATGCCCATACCGAGGAGGATCATAACTGGGCAAATCCCTTTTATCAGGGTATGGAGATCTATAACTTTCATACCGACACAAAAGATGAACGTCTGCTTCCCCAGATACTCAACTTTGTCGTGAACGGAAATAAATACCGCCAGCTTGCTTTGCGTCAGATGTTTGACGAGCAGACTACGGTTCTTGCACGGTGGGATTCACTGAATAACATAAGAAAAGTGGTTGGCTTTTCAGCCGTGGATTCTCACGAAAATCAGAACTTCCGTGCACGAATGCTAAAAGATGGGAGGGTTGAATGGGTGGGGCCGGATGCAAATCCCATCGATACTGTTGATATTACCTTCCGAAACCGATGGCTTTTTGGAAAGCCTGATGCCAATGGCTGGATTTTTAAGTGGATGATAGATACTTACCAGGAAGGCTTCAGGTATATCACAAATTATGTCATGGCCGATTCGCTTTCTGTGCCATCATTGAAGAACCATATTCTGAAGGGCCATTTGTACACTGCTTTCAAGGCTTTGGGCGATGCAAAAGGCTTTAATTTCTATGCAGAGGATAAGCAGGGGCGTACGGCAGGAATTATGGGCGATTCTCTTTCGTTAGCTCAGCTAGGATCTCTGAAGGCAACATCTCCCTTACCTGGCGTATTCAGACTTATTCATAATGGTAAGGTTATTTTGCAGACTGAAGCACCCGGTTACAGTTTTAAGTTTGACAATCCCTCCGATAAAGGGGCATACCGCATAGAAGTTCACCTGATGATTGGGAGCAAATTAATTCCCTGGCTATATACTAATCCGGTTTATGTTTATTAATCAATTTTAAAACATGAAAATCAAAATTATCACACTTTTAATTGTTGCAGTATTTCTGCAGACACAGCTTTATTCCCAGACTTTAAAAGCAGGAGCTGCTGTAAGGAAGATTACTCCCGAAAAACTGATACCCATTTCGGGTGGAATGGGAGAACCGGTGATGCCTGTTGGCAAACAGGGCGATTTATTTGTGCGGGCGCTGGTTTTGGAAAAAGGCGCTACACGGGTAGCCATCGTTAGTGTGGATAACCTGGGTTGGCCGGCTTATCTGGGCGACAGATCGCGTAAGCTTATCAAAGGTATTCCGCCGCAAAATATTCTTATCGGAGCCACACACACCCATAGCGCTCCCGAAGCATACGGTTTTGTCGATGAAAAAGGTAACACCGGAGCCGATCTTAAATATCTCGACTGGTGTGTAAACCAATTAGCCGAGGCCGTTAATGAAGCCATTTCCAAACTGGAACCTGCCGCTTTGAAAACGGCTGTGGGTGTTGCCAAAGGAAAAATTGCCTATAACTATTATGCTGAAAAGCTTTACGATCCGCGCTGCGGCGTAATTCAGGCCATTGCCACCACGGGTACCGGTAAGGGAAAAACGCTGGCAACTCTTGTAAACTATGCCATACATCCCGAAATTCTTGGAACCGGAAGGAAAACCATGAGTCCCGATTTATGCGGACCGCTTTACGACAGGATTGAGAGCAAACTTGGCGGTGTTGCTATTTTTATGAACAGCGCGCAGGGTGGCATGGTAACGGCCGATTGTCGTCTGGAGAACGGCAAGGAAGCCAACGACTGGAACGAATGTATCAGAATTGGTAATCTGCTTGCCGATGAAGCCATGCGCATTGCAGAACCGGCTCCTGCTATCGAAAATGCCGATTTATATTGTACCTCAAAAATGGTTAAACTGCCCGTGAACAATGAGGTGATGAGGTTTGTATTTAAAAACTCTCCTTTAGCTGCAAATGCTGCAAAGTCCCAGGATTTCTCGTTCGTGAATACCCAGGTTAACCTGCTTACAATCGGTAAGGCCAAAGTTGTCACTATTCCCGGCGAAGCATTGCCTAACATCGGATATTATCTGAAAAGAAAAATGAATACCGATCAGCCGTTTCTGTTTGGTTTAACAAACGATGCTTTTGGATATATTTTAACCAAAGAAGATTTTGGAGGTTTTGAACGATACAATTATATCACTCGCACTTCGCTGGGAGAAATGACAGGAGAAATTCTGGAAGCTGAAGTTCTAAAGATGGTTAACGCAGCGACTAGACCATGAAGTTTATAACTTAAAGATAATCAACGAGATCGAATATCTTTTCGATCTCGTAAACTTTCAACCAGAAACTTTGTTTAATACGAATCCTTTAACCAGAAACTTTACTGAAATTGTATAAAAACCAGCAAAATTACACTCGTTTTAAGTATTTCTTAATTTATGATTAAATATTAACAGTTATTTTTAACTGAATCGGTTTAGTAAAATAAAAATAGTTAATATTTAATGTAAGCAGAATAAAATTCCATAAGTAAATCTATTTTGATTTTATAAAATTTGTAACGGCTTAAATAGTTTTGTCGAA
>JAJYAG010000149.1 GCA_021779665.1 Bacteroidota bacterium | reverse complement strand
ACCTTCTATCTAATCGTTGGTATTAATTTGATGCTGGTATTTAGGTGTTTTTTGTGGATTGTTTTTAGAATTTTCTAATTTCAAGAATGTCATAATAATCCAAAAAACCGTTTACATCGAGTATAAAAATTATCAATGCTAAAAATCCTATAATCAATGAAAGTACTCTAAGGGCTTTATTTGGTCTCGCTAATCGCCAAATTAATATTATTGGTAAAATCAAAAATAATGTAGTCCTGAATAAATAATTTACAGATTCAGCTGATTTGAAGGATTCATTAATATAAGAATTTTCGAAATCAGTGAATTGGGGGCCTTTAAAAGCTAAAATCACAAACAGTAAAATCGTTGCTGAAATAAAGGCTAATTCTATATACTTTATCAGTTTAGTTATCATTGTGTTATTTTATATTTGGTAGACGTCCAAAAGATCAATGTTTAAAGTGTAAAATGTCCAAATAACTGCTGCGTAGATATCGTTGCAAACGATGGTTAAGATAAGCACGCATTACAAACGCGCGCAAGCGGGGGAAAAGGGGAATCTGTTGATCTGATCTGGTAATAGTTTTTTCTAGTTTGTTTTAATCCGACGTCGATATAATTTCTCTCTTATTCTAGAAATCGCCACAATAGACTCGTGATCTATATCATTGTCTATACTTTTTAGAATTGAGTAATCATTCTGAATACAAATATCCGATATTGAATTTTTATTTTTAAAGTCCTTATTAAATTTCTCAAAGTTACTTTCAGATATATTCACATAGGGTACAGGAAGATTTTTAAACTCATTGGGTGTTAATTCTAGCACTCCCCCACCATAATAGCGACCATATAGCTCGGCAAAAGAAAGAGTGAGAGAATTATAAAATGAAAAAATCAAATTCTCAACTTTATAATTTCCATTCATGCTAATTATGTATGCACTATCTGTACTTAATACATTTGCATTATTCTTAATGAACTTTGGATATTCCTGACACCGTTTAAAGAAAAACGCCTCTGGTGGAATACCGATATTTGGTACTTCATACCAATTTTCTCTTTGGGAAGTCTTATATCTTTTATGGATTTCCAGGTCTTCTCCAATTTTTAGATATTCAAGAAGTCGTTTATTATTTCTAAATCTAGAATGCTCGTCTAATGACAATAAAAAAGATGGTTTTGATTCTTCAATTAAAATTTGGAATTCTTCTTCAGACAAAACAACACTGCCATTAACAAATTGACCTTTTTGAATTATTGGCTTTACGAGGTTTTGAAGCCCATATTGTTTTACAATATTTTTATTCACAATAAAGTAATTGTTGGCCGCTGTTACAATACCAGCTTTTGAAGTGCAATAATCTTTTACTGTATTGAGCTTTTCTTTTAGTTTCGCTAAAAGTTCTGATTCCTCAACGGTTAAATGATGGTGAGTCCATTTTGACTCACGAATATTTATATTTTGTTCGAGTTTAAACTTTGCATTATTCAGTTCGCTAATTTTATCTATGTTGCAGTAGAAAATCCCTTTTTGAAGGGATTTTTTTTCGCCAATTAATAAAATAGTGTCTTGTCCTTTGCAATCTTTGAACAGAAGTTCATTAAATGTAAATATCTCTACCCGTTCAAACTCTTTTAGAATTAATTCTCTTAATTCCTCAGCAAATTTAACTTGTAATAATTCAGAGGGTAAAACAAATGATAAAATTCCGTATTCATTAAGATACCTTATACACCTAACTAAAAAAGCAGTCCAGATATTTTTGGGTTGAGTGTCCGAAAGTTTTGCAAAAGAATGTATTTCCTTACAAAGTTCTATTTGATATTCCTTTAAAAGCCCTTTCTTGATATATGGAGGGTTTCCTAATACTAAATCGTATTTTGTGACATCCTCCTTTTGGTATTCTAAAAAATCTGAATGGACACCATGAAATATGGAAATTGTTCCAGATATTTTATTCAGTTCTAACTCATCCTTCTCTATACCTATAATTTTTTCAATTTTATTTAGCAAGAAACTATTATTAATAATAGATCTAATAAAAACTCCATCTCCAACACTAGGCTCCAGAACTGAAATGTTTGATCTATCTTTTAATTTTTTTGAAAGATATTCGACCAAGAAATCGGATACTACTTGCGGTGTGTAAAATGAACCTGTGAGTTTGTTATTTTTCAAGATTTTCTAATATCAGATAATTTATATTGTCTAATTTCTCTCTTTTTTTGTTCTAAGGTTAATAAATTATTAAAAACTTGTGTTACACTCATTACGATTTCGAATGCATAGTCTTTATCTAATTTATCGACATCCAAAAGTAAAGTATTGATTGATTCCCTTAATTCAGATTCGCGATTTCTTCGATGAGCCTCTCTTCTTTCAAGAATTAATTGAGCTCTATTAAGATAAAGTCTTAAAACCATATATTTAGAAGCAGTATATTTACCTTCGAGTTCAAAATCTTTATTCAAATCAAATAACAAAGCATAGTCATATTTTGATGGTTCAATATAACTAATTGTATTTAAATCAGGTTCTCCTGGCCAATCGTCGTTTTTAAACCTATTGCATATTGGACATGTATAAAAGAGATTTAGTATATCGTTTATATGCTTGGGAAATTTAATTTTTGGCTTAAAATGGTCAATATGGTAATGATCAATTCCTCCAAACTGAGATTCATGAATTGAACAATAAACACATTGAAAAAAGCATTCCTCTGCAATTTGTTCCTTCCAATCAGTGTAGGTGCCGATAGCTGGTTGCTTTTTTATATCTTTAACTATAAGCTTCCAATTCATCATTTCTGAATTTACTTTCGAGATTTATTTTTATCTGTTCTAAAAATGCAATTTGATCTTCATAATTTTTTAACCAATTTTCTCTGTCTTTTAAATCCACGCCTACAGGGATTTGAAGTTTCATTTGGAGGGCTTTTAATTTTTCAACATCACCTTCCTCTGCTTTACCTAATGCGATTTTTTTGGTCAAGTCATCAAAAGATGAAAGCTCTTTCTGGTTTTCAGCTAAATAACGTTGACATGCCCTTAGGATAATGTCAACATGTTTATCTGTAAAATCACCCTTGGATAAAATGTACTCAAATTGATGGAAGTTTTTTTGTAACTCTTCATCGTTTGGGAAATTAGTTAATGTAAAAATTGGAATATCTTTGAATCTTTCCCTTATTTTTTCAACTAAATAACTTCCATTATAATCAACTGGTTCTATCCCTTCTGTACTGTCATTGTATAATTTCTCATCAAAAATTAAAACAGCTATCTCTTCTTTAATAATCCATGAGTAATATTGATCAAAATACTTAAATGGAAAAATATCTATTACTTCCAATTGAGAATTCTTTGATTTAAGAAATAAAGTAAGGAGTTTTTTATAGGTTTCTCTTTGGTCTTTTGAATCATCAACTATTGCAATTCTTGCCATATATTTATTCTTTAGGTAACCATATTTTAAATCGCGCTCCTTTCAAATCAGGATCCTGATCAAGAGATATTTCACCCCCAAGTTCATTAACTATTGACTTTACTATAGTTAAGCCTAACCCTGTTCCAATACTTTTACTTTCGCCGGAAGCAGAAATTTTGGTAGAAAACAGAGGATCATATATCCTATTTGCAAATTCTTTAGCAATTCCGAACCCTGAATCAGAAACAGAAAAGTAATAGCCTTTCAAATTTCTTTTATCCTCACGTTCAATTAAAATTGAAACCTTTCGTGGTCCTGGTTTCTGATTGCACGCAGTATATGCGTTTGTAAGAAGATTTATCAAAATAGATTCAATATCCATTTGATAAGTTTTGGAAACTATTAAATCTCCTTTTGATTCTAATTTAATTGAGGAAGCTTCAAATGCAGGACTTAATTCCTTAACAACAGGATCAATAATGCTTGTTTTTATATTAATGGGAGCCTTTTTCCTTTTTTCTTTTTGAACCCTTGTAAGAGCATAGGCTCCCCATGAAGCAACTTTTTTTGAATGTTTAATGGCTTTCTCTAGCTCTGTAATTGCATTTGGTACGTCTGGAGGGCTTTGTTTCAAATATAATTGAACTGCATCAGTTGACCTTTTGAATAAATTTATAGAACCTTCTGTTTCATGACCAAAAACAGCTGATGAAATTCCCATGGTAGCCAAACCACTTAATACCCTGTTCCAATTCAGCAATTCTGTAATGGTTCTTTCAAATTTTTCTGTAATACCCTCAACTTGTTCTATACTTTTTTCAATTGGCCTAGATATATTTACATTGGCTGGTGAATCTGATTTTGAGGCTATTTCTTCTTTTATCGACTCTAACCCTTCCTTAACATTAGAGAGTTGTAATTTGATTTGTTCTGCTTCTTTTGAAGCAGCAGGTTTTTTCTTCTCTCTACTCTTTTCAATTATAGAGTATATACTGACTCTATAAGATTCTAACATATTTATAGACCCCAATACAAAACTTCTTAAATCATAAAAAGCTCCTGATTCAACTAAGCCCTCCCTTGCAGCACTATCAGATAATTCCACATTATTATCTCTTGTAATATATACAGCACCAATTAATTGATTTGGAGTAACACTATAACTTTGCTCACCCCGACCTATACCTGCTGGATCTTTAGCTTTACGGTTAGCTAAAGCTAACCAGTCATATCCAAATTGTGAACTTGGAAATCCATAAGGTTTTACAGCAATATTATCTCTGTATATCTTTATCCCTTGATTAATGTCCAGAAATTCTCTCAATTCAGTCAATTTAAATTCTGTGCCTTGCAATGAAGCTGCTTCTCTTAAAAAGAAAAGCAGCTTTAATGTAATTGGGCCACAACGCAAATCTTCCGAGACCTCTATATTTTCATCTGCGTCAATCCTGGTGAGTAAACTTTTCCATTTTATTATTTCTATTTTTTCTTTTTTTGTGTATCGGTCCTTAATGGTATAAAGTATATCAGAGCCTTTACCATCATAAACGGCTGTCAGTTCAATTTCAGAGGCTTTAAAAAAATCTGAATTCACCATTTTAGAGAAAGAAGGAGCAATGTCATTTTTAAGCGTTACTTGAAAATCTTTAACATCTTTAAAAGGTGGTGTAAGTGCTGATAACTCATAATATAAATTTTCAATATTATTAACTGTCCATGGTTGCCGTAGGTTGGTTATTTTGATTTCTGTACCAGTTTTACTCTCTTCTCCTTTAACTTTGGGCAAGTTTATGGAGATTGGAGTAATAAGCTCCACTTCAATATCAAAAACATCTTTACCTTCAACGTCGAATTCATCCCAATTTACTTTCAATCCGATAAGGCCATCCTTTTCAGTCCTAGTCAATAACTCTAAATTTGCGCCTAATCGATCTGTAGAAATTCTACCAATACCTTTCTCTCCCGTTTTTCGCCTTCCTAAATTACTTTCCTTTGACTTACGTTTATTGGAAAACCCTATTCGGAGCCAATAATTTAATAACTCCTCTTTAGTCATTCCAAATCCATTATCAGCAACACGTATTATTTCATTATTGTTCTTGCATAATACATCAACTTCCACCTTTTGGGCATCAGCATCATAACTGTTTTTCACGAGTTCAAGAAGAGCTGTTGTATGGTCTTTAATACTATCCCTTCCTAAATGGACAAGCGTTTTGGCATCAACAGAAAACCTTTGAAACTTTTCGTCGAATTTTGATAAGTCCCTACTAAGAGTGATGAGAGTTCTATAATCAGGGTTTTCAGAACGAATTAACTCTTGGAGTTTAAGCTTAATTTCACTTTCGGTAAGAGGCATTATTAAACTTTATGGTTTAAAACAAAAATACTTTTTTTTCAATACGGTGTCAAATTATTCAGAATGTAGCGGCAAGAAAGTACAAGTTACAATCTTTAAGCAACGATGGATTCCCAATTTTTATTTAGCATGAGGGCCTGTTTATCTTATAATTGTTTTTTCATATTTATTAGCAATAAATAAAGCAAAATCTCTCAATTCTTTATAAGTTAGGTATGTCTCAAAATTACAATACTTATAGTTTTTTAAATTACGTATGATTATACCATCCCACTTACCATCAAATTGTGTTGGGGTTATATTCATATGGGCAATGCCATTTCTTATTCTTCTAAGTAATTGTTCAACTGATATTTTTTGAAGGGGTATCTCAATTTGTTTTATTCCTGATTTAAAAGAAAATTTTTTTTGCTTAAACGCCTTTCCGTCTTCGTAATAAACATCAATAGTGTAATTTCTAAATATATCAACCAATATTGGGAAAGTTTCTAAGGGCTGCTTTAAGAATTCATATTTAAATTTTCTCTTATTTTGTTCGGAAAATTCTTTAGGAAGTATTAATAAACCTAGTAGCGAATTAATAAGCAAGGTGAATTCGTAACCACCTGAATAATCTTCATATTTTTCGATTATTTCTTTTGTTCGTGTAATAAAAGAAATATCAAAGTTTTTTACAGATATTGCGCCCATAAAAATTAAATTAATCTCGCTTAAAATATAGTATAATCAAAAGATAATACAATAATTTATCTAAATGTGTATTCTTACTAAATGCACCCAAAGTATATACAGCCTCACCTGTCTTCAACTACTATAATGGCTCAAGTAACCACCTATCCCTTCTCTAATAAATCCAATAAATACATTGCAATTCTTAAGCCTGGTCATTCTTCTTCAAATCTTTAATATAGCTTTTAGTATTTAGGTCTTGTCGTTATTTTTGCTTACCATAAACATAACCCATTTTTCCTAAAAAACAAATATGCTCGTGAGCTCATTTTTGTACCCCCTCCCTAACACACTTTCTTGGCAACCGGAATGGAGGTTGACCCTCCCGGAATGGTTTTCCGGGCGACGGGAATGGATTTCTTGTTGACCGGAATGAGTTTTGACCCGACCGGAATGAAGGTTGACCCTCCCGGAATGACTTTCACCCTCCCGGAATGGGTCGGGTCGCTTTTTATAAAGCATAAAGCCACCGGGAGTGCCCCCGATGGCTTGCTTATATTCCAGATCTTATTGAACAATTTATTTCTGATCAGTTGTTTTAGCTTTCTTAGCTTTGGAGGCTTTCAACTGCAAAAACCGGCTTACATAGCCTTTCTTCCGTTCTTCGGAGCGCCAGAAGACATACTGGCCATGGCGGCGTATTTCGTCTACGGCTTCCTTTACATAAGCATAGCCTTTGTCGCGGGTTATTTTAAGCTTGTTGTCCGATAGTTTGGCGCCGTTCGATTTTGCCAGCAAATCGGCCATTTCAGATGCGGTAGTTTCGGCCGTATCAAAAAGGCTCATGTCAACACCAATTTTAATCAGCGGTTCGGAGTTGGCTTTGCCAAGTACCGAGAGGTCGCTCAAATCCTGGATCATATCGGCATTACCGGCGCCTTCGGCAATCTTTTGGGTTTTAGCCAATAAATCGGGTATGTTACGGTATGCATGGAAACAATGATGCAGCAGTTCGTCGCGGAGATCGAAGGCTGCCGGCGACTTTTCGTTCCAATCCTTCTGGGCGGTTTCGATGGATTTAAACTCTTTTTGCCATACGCTCTGGAGGTAACGGCAGGCTTCTGTACGTAAGGGCAGGTCGGTTACTAAATTCCAGTCGAGACCTGCTTTGGTTAGTATCTCCTTGTCGGCCTGGCACCACTCATACAGGTCTTCGGCTTCCTGAATGGCAGTTGCTACAGGAATTACAGGGTCGGTTGCGTTCGCTACAGCTTCTATGGCCGCGCGTTTGAGTTCATAGGATTCTTTACTCATAATAATCTAAATTTTAATTCATAATTATTGATTAGGTAATCTGGAATAGAAGATTTTTTGGTTATTGCTATATTGTTTTCGGGTTTGATAATCTTATGGATCTGGCTGTTAAACGGAAAAAGTAATTAGAAAGTTACACAGTCCGTGGTTTGGCAAAACCAGGTGGTGAAGGCCCTTTTCTCAAAAGTATGAATTAGCTTTGATTGGCAAATCATTAAAACTAACACTTATCGCTATAAAATATTGATCAATTCATTTTTTCAGTTTCATTAAATATAATCGGTCAGCAGATGCCGACCGGTTTTTTTGTACCATATTACAAACAAAGCCTGTTGCAAAATCACTCTACCCTGTATTCTGCACTTGTGGCAATGGGCAAGCCACCTTCTGTGATCCCTTCCACGGTAACCTTCACCATAGCTGGTTCTTCGCCATTATAGAAAGTACAAATAGCAGATCCTTTACTTTCGGTTTGAAGATTGGGTTCCCAATGAATGGTAGTCCTCAGGTCGGGCTTTAGCTCAGTAGAAGGTACGTCGTATTTTGGTGCGTAGAATGTGCGTGCCTGATAATAACCTTTAAAACTGCGATTAATGCTCGACAATACAGGTGCAAGTAAATCTTTTTCTTCACTCCCGTTTTTTAGAAGAACATTTATTACGCCGTTTCCACCTTTCGATCCAAACATTGCTGTTCTTGAACCATTCTTCAAAATTTCTACTTTGTAAATTTGAGACATGGGGATAGTTTTAAGTACCGAAGGGTCCACCTCTATGCCTTCTAATAAACAAAGCTGAGAACCACCGGCATGTGCTGATCCGGTATAAGGCCAGAAAACCCTTCCCTCAAGATATTCAAAAACATTATTATAGCCCCACATCTGAGGTGTAATTGTAAACGACCTGTCGGGTTCGGAATAAATTCTAACATGTCCATCATCAATGGTCGGTTTGGGTTTCCATGCTTTAACAACCACGGTGTTAAGCATCACTGTATCTTTTAGCTTATACTTCTTTAATATTTCCCGTTGTATCTCCACTTTTTGTCTGAAACCGGCAAAGTCCACATTTGATCCGGAATCGTTTTTCCACTTAAAGGTAGCAGGAGGCGGAGTCCGGTATATGGAGTCAGTCGAAATTAACCCTTTTCCATTATTTTCATTATCATTTGCACTCAGAATCAACCTCTTTTCTCCTGAAAAATTTAACTGACCGAAGTAAAACTTTCCGCCACTATCGGTTTTGCAAAACTGAAAAACAGGATGAATACTGTCCAGTAAGGCCATCGAAATACTTACATCTTTTAATGGTTTGTTAGAAAAGGTTCGTTTTAGACTCCCTGACACATGGAACCCGTTTTCGAATGGATAGTTGAACGTATAAGACGAACTATCGACTTCTTTCCAGACATAATTGCGCCAGCCCTGCGTTAGTAATAAATTATCCAATGCCTTAAACCTATTGGTGTTAATGGTGTCGAAATAATAAAAAGGTTGCTCAATATATCCCTTGATTTCAGATTCAAGCAGATAATAGGAGCAAATATTGCTGGTCCGCTCCGAGCCCTGAATTTTACTCAGATTTACTGCTGCCAGTGAAAGATTGGAAGCCATTGGGTTATTCAAAGAATCTTTCACCGAAATTTCAAGTTCAATCTTCTCTTTGGGTGAATAGGTTTTTTTACCGGCGGCGACACTTACCCGGATATTGCTCTTTTTAGAAATATTAAAAAGACGCTCACCGTAAACCTTGCCCGAAGTATCCATAAGGGTAATACTTGCAATGCCTTCGGGAAGTTCACTTTTAGGCAGCAGTGCCGAAGTAACAACCGAATTCACTTTGATGGTCGAAGAAAGGCGGATTGCATGATGCGACTTGCCAACTATCATCAGTTCCTGTGAAGGATTGCGTTCCAGCGTCTGAGGATTTGTCTTGACGGTAATTTGAATTGCCTTTTCACTATAGTCCGATACTTTTAATGCATAGCCTTCCTTTAAAGGTGCAGGCATTTCAACCCGGAAAGTTACTCCGTCTTCGGTTTTCCCTTCTGCAAAATATTGGAACTTTCTGTTGGAAGTAAATGAAAAGCTTCCCATCCCAAATTTTGAAGTTGAAAAAACTGCCACAGTATCTCCTTTCGAGGTAATTACCTTTCCTGTAACATTTATTCCGAGTCCCGAATGATTCAATGCTTTAACACCGACAACCGACGGTACACCTTCAATAAGTGAACCTCCTTCGGGGAAAAACTGAACGTCAGGAATATTGGAGGGATCGGCAGATTTACTGGCAGTGGGGGTCTTAAATCTCAAAGGACTAACCACATCAATCACTTTCGTAAAAAAGAACAGTTCGCCAAAGTTTCTCATGTAGTTGGTATAAGCCCTGATTTGATATTTTCCCGCTGGTATGGAATCTTTCAGATGGAAGTCGCCATTTCCCAGGCCATTATCAAGTCGAATTACCCGGGTGTCCACAATCCCGGAAACAGGCGAAATCAACTCCACATAAAGGTTATTGCTGTTATTTGCCGGGATTGAAGTAATAGCATCGGTAAGATAGGCTTTAAACCAGATATCGTCTCCGGCTGCATACAATGTTCTGTCGAGATGCAGGTAAACCTTTTCGTAAGGAATTGCCTGTGTTTGCTCTGATTGTTGATCACCTGTCTGGGCTTTGGTTAATAATAAACCATCTAAAATAAAGACAATGAGGAGAATTGAAGACTTCATAGTTAGCGATAAATGGATTCGTCCCGAGTTCAAACATTATGCCAAATAACTGAAAATGAAAAGAAAACCTCTACAAAGCACCAATTCTCTTCCTGCCGGCTTAAAAAAAATTGTATAATATAAAATTTAGGCTGGAAGCCGGGGCTATTCATATTTCACTCCTTCGGAGTTTTTTAGCCAATTTTCTGGAAGCCTTGAACTTTGGGTCCTTTTGTTTCAAGTATTCTCAAATTTCTTTGTAATGATACGAAGAGACAAGTGTCTCGATTTTCAATCATCTGAGACGGAGCGCGGCGAAGCCGTAGACCAAAATTCCTTGCTGGCCGCAGCCCGTTCAAGGGAAGTCGACGAAGGAGACGGACCGCGTTGCTGCGGTCAAGGATTCTTTGCCTACTTTCTTTTCCCAAAGAAAGTAGGAGAAAAGGCTGTTGAATAATTGATTCCAGACAACTCTGGATTTGGGTATAAGGTTAGTAATTATTGGTTTTGCAATTGCGGCGATGATTAATTACTCTCTTTTTCTGAAAGTATTGCACGCCGCCGAAAAAACGGGAATTGACTCGTCCTAAAAAAAGTTTACAGGTTAATTACTAAATCCTGGCATTAATTTACGTTTTAGAAAACGTCCTGAATTTGATTTACAATAGTAGGTCGTTTTTTGAAATAGTTCTTCCATAATTTTTCAGTTTGTAAACTTTGTTTATGAACTTGACTTGGATATTGATATCCAATACTCATGTGCGGCCGATCTTCATTATAAAGAAATACTGCATTGGCTAATATCTTTTTTGCATTTGTAACTGTACAAACTGATGTATCAAGCAAGTATTCATCTTTTAATATTCCATTTAACCTTTCGGCTATTGCATTTTCGAGCGGATCTCCATTTTCGGTCATACTGATCTGAATGTGATAATCCTGTAATAATTTTACATAATCCCGGCAGCAATATTGAACTCCCCTGTCAGAATGATGGATGAGCTTAAAATGGCTCTCTGGCTCCTCAAAAAAGCCTGAGAGAGCCATTTTAAGCGCTTCGATGGTTTCCACGGTCTCTAATGTTTCGGCAAGATGGTACCCCACTACTTTATGGGAGAATGCATCTGTTACAAAACTTATGTATACGGGACGCCCATTGATCTTCCAATGTGTAATATCGCTTACCCAACGCTGGTTAGGCGCAGTAGGAACAAACCCACGGATCAGGTTAGGATATTTCCTGAGCCAATGATGCGATTGGGTTGTATGTATCCTCCTTTTTCTCTTCCTAACAAGCATCCTATTGGAGGACAATAAATTAAACAAGCGATCTCTGCCCATTTTAATTTGATGCTCCAGCATAAAGGGGGCAAGCTTCTCATAGAGCTTGCGGGTTCCCATTCTCTTATGGTTTGAACGGATCAATGATACTTCTGTTAGTATTAGTTCTTCTTCTACAGTAACATCCATTCCTTTCCATCCATTTTGATAATAAGCCTGACGCGTAATACCAAACCACCCACATAGTTTGGCTAATCCTAAATGCGGGTAAATGCGTTTCATTTCTTCAATGGTTTGGTATTGGCTTTTTTTCTTATTGGAATGTTAAGATTTTTTTCAGCTATATCAATCATAGTAGAGAAAGCAATGGCTTTCATTTCAGCATCTTTTAGCTGCTTTTCAAGTTCTTCAATCCTTTTTTTTAACTGAAGAGTTTCAAAAGTATCTTCATTGGAGGTGGTCTTCTTTTTAGACATGATATTGCTATTTTCTGCAAAGATATAGCTTCGGTTTCTCTTTGCATCTGGATTGTAGCCTAACATACGCATCCATTTGAGCAAATTGCCGTGTTCCTCCCTGTTACCAGTGTACTTAAACCATATTTCTGCTTTCTGTTTTCCGGATGAAAGATAATCTTGTATTATGTCATGTCTCTCCGATTCCGAAAAATCAGATCCTGTTTTTAATCCGGTAATAGCTTTACTCTTTTCTTTCATAATTTACATTTTTTGTGTAAACCTATTTTAGGACAAGACAAATACCTTTAACCCCGGGTTCCGCTTTGCTGCACCCGGGGCTATTCATATTTCACTCCTTCGGAGTTTTAACAGCCAACTTCCTGTCATTACCGCATTTTGCTCCATTTTTCTGGGGTTGGGCCTCTGAATGATTGGATTTTAGGCGGAGATTAGAGGGAGAGGTGTGGCGGCGAAGCCGCCACACCTCTCCCTACTATTTATATGGCGCAAATTGTCATCCCGAATGGAATGAGGGATCTATTCCCTTGTAATTCCTTCACCAAAAAAGTATTAACTTCAGATGTTTTTATAATCCACTGCTCTGATATAAACCGGCCCGAACAACCCCGATGGCTGCAGCGGACTGTTTGCCTTGTAAGGAATAACGGGCGACCATGTTGGACGGGAGTCTGCAGGCAGATTCAAATCGCCAATCAGCCGGTTCATCCAGTTATTCACTACTGAAATTTCAATTGTATTTTCTCCCTGTTTTAAAAATCTGCTTATCTCGATGCGCCAGGGCGCTGTCCATACACCACCAGCCGACTGACCATTAACGGTAACTTTGGCTATGGAAGTAAGATTTCCCAGTTCTAAAAACATGGATTTGGAAAGTGCTTTTTTGTCCAATTTCACGCTGTTCTTATAAACTGCTGTTCCGGAATAATATTTAATATTGTCGTTTGCCGAAGTTGTCCAGTCGGTAAGCGTTTTAAATTCCACAGGCCTTGCCGGACCACGCTCATGGGTACTGAAAGTCACCAACCAGTTGCTGCTTAGGTCGGCAATAACTTTCCCGTCGGGGAAATTAAGCGAAACATCCGCTCCCTTTGATTCTCCGGCTTTATCGTTAAACACAATAAAGTAACTTTCAAAAGCTGACATTTTCAAAGGAACTGAAGTAGCACCGTCATGCATATGAAATGAAGGAAGTTCGCGTGTTTCTCCCGAAGTTGCATCCCATAACTGAGGTTTCCGGCCACTTACCCGGAACTGCGGGTTTATGGTGATGGTTTTACCGGTTTGGTTGGAAAGGAAATAAACATCAGTACCTTTCAATTTCCGGTGGATAAACAGTGCTGAGTCAGAATTCCCAAACTTACAGTCAGGAATAACACCGATAAGATCCAGCGCTTCCTGCATCGTCATTCCCGAAAGCACCATGCCTTTGCCATAGTTTGCATATTTAACATTCTTTCCATCCACTTTACCCCAGAGGTCTGCCGCTGCATTCTGAACCCGCCGGTCACATTCCGGATAATTCTGAAGACTTGGCGAAAGGGAAGGCCGTGGTCCAAGCACCACTGCACCCTGCGACACCAGATCCTTTATACGGTCCAGCAATTCCGGACGTATGGTGCTCAGTTGTGGCAACACAAGCATGCGGTAAGACATTCCGTCGGGAAGAACAATTTTATTATTTTCAACCCTGATACGGGTATGGAGCACTTCGGCATTGATATAGTCGAATGAATAGCCTGCCGGAAGTTCCGGATCGCAAATACCGGTCATTTTAGGAACGTCTTCGCCAATAAAATAGGCAACATCGGCAACATAGGTTCCCTGCTGCAACATATAATTGCATCTTTTGAGGTATTGCCCAAACATATCCAAATAATAAAACCATGTATTGTGACGATTGAATTCGTTGCCAAAGCCGGCATTGATGCCGGGTACATGTTCATCGGGCTGCTGAATGTACACATGCATTAAGGTGTTGTTGATACCTTCGGTAAAAAACCGGTCGCCACGTTGCTTCATCGTCGCCGGATGCCGGGAATAGGCCCTTCCTCCGCAGGTGAACGATTCTGCAGATACTTTCCTTTTCCCGTATATATGGGCACACGACGAGGCAGCTCTGTTTTCGATATTTCCAAGTTCGCCTTCGCTCCAGAACTCGCCGCCTATCTCGTCACTCTGGCCACCATACTGCAGAAATTCGCCCGGAAAACCCCAATGGCCGTAGTTCTCAAGCCACGTCCTTAATCCGTGCTGATGGCTTATCTCCCGAAGGCCGCCCACATAATCATAAGCAACCTTATCGGCCACAAGTCGCCGGAGGTCCCACAGAAAACGATCGGAAACATCACGCGATTTCACAACATACCCGTTAATTACAGGGATAAACGGAGTTGGATCATAACCATACCTGGCTTTAAACTCCTCACCAAAGCCGTCGGTCCAGTTTTGTCCGCCGCGCTCGTAACTGTCTTCCACCACCATTTTCCAGCATTTACGATCCGCTTCGGGAATCCTCCTGATGATTTCGCCCAGGAAAGCATCAAAATGCGCAGCAATGTGTTTTTTGCTCATCTTATCAGTTTCCAGACCCGTTCCTTCCGGGGAAGCCGGCTCATTCACAACCCCGGTGGTTGTCATGCCGCTGTACATAACTTTCCATGTACCCTGCGGAACCTGCCATTCGAGAATGCTGTCGTTTTGTACAAACGAAGTAAGATCCAGGATGTTGGCCGGGTCGATAGCCAGACTTCCTTCGATGCCGGGCTGAACAGGCCACATATAATCGTGCCAGTAAGGAAGAGGGGTCTGGAACATTTTCGCAAGCGTTTTTTCCGGATAACGTTCCATCATGGGTTCTTCCAGCAATTCAATTTCGGAGAGTCCGCTTCCTTTATTAGCACCGGTGATTACAATGCGGAATTCGCGCGACTTGGTTTCGGGAACCGAGATCACAACAGGCGCGTAAGGCTTAAATCCTACTATAATGTTAGGATTGCTGCGGTTTATATCAAAGGTCGACAGCGTTTTAAAAGTATTCCCGACTTTAACCTGCAACTCACCTTTAGCTTTGATGGGCTTCTTTGCCGTTTGCACAATAAGGCTGCGAACCGTATAATCTTCCTGCAGGCTGATGTTGATTTCCAAAGGTTTGTTTTCAGGAAGGTCGGTTATGGTATTGTTGTCGCCATCGAATAAGTTCCTGATGTTTTCCAAATCGGGCATGGATGCAATGGCCGGCTTCAGCTGGTAAAGAGAAGGCTTTGTACCTGAATTTACCGGGAATGCCAATACTTTTACAAGGTGAAAGTCCTTGGAAGGCGCATGCAGTATCTGTTTCAGTTTTTGCGGACCGGAAATTGTAAGTTCCGATGAATTGAGGTAACGCATGGATTGTTCGGGTTTAACCCATGGGCCGCCCGACTGGCTCCAGCCCGGGCTGTTGAAGATACCTATTTCAATATTTAACTCGGTTGCAGTTTTAAGAGCCGTGTGCAAAATATCCCACCATTCATCCGAAAAGATCTTAACTTTTCCGTAAGGTACACCCTGACCGCCAATATTGCCAATAAAGGCACTGTTAATACCCACCTTTTTCATCGCCTGCAGGTCCTTCACAACGCCTTCCTTCGAAATATTATCCGACATCCAGTACCAGTAAATACTCAAAAGCATGGAATCGGGGATTGTTTTAAACCCGGTCCTGAGTTGCTCAATCCCCGTATCTTCACCTGTCCTGAATGTAAAAGCTGTAATTAAGCTACAAACGATTACCAGGCCAACAACAACTTTATTAAATAAACCCATATCAATTACATTATATTTCAACAGTTTAATACGCACCGTCTTGTTTATTTTTTGACCGCTAATTTTTCACAATTTACTAATTTGTTATTATTAGTGTCCGATAAAAATATGAGATTTACCTTCCTTGAGATCCTATCGCTAAGTTCTTCCGGTGGTGGTATACGCCGCCCTACATTGCGACATAATGCCGGGATGACAGGACAAGTAAAATGTGTATTTGTTTCTGTCCTTTTGTCTTGACACAAAAGGACCAAAAAGTCAAGGCTTCCTAAAAATTGGCTAAAAACATACAAGTGCCCTACTGCGGGGATAAGCCGCTAAAGGTAGTTGTAAATAGGAAGCAGCAAGTCGTAAGAGAAACTAACTGGTTATTCAGCATAAGCGCATCTAAACCGCTTCAATCCCCTCGTTACGGTCACTCGTATGTTTTTTTAACGCCATTTTTAGAAGGCCGATCCTGAACCTTATCATTTCGGTTTTGCCGGAACTTTTTAACTGATTTTCTTACATTTATACAATCTGTCTTAAATAAACCTGCCCCCAGGAAACTGGAGCATAATAATAGTATGACAGGGAGTTGGCTGTTAAGCTCCGTAGGAGTGGCTCACGATAGCTATCGGGATTTGTAGCCGGCGGTGGAGCAAAGCGGAGCCCCGTAAAGAGGCAATGACAACATCGTCGCAATAGCTATACCCAATATTTACGATCCTTTACCCAAATCTGTCCTAAATAATGCAAAGAAAAACCTACTCATTTTAATCCTATATTTGTGAATTGTATTCTAAAATGCACCAATGATTCACGACATTCCTTTTTCGCTGCGATTAAGACTTGAAAACCTGCTTGAACAAAATGAAAAAGTAGAATGGTGTCATATCCCTTTATTAAGAA
>JAJYAG010000148.1 GCA_021779665.1 Bacteroidota bacterium | reverse complement strand
CGAGTTTCAATGTTGAGATTATCTATTGCGGCGATGTTATCGTAATTGCATTTCTCAACGTATTTTCGCGCCGCTGAAATTCACTGGTGACATTTTTCCGGGAGTTCCACTGCGCTTCACTCCCGGCTACAAACATGCAACACCTACGGCGTTGAATACATGTAATCAACATCGCTGTTATCTTACCTCATCACCGGCCCTTCTCCTCAAATGAAAAAGTTTAACTCCCGGTTTGGTTTAGCTTTACTTAACGCGAAAAATATTCGACTTAACAACGCTTGTTCAGGACCCAAATACAACCAAATTTCTTTCCGTCAGACACTACTATCACTCTTAAATACAATCACTTATTCCATTAATCAAAAATTAATTCTTTATTAAGTCTGTCTTTATATGGAATTAATCGGGCTGTTAATTGGGAGAAAATACATTTGGTCATCATTTGAATTTCGACCTGTATCGAATATTTACTCTGCTAAAACTATAACTATACCAAAGAAAGTAATGCGAATTATCCTGATTAACTATTAATTAATTTATTAACTGATTTTAAAACCTATGAAAAACAATCATTGTATGAAAAAAAGGTTTTGTTTTCAAAAGGCATGCACCATGCTGATAATATTATTGTGTGTGCAGGTCACAACAGTCTTTTCGAAAACAACTGACCAGCCGTCCGGCGCTGTACTACAGGCTCAAAAAGTTACCGGAACTGTAACAGATGCCTCAACGGGAGAACCTATTGCAGGAGCCAATATCGTAATCGACGGAACAACAATTGGGGTTGTAAGTGATGTAGACGGGAAGTTTACCCTAGAAATAAACAAAAGTGATGCTGTTCTAGTGGTGTCGTTTTTAGGGTATAATTCTGAACGAATTGTAGTGGGAACTCAAACCACCCTCGATGTTAAATTAGTTACCGATGTAAAAAGCCTTGAAGAAGTAGTGGTTGTCGGGTACGGTGCTACCCAGAAAAAGGCAACATTAACGGGATCGGTTGCCTCCATCAAAAATGAGGATCTGGTTATCACCAAAAATGAGAACGTGCTAAATATGCTTACCGGCAAATTGCCCGGTGTACGAGTTGTTCAGAAGAGTGCAGCTCCGGGTGCCTACAATACGGTTATTGACATCCGCAGTATGGGTACTCCTTTATTTGTTATCGACGGTGTTACCCGCGACCAGGAATATTTTGCCCGTATGGACCCTTCGGAAATCGACAATATTTCGGTATTGAAAGACGGATCGGCAGCTATTTACGGTTTGCGTGCAGGTAATGGTGTTGTACTGGTAACAACAAAAAGAGGTTCGGCGCAGCAGGGAAAAGTAGATATAACCTATACCGCCAACTACAGCACACAGCAGTTTTTGTATGTTCCTGAAGGGGTAAGCGCTTTGGATTATATGCTTTTGCGTAACGAGTCAGTCTTCCAGAACTTCAACAATAATTATCTGGTACGTCAAAACCCATATTTTACGCAGGATCAAATGCAGCCGTACATTGATGGAAAACCTTCCTACAACTGGATGGACGCCGTATTTAATAAAAACTCACCGCAACAACAGCATAATTTAAGCATAAACGGAGGTAACGATAAGTTACGCTATTTTATGAGTCTTGGTTATTTTACACAGGACGGTTCTTACTCGAGCGGCGATTATAGTTCCGACCGCTGGAACTTCCGGTCGACCGTTGATGCCGAGATTACAAAACGCCTCAAAGCAAAGCTTTCCTTAGGAGCCATTCTGGACAAGACTACCATGCCAAATGGAACCGGATGGTCAACTTATAAATCGGCATGGCTGATGCGTCCTGATGCCCCGATTTATGCAAACGACAATCCCGAATTTCTTAATGGCGATGCTTCGGTATTGTACGACGGTCATAATATGCTTGCAGAAACTAATTCCGACATTGTGGGTTACAATATTAATAACAAGCGCCGGTTTGATGGTTCATTGCAATTATCGTACGATATACCTGGAATAAAAGGCTTGTCGGCAAAAGGATCCTACGACTATGCAGCAAGCCTGCCCGATGCCACAACGTTTCGTAAAACTTACATGTTGTATGTTTATAATCCGGGGAATCAATCCTACACAGCAACAACCAAAAACGCTCCTTCAACCATAGAACGAAGTTCCAATTTCAACTTCGATACCAATATGCAGTTGGGATTGCACTATAACAATAAGTTTGGCAATCATACCCTTAGCAGCTTTTTAATCTATGAAGAAGGGTACAGTAAATGGGACAATTTCAGCGCATACCGTGAGTTGCTGGTTGCATCCGAATATCTGTTTGCAGGCGAAGACCTGAACCAAAGAGCAACGGGTGGCACTCCGGGTGACCGCTCAAGCAAGTCTGTAATTGGTTCTTTAACCTACGATTTCAGTGGAAAGTACCTGTTTGATTTCAGATTCCGTTATGATGGTAATTCGCGCTTTCCAAAAGGCAGTCAGTTTGGATTTTTCCCCTCAGTTTCGGCAGGATGGCGCATGAGTGAGGAGAATTTCATTAAAAACAATATTTCCTTTATCAGTAATTTAAAACTCAGGGCATCGTACGGTGAGATGGGCGATGACAATGCTGCCAGCAACTATCCTCCGACCATGGGATATAGCATAGCTCCCAGCATAGGTTCGAGTGCTATGGGATGGATGTTTAATAATGTCTGGAACGGGGGTGTCAGGCCACAGGCTATTCCTAACCCCAACCTGACCTGGCTCACTATCAAGATGTACAATGCAGCCATCGATTTCGGAGTATTGAATAACAAAATCAGTGGTACCTTTGAAATTTACAGACGCGACCGCACAGGTTTGCTTGCAACCAGCAGTTCTGTGGTTCCAGGCACTGTGGGAGCTACACTGCCACAGGAGAACCTGAACGCCGATCGTAATTTTGGCTGGGAATTATCGATGGATTACCGTGATAAAATAAGTGATTTCAACTACTCGGTAGGTGGACAAATATCCAAAACAAGAAGCATGCGTACCGACTGGCTCGAAACAGTTGCCAACAACCAGTACCACCATTGGCGTAACCGTACCAGCGGCCGTTATAACGATATCTGGTGGGGTAACGAATCGGCTCACATGTTTACAACCATGGAGGAAATCAGGAACTACAAACTTCCAATGGGGCAGGGTTCCACTCCTGGCGACTGGATCCTGAATGACTGGAACGAGGATGGTGTAGTGGATGCAAATGATGAACACCCGATTGCTACAAACGGTCTTCCCAAGTTTAACTATGGGATTAACTTAGGGGCTTCATGGAAGAATATTGATCTGACAATGAATTTCCAGGGTGCGTATGGTGTTTTTGTTCAATATGGCGAGTTGCTTACCAGCCCGTTGGCATTTAACGGACAAAACACCTTGTCGTACTTTTTGGACAGGTGGCGTCCGGAAGATCCCAATGCCGACTATTTCAGTCCTGACACCAAATGGATACCAGGATTTTATCCTGCCACTTCGCATGACGGTCGCCGTACAGGTACTAACCTTGTCCAGAATTCTTCCTATATGCGTTTGAAGACACTTGAGCTTGGTTACAGTTTACCAAAGAAAATAGTGACAAAGATGAAGATAGATAACTTCAGAGTTTACGTGAGCGGATATAACCTTTTAACGTTTACCCAACTGAAAAATGCAGATCCCGAACGCGGGGGCGATAACCCTGATGTGAATTCAACTCCCTATGTGGATTATTACAGCTACCCTGTCAATAAGACCTTTACTATTGGAGCAAGCGTTAAATTTTAAAAAACAAGAATCATGAAACTCAGACTTATATTATTGATAGCAGTTTTGGGGGTTGCTTTTTCTTCGTGCAACGACCTGGAGTTAGAACCCAAAGGGATTTTAGGAGAGCCGGAATTGTTCGGTACCAAAGATGGTGTTCAGAAATATTTTATCCAACTCTATGCGGGTCTTCCGATAGAAGATTTCATTTATTACGCAAATTCGGCCGGTGGCTATAAGCCGGGCAACAGCAACGCCTGGCAGGCATATAAAAACAGCCAGGCACACATGAGCGGCGAAATTTTTGGATGGAACGTTGCAATGAACGGCGCAGGTTTTGGTTACTGGCCCTACGACAATATCCGTATTGTGAACCTTTTCATTAATAATTTTCCCAATTATAAGAATAAGTACGACGAACCAACCTATAACGCTTTATTGGGAGAAGCCCGTTTTCTTCGCGCTTTTTTCTACGAAGGTTTGGCGAAACGTTATGGCGGCGTGCCATTAGTAACCACCGTTCAGGACCCCATAAACGGAACGCCGGAAGAACTGAATGTTAAACGGAACACCGAGTACGACACATGGAAATTTATCTATGATGACCTGCAGTTTGCCATTGCCAATATGTCGGCTACCAGTGTGGAAGGGCGTGCAAACAAATACACAGCTGCCGCTTTAATGTCGCGTGCCATGCTTTACGCAGGCCGGGTTGCCAAATATACCCAATATCTGGGTCTTGGCTCAGATGCAGCCGTACAGGCCGGTTTGGCAGGCATCGATCCTTCCAAGGCAAATGAATTCTTTCAGTATGCATTTGATGCAGGAAAGATTGTGGAAGAAGGGCCTTATTCTTTATACACAAAGAATTACCCGGACAAAGCGACCAATTTTGCAAACCTGTTCTTGGATAAATCATCCACCGAGAATATTTTTACCAAAGGGTATGACGGACAGGTTTTTGGCCATTGTTATGATGCGCTGATGTGCCCTAATCCCGATTTTTCGTCTTTTGTTGGTGCAGAAGGCGGCCCAGTACTTGAAATAATGAAGTTATACGATTTTCCTGCAATTACTGATAATGACGGTAAACCAATTCGTTTCAGCAAACGCAGCGACATCAAAACAGGGATGGAACCCCGTTTACAGGGTACCTGCTTTTTTGACGGCGATGAGCTTCGTGGAAAAACATTCAGTATCCAGCGGGGTATTTACAAGACCTTTACCGGGCTTGCATCCGATGCGCAGTCTGGCAGCAATGCCGCACCTATAAATGCCACCTCAAACCGCTTATTGGGCACCAAGGGACAAAAATACAATAATGTACTTATTGCCGGCGCTCACGGAATGTTTACTACAGGCGTTGAAAACAATGCGATGACGGGTGCTTTTGTCCGTAAATATATTGATGTAAACAGGCCTACATCCATGGTACAGGTAAACAAGTCGAACCAGTCGTGGATAGTGTTCCGCCTGGGAGAAATCTATCTGAATACTGCTGAAGCTGCATACGAACTTGGCAATAGAGATGTTGCCATGGATTACATCGAAAAAATCCGTGTACGCGCCGGTTGTCAGGTTACACGACCTGCCGTGGACCAAACAGTTAGTTCCACTAACGGTTACCCTGTTGAAGCAAGCCTGCAGTTTATCCGCGATGAGCGTGTTCGCGAACTGTATCTTGAAAACCATTACTGGTGGGACCTCAAAACCTGGAGAATTGCCGATCAGGTATTAAACAACCGTTATGCACATGCACTCTCCTGTTATTATGTTTTTAATGAAGGTAAGTACATTTTCCTTGACGAGGTTAACAGAGAGAACCGAAGCATTACAGCTCCAAAGAGTGCGGCCTACGAAAAGATTCCTCAGGGAGAAATCAACAAGAATACAAACTTGTTACCTCAGAATCCACTTTATTAATTATTAACTATTGAAAAGTTTGAATATGAAAAATATATTGTACTTAATATTTGGAGTTAGCCTGCTATTGTCAGCTTCATGCCAGAAAATAGATAACTGGGATGAACCGGGTTCCCGGTTATATGGAAACATAATTGATTCCTATACAGGGCAAAATTTAGCGATGGACAACAATGACTGGCAAATTCGTATATGGGACAAGACCTGGGAAGAAAAGCACCCGGGAACTGTTGCCCAATATCAATCCCTGGCAGTTATGAAGGACGGTGTTTATAATAATGCGAAACTGTTTCCCGGAACTTATAACATGCTTCCTTACGATGGACCTTTCTGGCCTGTTGATACGGTTAAAAATGTAGTTCTTGGTAACGAGGCCCAGCAGGATTTCACTGTAACCCCGTACCTTCAGATATTGAATTTCAAAGCTACATTGAATGGGACAAATTTAACCCTTTCGTGTACTGTGAAGGCCCCAATCACGGCTAATCTTCCCAACCTCTACGAAGTAAAGGGTTTCTTAAGCCTTACCACTTTCTGCGGAAATTCCAATTACATTAACATAGGCGATTATAATAACTTACGGAAGCAGATCAATAAGAGCTGGGCTGCTGAAGTGGGTGCTGCCGACAGCAAGGACTATACCTTAGGCCCATATCCTGTTAAGTCGGGTTATACCTATTATGTCAGAATTGGAGCAAATGTTAATGCTTTAAGTCGCAGATATAACTATTCGGAAATTGTAAAAGTTGTTGTGCCATAATCAGTTTTGCATGATTAAAATTCTGCTTAAACTGCTTTTATAACTGGTAATTGATTTTTTAGAAGGAAGTAGTTATATGAGCTACTTCCTTTTATTTTCTTAAAATGTTTTGAAATGAAAATGCAATTATATATGAGCTATTTTATTATTACTGCGCTTATAATGTGTCTGAATTGCTCAACCAAAGAAGAGCAGAAAAAAGAGGAGATACCACCAAAACCAATTGAGAAAACTTACGATGAAACCGGTTGCCTGTACACAAGCTACAAAGGCCTGGTTATGGCAGGGTATCAGGGTTGGTTTACCGCCGAAGGTGATGGAGCCGAAAGAGGCTGGCACCACTACGAAAAAAGCGGAAGGTTTGAACCGGGAATGAATACCATTGATTTCTGGCCCGATGTTTCGGAGTATTCCAAAACTTATAAAACAGCTTTCCAGTATGCTGATGGTACCGATGCTTTTGTTTACAGTCCTTACGACGCAGAAAGTGTGGATCTGCATTTCAAATGGATGAAAGACTATGGCCTGGATGGTGTATTTATGCAACGCTTTGTGAGTGAAATTAAAAGCGAAAAGGGAAAGAGACATTTCAACAAAGTGCTTGAAAGTGCGCTGAAGGCATCGGTAAAATATCAACGTGCAATTTGTGTCATGTACGATCTGAGCGGCTGTACCTCGGCCGATATGCAGATTTTATTAAACGACTGGAACGAGCTTCAGACTACATTTTCTCTTTTCGATAACGTCAAAAACCCGACCTATCTGCGTCATAACAAAAAACCGCTGCTGGTAATCTGGGGCGTAGGTTTTAGCGACAACCGCAAATACACCATCGCCGACGTTCAATCGTTGGTATCAACCTTGAAGGGACCCGAGAAGAAAGTATCGATTATGTTAGGAGTTCCATATTACTGGCGCACTTTGACACGGGACACCGAAAATAACCCGGCCCTGCATACCCTTATAAAAAATGCCGATATTATTATGCCATGGGCTGTTGGTCGGTATAATTCCGACAGTTATGGCAACACTGCTACGGGAACACTTGTGGGCGATATAAGCTGGTGTTCATCGAACAAAATTGACTATGCTCCGCTGGTTTTTCCGGGATTTAGTTGGGGAAATCTTAAAAATGATGTTACATTGTATAATCAGATCCCACGGCTAAAAGGAAATTTCTTCTGGCAACAGGTTGCCGGAGCAAAACAGGCGGGTGCTCAATCGCTTTACGTCGCCATGTTCGATGAAGTTGACGAAGGGACAGCCATTTATAAATGTAAAAAAGAAGATGAGCTGCCTCTTAACGGAAGTGGAAAATTTGTTGGAATTGAGTCCGACCTCAGCAGTGACTATTATTTATGGCTGACCGGCGAGGCCGCAAAATGGATTCATGGCTCCACCAATTATGGAAGTGTTAAGCCTGTGAGAAATTAATTCAGATGGGTGGTGAACCTGATGTTTTAATAAATATTAATTTACATTGGATTAACAGTTCCGTAGGAACGACATTATGGTAGAGAAAGAATTTGGCCGTTAGTATTAAGTCCGCTAAGGACGGCATTATGGTTAAATTCTAATGACGGATTTTCCTATAATGTCATCCCTACGGGATTCTGAGGACTTGATTCATGATTATATTTCTACCATAATGTCGTCCCTGTCGGGACGAAAAGGCAGAAGATACCTCTTAGGGATTAAATAACTTAACTTTTCAATCAAAGCTTAGATTGGCAATGAAAAAATTACAAAAAACCTTCTTTCTTGCCCTACTGGTGCAGGTTAGCTTCAGTTATCTGATCGGCCAGACAGCTTTCGACATGACAGATGGCAGTTCGCGTAGTGATAGCGCTTTCGCTTCCGGTTATTTCCGGATTGTACAGATCAGCGATACACAACTTGGGTTTACTGGTGACAGTCTGAACCTGGATGCAACATATTTTGAACAGGCTGTTAAAAGCATCAATAATTTGACTCCTAAGCCCGATGTGGTAATCAACACTGGCGATCTTGTAAATAATCCCGGCAACGATGATCAATGGCGGGAATACATCAGTATTTCTAAAAAAGTTAAAGCTCCGTATTTTGAAGTTATCGGAAACCACGACGGATGGAGCACTGCAGGTCTGGAAAAATTCAGGAACAGGTTTCAAAGAAATGATTACTACAGTTTTACTGTCAGAAATTGCTTGTTTGTCAGCCTGAACAGCTGGTACCTGAAAGAGCCGGATAAAAATCCTCAGGAAGCGAAAAAGCAACAGGACTTTTTAGTCAGCACACTGTTAAACAGCTCAGCAAGGTTCAAATTTATACTTATCCATCATCCCTTATATCTGAAAAATGCGGAGGAGAAAGAAGAATATTTTACGCTTCCCGAAGAACAACGGAAGTGGCTGTTGGATGTTTCCATGAAAAACAATGTTAAGCTTATTTTAACGGGGCATTTCCACAGAAATAATGTAGTTACTTACCGCGATTCCCTGACGATTATCACCACCGGCCCAACCAGCAAACCATTGGGGAATAATGATGACAACACAAAAGCCTTCAGGGGTTTCAGGATTATTGATATAAACCTTAAAAATGGTACTGTTAACCAGGAATATATTCCTCTAACCAAACCAGCAGGAATACCGGATACCCATTCAGGGTTTTCATTTTTATGTCTTGGCGATACTCACTTTGATGCAATTAACCATCACGATATGGACTGGGTCAGAAAAGTTCACCCGGGTGACACCAGTCAGATAAACCATTATTCGGAAGTTACAAAATCTCTGTTACCAGCCCTTTACACTGATTTGAATCATTTAATCCATGCCGATACCAGTAATATTTCGTTTGTGGTGCATGCCGGCGATTTTGTCGAAGGCTTGTGCGGCAGTTATTCCCTGGCTAAACTTCAGTTTAATGATTTTATAAAATTCGAGGAGAAATATATCCATATTCCTTATTTAGTCACTAAAGGGAATCATGATATTACTGGTCCGGGCGCCGATTCAGCATTCACCGGTGTAGTTTTTCCTTTTATAAATAAGAACACGGGCAGTGTTGTGAACGATTCAAAATATGTAGTTCGGAAAAACAATGCAGTATTCTTCTTTTACGACGCTTACCGGCGCGAGTCCCTGAACTGGCTTGAGGAAGAAATAAAGAAGTACAGGGACGTAAGGTTTAAATTTGTTGTGATGCACGAACCTGTTGTTCCCATTAATGCACGCTCAAAATGGGGGGTATTTATGAAGACTTCAGAAAAGGAATCAAGAGAAAAACTGCTGAATTTACTGGGAGACAATAAGGTACTTGTAATTGCGGGCCATCTTCACAAGCATAGTTTAGTTGTAAGGAAAACGAAAAACGGCAAATTTTTACAACTGGCACTTTGCTCTGTGATAAACGGTTTAATCCAAAAGCCTGAATTAATTAAAACAGGCATAAAGGATTATAATGAAGCTCTGCTTGAACTCGAACCTGATTTTTCGCCAGAAACCAAACAGGAAAGAATTGATATTCTGATGCACGAAAAACCATTTGTTGAATATTATGAACTTGGCAACACTTCAGGATATAGCCTTTTTAATGTTTCGGACGACAAAGTAGTTGTTGACATTTATTCAGGTACAGGTCTTAATAAGTGGAAATCAGTTGATCTTACTGAATTATTAAACAAATAGGATTCGGTGAAAAAAGATTTCTCCCTATTCGTGACTTTACCCAAAATAACTGGGGTTGTAATGCGATGATGACACACTTAATTTTGGTTTTTAGCGCCGTTAGGTGCGGCCTCTTTGTAACCCGGGGTGGAGCCCCGGGCCTGAAAAGAACCCGGAAACTTTCGCGGCGCAGGAAACCGTTGAGCAATGCAATTCCGTTGCCATCGCCGCAACAGGTAAATTCTCTTTTTTAGCTTCTTACAGATTCTGTGAGTGGTAACGAAGAGAGAAATCAATTTTACTGTGACAATTGTGCAATTAAAAAGACTTCGACTACGCTCAGTCTGACTGTTGACAATCAGTTATTTGTCATATTGAGTGGAGTCGAAATATGACTTGTAATTAACTTTTCACAAACACTCATCATGAATATCCCATTAACAAACAATTTTAAACATATGAAAAGACTACTGATATTATCGTTTTTACTATTTGCAGGATTATCCACATCTCTGAATGCCCAGGGAAAGCATTCCTCAATAACCAAATATCCTACCTATAACGGATTGATAATGGCAGGATATCAGGGCTGGTTTCGTCCGCAAAAAGACGGAAAGTTTTATCCCGACGAAACCCAGATAAAAATTGACATGTGGCCCGATGTAAGTGAATACCAACAAACGTATCCCACCGGATTAAAGCTGGCTGATGGTTCAACAGCTAAGTTTTTTAACTCATCCGATAAAAGCACTGTCGATCTTCATTTTAAGTGGATGAAAGAATACGGCCTCGACGGAGTGTTTATGCAACGTTTTTTTAATATGACAAGGTCAGGACGCCCCCGGTATACAACCACTGCCGTTTTGAAAAACGCCTTTGAGGCAGCTTCAAAGTACGAAAGGGCAATTGCCGTGATGTACGACCTTTCGGGACTGAAGAGCTCGGGCGAAGATTGCTCATCGGTGATTGAAGACTGGAAGTACCTGGTAGATTCGCTGAAGGTGACCAATCAGGACGGTGCCAAAACCTATCTTCACCACCACGGTAAACCACTGGTAGCTATCTGGGGTGTTGGTTTTCCCGACAGGCCCTACAACATCCGGAATATTGGATTGCAACGACTGATTGATTTTCTAAAGAACGATCCCGTTTATGGTGGTTGCGCTGTTATGCTGGGTGTTCCGACATTCTGGCGCGAATTAAATGCTGATTGCACTCCTGACCCTTATCTGCACGAACTGATTAAGCAGTGCGATATTGTTCTGCCGTGGATGGTGCAGCGCTTCTCGCCACTCCTTCACAACGATATGGATCGTTATCGCGATGTAATGCTTCAGGATATCAAATGGTGCAAAGAGCATCACGTGGATTATGTTCCTTGTGTTTACCCGGGATTTAGCTGGCACAATCTCAGCAGGTTCGAATTTCCCGACGATGTGAAACCTGTAGGCTCTATACCTCGTCAGGGTGGCCGGTTCTATTGGCAGCAAATGACAACCGCTATGCTGGCAGGTGCAAGTATGATTTATGTTGCGATGTTCGACGAAGTAAACGAAGGTACCGCCATTTTTAAGTGTTCTGACAACCCTCCGGTAAGCAAAGTTGCAAAGTTTATTGATATGGACGGAAAGCCTTCTGATCATTATCTCAGGCTTACAGGTACAGCAGCACAAATGCTGCGTAAGGAAATTCCGCTTCAATTATCAATTCCGGTTTATCCAACCAAAAATTAGAAATTATGATTCAATTATGATTTGTCAATCGGGATTACACACTAACTTTAAAATTAAATTTTGTATATGAAAATAAATTCAGAATCCTTTATAATTACAACCTCTCTGCTCACGTCAGTTTGTGCGTTGCCAGCCAGTAGTTCTCCTAGTGCTGCCCAAAAAACCAACGTTGTCATCATTTTAACCGATGATATGGGCTATGGGGAAATTTCGTGCTATAACCCGAATCAGATCAGAACTCCCAATATAGATGCTATTGCCGACAAAGGGGTGCGGTTTGTCAATTTTTATGTACCTACTCCTTATTCTGCTCCGTCAAGAGCGAGTCTGCTTACCGGACGATTTCCGCTCCGGCATGGGATGGTAGAGAATCCGGCACCCGATGCCGGAATTAACAACGGGTTAAACCCTGCCGAAGTCACTATGGCCGAAATTTTTAAAGGAGCAGGTTACCATACCAAAGCCATCGGGAAATGGCATCTGGGGCATAAACCTGAATTTTTCCCTGCGAAACAGGGCTTTGATGAATATTACGGCATTCTTTATTCGAACGATATGCGACCGGTTCAGCTCATCGCAAATATGGATACAGTTGAATACCCTGTTGATCAGCGACAGCTTACCCAGAAATATATTTCCAAAGCCTTGGACTTTATTGAGCGTAACCAACATTCGCCGTTTTTCCTTTATCTGGCACATGCCATGCCTCATAAACCACTTGCAGCTTCCGAAAGATTTTATTCGCAGGGAGATTTTCCGGAGTTGTATAAGAGTGTCATCAAAGAACTTGACTGGTCGACAGGTGAAGTGATCAAAAAATTGGAGAAGCTGGGAATACTTGAGAACACCATTGTGATTTTCATGTCGGACAATGGCCCGTGGTATGGAGGAAATACCGGAGGTTTAAAAGGGATGAAAGCCACCAACTGGGATGGCGGATTCCGTGTTCCGTTTATTATCCGCTATCCAAAAGAATTCCCTCAGGGAAAAGTAGTTGAAACGCCAGCGTGGTCGCTGGATATATTGCCAACCCTGATGAAACTGACAAACATCAAAACCGATCCGAAAATAAAACTCGATGGCCAGGATATCTCGGCAATTATTAAAGGTAAATCGCACGAGCATTCACCCATTTTTTCAATGAAAGGTACTACCATAAGAACCATCCGCGACGGGAACTGGAAATTATTCGTAACCAAACCCGAATATTACAGGGAAGTTGACCTGAAAAACTGGAAAGACCCAAGAGGTCCCGATGGTACCACCATCATTGCACCTTTTGCGCAGGCCACTCCTGCAGATTATCCCGGAGTAAAACCCGAAAAAATGGAATGGGAAATGCCGTTGTTCGACCTCTCAAAAGATCCTGCAGAAACAACGGATCTTTCAAAACAATATCCTGAGGTGAAAGAGAAGTTGCTGAGAAAATACAATGAATTTCTTGCAACTTTTCAATAAAAAAGGGTTGGCCCATATCTGCAATCCTTCCAGATCCCTGCTTGTTGCAATCATTTATTTTGCATCACTTTAGTATTTAACAGTTGTTTAATCCCATACTATTCTTAAATTTGTGCCATAAAGTTCTTTCAAAACAGAGTATTATCAATCAAATTTACGGTTCGGTTACCGTAAGGGTTGGTTAATATTTTAAGATGCTGATAATTAGGTAAAATATTGGAATGTTCGAATCCATTCCGCCAAGGCTTCAGAAAAACATCTGAAGCCTTTTTTGTTTACAGGCAATACACCATAAAGTGTTTTGTACATTTTTCTACCTACCATGATAAATTACCAAACCATACTCACCAAACTTGGCATTTCTTCGCTAAACGAAATGCAGGATAAAGCCATTGCTGCTATCAAAGAAAATAACAACATAGTCTTACTGTCTTCCACCGGAAGTGGTAAAACCCTTGCTTACCTGCTGCCGCTGCTGGATATCATGGATTCCAGTCTCGAATCAATTCAGGTGCTGGTACTCGTTCCCTCAAGAGAGCTTGCCATTCAGATCGAAAATGTCTTTAAATCGCTCGGGTCTGGTTTTAAAGTAAATAGCTGTTATGGCGGTCATCCCATTCAGGTTGAGAAAAACAATCTGAAACATCCTCCGGCTGTCCTCATTGGTACTCCCGGCCGTATTGCCGACCATCTGCGCGATGGACGGATCAACACACGGCACATAAAAACGCTGGTCCTCGACGAATTCGATAAAAGTCTCGAGCTCGGATTTCAGGAAGACATGTCCAATATCATCCGAAGTCTTCGACCAGTAAAAAGGATTCTCACTTCGGCAACAAACATCCCCGAGATACCGGATTTTGTGGGAATACACAATCCCATTCAGCTTGACTTTCTCAGCGAAACTGTTCCTGATAAGTTGCAGCAGCGGTTTATTCTCTCCGATGGAAAGGACAAGCTTGAAACTCTTTTTAAACTCCTTTGCAAACTCGGCAATAAACCCATGCTTGTGTTCAGCAATCACCGCGAGTCGGTGGAGCGCATAAGTAATTTTCTCTGGTTACATCAGGTGCCCAATGGTATCTATCATGGCGGCATGGAGCAAGTCGACCGGGAAAAAGAGCTCATCCTGTTTCGTAACGGAAGCACCTCCTGTCTTGTCACTACCGACCTGGCAGCCCGAGGCCTCGATATTCCCGAGATAGAATATATTATCCATTACCATCTGCCTCTCACGCACGATGCTTTTATACACCGAAATGGCCGCACCGCCCGCATGAATGCTTCAGGAACCATGTTTCTGATACTTTCGCCCGGCGAAAAACTTCCTGCCTACCTCGGCGAAAACCCTGCCATGGAAGAACTTCCCGATGAAGCCCCACTTCCTGAGTTAGCACCCTGGAAAACAATTTATATATCCGCGGGAAGAAAGGACAAAGTCAACAAAATTGATATCGTAGGATTTTTATTACAGCAAGGAAACCTCACGAAAGAGGAACTGGGAAGAATAGATGTCCTCGATTATGCCTCTTATGCAGCCGTATCCGCCACTAAAGCCGATGCCGTAGTAAGAAGAGTCAAAAACATCCCCCTCAAAAAGAAAGCCGTTAAAATTGAGATTGCGAAATAGACGTAAGTCGTAAGGAAAAAGGCCGACAGACGACGGTTATCAATCCACAGCCAAATTAGCTGCGCACTGGCTGTTTGCTGTCGTCTGATGCCTGTACCTAAGCTTATATCTTTTATTACCTGTCATTTCATCTTTCCTCTTTTAACTTTTTTAACTTTGTCTTTTGTAATCCTTACTTCATACTTCTTACTTCATACTTTTTGAAATGGATAAAATATTCAAAATCAAACCCGAAGATCTGAAACAAATTATAAAGGACGAGCGTGGCTGCCTCGCTACCGACAAAATAACCGTGGAAGGCATGAAAGTGGGCTTTATGTACCGCGACCGTCCCGATGAAGACATTGAAAACGACAGCGGATGGCGCTTCTTTTCAGGAACCGAAGAGCAGGACTGGGTCGACGATATCAACAACAGCGAAATTATCAGCATCAACACCATGGCAAACTACGATCCCGCCATTCTTCCTTACCTTAAATCGAAAGTCGGCAGTGAATGGGAGCGGATAGAAGGAACCGATAAGTTTCAGGAGTATAGGGAGGAGGAATAGTATAGACGACAGTCGTCCGACCTCAGACCACGGCCAATACGGGGTCATCGGGACTTTCTTCATTTTATAGGCCGTCGTCTGTGGACTGTTGACCGAGGACTTTATTTCTTTGTATTGGCTGTCGTCTGGTGTCTGTGGACCGTTGACTATCCAAAATCAATCTCCCCGCACAGCACCGTTAACCCATGCGGTAAAATCCTGATGTTGAAATTGCCCTCTCCCAATGTTTCACCATCCGCTTCTCCAGGCAACGGCTTAGCAGAATTAATTTTGACAGTTTTGCCGGTATAGGTTGAAACTCTGTGGTCGCGGATAAATTTTCCGTTATAAAGACCTTTGAAATTCATCAGGATACCCCATAACCCAATTTTGCTGATCAGGGTAATATGAAAGACTCCCTGTACCGGATTTGCATCAGGAACCTGCATCATGCCACCGCCATTATACTTGCCAATTCCTACGCTGGCGCTGAAAAGATTTTTCTCAACCTTTACGCCGTCAATTTCAATGATGGTTTTACTGGCACTGAATTTTAAAAAGCTCGAAAACAGGCTTTCAACATACACCCTGAACCCCGAGATACCTTTTGCTTTTAAGTGATTGGCATTGCTGGCCACCAAGCCATCGAATCCAAAACCGGCGATATTTACAAAATACCGTTTCGTTTCGGCACCGTTTTGTGAATAGCTGATTTCGCCCACATCCTGCGTTACCTTTTTCCCGGCAAGAATAATTTGCATTGCTTTTTCATAATCGTCGGGGATGCCAAAAGTCTTGATCCAGTCGTTTCCTGTTCCTACGGGAATCATGCCGATAACAACATTGGTTGGTACTGCACCCCTGCCGTTAAAAAAGCCGTTTACAATTTCGTTTAAAGTGCCGTCGCCACCTGCAGCAATAAAATTTGTTCCGCCTTTATATGCCAGCTCTTTGGCTATTTTTAGCGCATGTCCCGGAAATTCCGATACATGCAGAACAAAATTCAACCCTGAAATTTTTAATATATCAATAATTTTTTTGCGATCACGCGATCCTTTTCCTGCACCCGCGTGAGGATTCAGGATAACATGCCAGGTCTCGTTGTTCTCATTCTGCATGAAAGTGAGCTTTATAGTTTTGGATTGCGTATATTTGCAACCAAATACAATTTAATATTTTACTTTAATATTTTAATACAATTTGAAATTTATAGAATTTGGCCTCGATGAAAGACTGATCGATGGTATCGAGGCAATAGGCTTTGAAACAGCAACTCCGGTTCAGGAGCAGGTAATTCCGCCCATTATGGAAGGAAGGGATATTATTGCATCTGCACAGACAGGAACCGGTAAAACAGCAGCATTTCTTTTACCCATTATCAATAAAATCGCGTCGCACCATCCGCACGATCATATTCAGGCACTGGTTATTGTACCTACGCGCGAACTAGCTGTTCAGATAGAACAGCAAATGGAAGGTTTTTCATATTTCACTCCGGTAAGCTCCATTGCCATTTATGGTGGAGGCGACGGAAATACTTTTACCCGTGAAAAGCAGGCAATTCTCGAAGGCACTGAAGTTGTGATCTGCACACCAGGCCGCATGATTGCTCATTTAAACATGGGTTATGTTAATATGTCGCAGTTGAAATTTCTGGTACTTGACGAAGCCGACCGCATGCTCGATATGGGTTTTTAC
>JAJYAG010000291.1 GCA_021779665.1 Bacteroidota bacterium | reverse complement strand
ATTTAAAATGAATATGTAAACCAGAATCAGATTTAACATATATTCGTGTAAAGTATTTATAGTTTTTATTGTAAAACCTGTCAAGTTATTTTAGGAAGGGACAAAGTTATTTTAGGAAGGGACATTGTCATTATTCATTTGGGTGTTGTCAGCCGCCATTATGGCGTTGTCAGCTGCCATTGTGGCGTTGTCAGATGCTGTTTGGGTGTTGTCAGCTGTCATTGTGGCGTTGCCAGATGCTGTTTGGGTGTTGTTAGCTGCCATTGTGGCGTTGTCAGATGTAGTTTGGTTGTTGTCAGTTTAATTTCATTTCTATCATCCAGTGATGCCCAAACGGATCGCGGAGGTTTCCCTGGCGATAGCCATAGTCATAATCCTGGGCCGGACTTAAGAGCGTAGCTCCGGCTTCAAGGGCTTTGCGTATCACCGTGTCAACATCTTCAACAAAAAGTCCTGTAAGAGCGGTTACTCCTTTCATTTTAACCGGTTCAAAATGTCCTTTCGCGTGTTGTTCCTCGTGCAAATGAAAAATGGCTCCATCAATGGAAAGCTCTGCAACATGGTAACTTCCATCGTCGTTTTTCCACGATCGGATCTCGAGGGCATCAAATGCTTTGAAATAAAAGGATATGTCGGTAGTTCCGGCTGGAATAAAAAGCTGGGGCGCAAAGAATGTAGTTTTAAGAGCAGTCATGGCAGTATTATTAATCTAAACAATTAAAATTTCCCGTTTCCGAATTGAGGAAACATTGTCAACAAGTGAACACTTAAAACGCCTTTTATGATGTTTAAAATGAAAAATTAATTTTGTTGGATCGATATTTTTTCAATTCTGCCAGGATTATCAACCTTATTTCTTGAATGCAATTGCTGCCAGCTAATTACCTAATGTTTTTTTCAATCCATTTGTAAGGGCTGTACTAAATACAGATATATGCGTTTCACCTTCAAATATTTGGGAATGAAACTTTATATTTTCATAATTATGCGTCTGAATATTTGAAATGATTTCATTTGTCGGATTATTAACCCACTTCTTATTATCGAGGCTTCCGTAAGCTATGTAAATATTCTTGTTTAGCTTTGTGTGAGTTTTTGAGTACTCGTTTTCAAGTTTTAATATGCTGTTATCATTCCATACCAGCGAAGGTGCAATAATTATGTAGCGATAGAATAAATCGGGATTTTTGAACAATACATAGGAACAGAACATTCCCCCAAACGAAATTCCCATAATTGCGGCTGAATCAAGATTTGCTTTATAATTATTCCGAAGGGTAGGGAATAATTCTAACTGAAGAAATTTTATGAAATTATCAGCTCCCCCCATTTCTTTAAACCATCCTTTGGCAAGTAATGTATCATAACAATGAGAATAATCCCTTGCACGTTTATTCCACCAGGCATCGGTTCCCTTGTTATAAGTTATTCCAACTGTTATTACTTTTTTAATTTCTTTACTCCAAAGTAACCAGTCTACCATCCCCTTTGTTATACCAAAGGTTTTATCACCATCGAGAGCTATTAGTACAGGATAAGTAGTTTTAGAATCATTATAATCTTCAGGTAATCCTATTTGTATTGTATAGGTTTCTCCATTTACATATTGCGATTCAATTGTAAATTGTTCAGTGTTATTAATATATACTAATGGTTTTGGAGTTTGTGCCAAAGCTTCCGTAAATATGCAACACCATATAAATATGAATAGCTTTCTCATAAAAGAATATTTGACAATCTGGATTATAACAAAGAATTATTGCATAATAAAATTATATCAAAGAAAAAGCGAAGTCAAGAAAATTGGAAAATAGTTTAATCTCTAAAATGAAAACCGAATAGTTACTTCAACTTAATATATTTCCGTTTACTGTAACGTTTAATTCTGTTCCTTTTCCGTGCTTCATTCAGCTCGTCGAGGGTGCGGAAGGGAAATCCAAGCACGTAAATGATACCATCGCGAAAACTTTCGCTGATAATAAAAAGCAGGAAAATAGCGAAGGGGACAACTATCATCACAAATTCACCTGTATCGACACTTAAACCATAATAGGCAAACAAGTACCATCCTACGGGCAGGGTTAAAACAGCCATCAACAGAAACCAAATCACAAATATCAAAAGTCGTTTCATTTGCCGGTCCATTTTGCTATTTGACGTTCATCGGCCGGGGTCATCACCGGAAAATAAAAAGTATACCTGTCGCCCTCGTAATTGATGGATAACCGGCCTACCATGTAATATTTGTAGAATAATCCAAACAGATGGGCGTCGGTAAAGCGGATCTTCCGTGCCTTGTTAATGCGGAAAGGAATTAAATAATCGGGCGTCTCGATAACGATATCCTGACTGCTGATTTTAATGCGGGTTTCTTCATCCACCCCGCTGAACTGGTAAAAACGGATGATAAAGACAACAATTACAAAGAGCAGCAACATACAAATAACCACCAGCCAAAGGGGAAATCCAAGGTTGATCACCGTTGGCTGAACGGCCTGGTATTTATGACCAGAGAAACCTCTCAGGAAAACAAAAATTACAAAGCCTGCAAAAGCCATCACCGGTATTCCGATGTATTGGAGAAGTTTTTGAAATGGCCGCAGGGTTTGTAGTTCCATCGATAATTGTTTTGTCGTTTTAGATTTTAAGCTGATGGCTAAAGTATAAAAAAAATAAGAGTATTACACAGAGAGCAATCGGGATACGAAATTTTAAAATATCCTCGTAGAGGATACAATATTGTAGAACTGATAAATAAGTATTTTCACCTCAACCTTGTAGAGGTTGCATAAATATTTACCGTTAAATTACCATACAAAAATGAAAAATTAAATAAGAAATAGGATAATTGTAATTCCAGTTAATATCCAAAATATAGCAGACAATCTATTGTAATCTCGTTTAGCCCTATCAATCTCAGAAATTGTGTTTTTCTCAAAAATATACCTTGGAATTGAGCACCATAATCTGCCATTTTTCCAGACTACCGAATGGTTTCCTTTATAATTTTTATTGTATTTCTCAGAAACAGCATCATAACGCATTCCATAAATATTACTCAATACAAATAGAAAAACTGGAATAACACTAAATAATCTGGTAAGAATTTCGAATTTGGTCATTAATCTTAATCACTTAATTGTTAATATAGATGAATATTTATTATTCACTTTTTCAATTCTGAAAGTATACTTATATCCTTTCCATTGAATGTTTTTATAATGATCCTTCTTAAAGATAAGTGAATCGTTTATATAAACCAGAAACAGGTTTTCGCCGGAGCTTTTAAAATCATTTTTGATAATTTGCCCGTCATCGAAGATTAGCACAGTATCTCTTGTATCACTCAGTGTCCATTTGATTTTTAACCGATCAGAGGGATTGAGTCCATGCTGTTCGACTACAATCCTGTTCGGACTAATTTTGTTTTTAATCCAAAGAAGATTTGAATTCCAGCTTGAGATGAATAATACTATTAAAAAGAAAAAGATGGTAAGCGGAATTACCAAAACCATTGCATAATATTTGGAAAGCCAGGCAGCATGGAATCTCGATCCATATTCCAGGTATTCATCAAATTTTTCGCTTAACCACTGAAAAAATTTCATTTAGTATTTAGCAAATAGTTCTGATTTGTTGCTAAAACATCAGGTTTTAAACACTCTAAAATACAAATAAATTCCAAACGTAAATATTTATTGTCGGTTGTGATTTGTAAAAGAGAAAAGCCTCTGTATTCTCTCTGTGGTTCTCCGTGCAAACTCCGTGGTTCTCTGTGTAACTTATCTTAACGTCAGTTCGACCTAAGAGTTTTTGTAACACAATTAAATAAGGTAATAAGGTTAAATACCAATTGATATCCTTTGTACTAAGGTTAAAATACAGTTAGAAATAAGGTTTTCTAAAAAAGAACCTTAGTTTCATTTCTTCAAACCTACTATATATCTAAAAGGAGCCAGGCTTTTCATTTTAGCAAACGCCCTTTGATCAAAGCATTGGCGAAGCCTAAAATACTAATTCCTTTCTAACGGCGGGCCGTTCAAGGGAAGTCGACGAAGGAGACGGACCGCGTTTCCGCCGTTAAAGACTTTTTTGGTGACCGTTAGATTTGTAGTACTCTT
>JAJYAG010000147.1 GCA_021779665.1 Bacteroidota bacterium | reverse complement strand
TGAATGGATTTATGAGCGTGGTGAACAATATACCGATATCAGACAGTATCAAACAGCTCCTTTGTACGGAGGTACACAGGGTAACTCTAAAATGACTCCTGGAAGTTACGAGATTAAAGATGTGAATGGCGATGGCGTTATCAATAGCAACGATATGACTCCAACAGCGTGGGCCGGCCAGTATCAGGGGTATGCCACCAATCCTCCGCTTCAGTATGGTGTTAATATGAATGCTGCCTGGAAAGGTTTTGATTTTAACATCCTATTACAGGGGAGCGCTTTGTTTACCGTTGTTACTGCTCCTAACGATGTATGGGGGTATGGACGTTATCCGACGTTGTTTGAGAAATTTACCGACAGATGGCATACCGAAGATCCTAAGGCTGATCCTTTCGACCCTTCTGCCAAATGGGTGTCGGGCAAATATCCTGCACTTAAAACAAATGTCAACTCATCAGGAACCGGCGATGGCTTAACTACCGACATGTGGCGTTTCGATGCAACTTACCTGAGAATTAAGTCGCTCGAACTTGGTTATACCATTCCGGCTAACATTACCCGTAAAATGCGGATTGAGAATCTGCGTCTTTATGTAAACTGCTTCAACCTTTATACTTTCTGCGCAAGCGAAGATGCTAAAGGTCTTGATCCTGAACGTGAAGAAGGCGCTTATGCTGCCGATTTGACCTACCCGTTGTTAAGATCGTACAATGTTGGGCTTAACCTTAACTTTTAAAACTCGATGATTATGAAACGAAAAATAATATATTTCCTGTCTGCTATTGCGCTCTTATCATCATGTGGTAAGGAATTTTTGAACGTAGAACCACTTAATAAGGTTCCTTCTTCAGTTTTGCTGTCGGATGCTGCAGGGTTGAGCAGTTTGCTTGCCAACCTTTATGCCAAAATGCCCATGGAGGACTTTAACTATAATCCAGGCAAATTTTTTAATTATCATCGTGATTTGGGTGGAAATGGATTTGTTGATTTCGGATGGTCCACAAGTTTTTATACCGACGAAAGCGTATATTCATCCGGTATGGGTGTTGGTCCTGTTAACGATGCATATTGGGAACAGGGAGTTGTAACCATGTCGGGTAATAACAATATTTCAAACGGAGCTTACGGAAGTATCCGCCAGGTGAATCAGTTCCTGCTTGACCTCGAAACAGTGAACATCGACGAAGCTACCCGTAAAAGATGTATCAGCGAGGCTCATTTTATCCGTGCTTATATGTATTTTGCACTTGCCCGCAGATATGGTGGTGTCCCCATTATAGAGAAACCGCAGGTGCCGGGTGATAATCTTTTTGTTCCCCGTAGCACTGAAAAGGAAACCTGGGACTTTATTCTGCAGGAATGCGATCTGGCTGTTGAAAATCTGCCGAATACGAGTAATGCCAACGACGGCGTTTACCGTGCCACCAAATGGGCTGCTTATGCATTAAAGTCCAGAATAGCCCTGCATGCAGCTTCTGTGGCTAAATACTGGGACAAGGCACCTCTTACCGGAGAAGCTGTCGATTCCAAACTTGTTGGAGGTATGACTGCTGCCGATGCACAGAATTATTACAGTCAATGTCTGGCGGCTTCAGCAACTATTATTGACAACTCCGGTAAAACATTGTATAAGCCTGCCCCAGCCAGCAGAAATGAAGCCATCAAAAACTTTCAGGACTTATTCCAGAATCCGACAGGTGCAGGTGATGAGGTTATTTTTATGAAAGCTTACATCGATGGTTCTACTACCCGTATGCAGGGACATAACTGGGATATTTATTTCAATCCCTCACAAACTTCTTTAGGGTATTCTTACTTCGGCCGTTTCAATCCAACACTGGAACTGGTTGATCTTTTTGAGGATTATGCTGATAATGGCACCGGTAAAAGCGCTCCGGTTGTAACCCGCACTGATAATGTTGAAAACGAATATGTGTCGAATCCGGGTTCATCTCTTGATCTTTCAAAGCCTTACAAATTATACGACAATGTTACCGATATTTTCGCCAATAAGGATGCCCGCATGTTTGCCAGCATTATAACTCCCGGATCAGCTTGGAAAGGCAAAACCATAATCATTCAGGGCGGTCTTGTTAAATCAGACGGTACTAAAATGATTTATCAGAACGGGAACGCTGTGGGTTTGGACGGTAAAACTTACTACACTTATGGAGCTGCTACAAAACCTGAGTTTTCTGGCTTTTCGGATATTGGAAATTATGAAAACGGAAACTTTACAAGTTCGGGCTTTAATGTTAAGAAATATCTGAAGGAAAGTCTGCTGACCGGGCCGCAGTTTATCAGTACAACTCCTTTTATCGATTTCCGCTTGGCCGAAATCTATCTTAACTATGCCGAAGCCGCCATTGAATCGGGTAGCGGTGATGCAGCCAAGGCTGCGCAGTATCTCAATGCTTTGCGCAAACGCGCAGGTCATGCTGATAATATTCCTGCTACACTCGATAATATTTTGAAGGAAAGAAGGATAGAACTTGCTTTCGAAGGTCATCGTTACTGGGATTTGGTGCGTCGCAGAGATTTTCATACCATTTTCAACAAAACATCGCGCAAAGCACTGGTTCCTGTTGTTGATCTGCGTCAGAATCCTCGTAAATACTTTTTTGTAAGAGCTTTGATTTATCCTGACAACAATGCCGGCGGTCGTACTTTCGAAACCAAATGGTATTACAAAGCTATACCCGATGTTTCGACAAATAAACTGGTTCAAAACCCTCAGTATTAATATAAACAAATGTAATTATGAAATGAAATGTCCGTGTTTTGCGATGATTCAATGCTGAAACATTCATATTCACGGGCACTTCATGTAACATAACCATAAAAAATTGAACACATGAAAAAAGTATATAATATATTCCTCTTTCTGGCCGTGGTGTTAATGATTGCTGTATCGTGCGAGAAAGATGACTTTCCCGGCCCTGATGCTCAGGTGTTCGGAGCAATAAAGGACAGTCTCGATGGCGGATTGGTGGAGCAGGACATTCAAACTGGCTCCCAGATAGAAGTACAGGAACTAGGATTTGCGACACCTGTTTCGCAGTTCTGGGTTATCAAGCCCAATGGAGAATATCGCAATAACCTTGTTTTCTCAAACGATTACGACATTTATATGCGTAACGGCAATTTCTTTCCCTATACTTTAAAAAGCATTAAAATTGGTTCGGGAGAGAATAAGATTGACTTTAACGTAGTGCCATACATCAGGGTCAAAAACGTGAGCATTACCCGCAATACCGGTACAAATAAAATTGAAGCTTCCTTTAAGCTCGAAGCCGGAAAGTCCAATGTTAAACTGGCGCAGATTGGATTGTATGCTTTTAGTGATATGTATGTGGGGGAAATAATCAATAAGGTGAAGGCTGTTCAGTCATTTTCGGCTGCAACCATCGATCCCGCAGTTACATATACCTTAAGCATCGATGCCTCCAACAGCTTTTTTGTTGCCGGAAGAGATTACTTTTTCAGAGTTGGCGCCAAAGCCAGTCTTACAGGCGTTGGAACCATAAGGAGCAATTACGCGCCTTATGTCAAAATAACATTCTAGATTTAAGTAGTAGTTAGTTTGTTTGAGGGAGATGAGGGGCAACCCGATTCTCCCTGTTTTTTAATTTCAAATTTTACATGATGAAATATCTATTATCGTTTTTGCTGATCATTTTTATCATATCGAATTGTTTGGCTCAGTCCACAAAAAGCAAAGTTTTAACCGATGAACAAATAACAGCGGTTATTGAAAAGCGCCGCCCGTTGAAAGGAGCTAAAGTTCCTGCGGACATGAAGGCTCGTTTGGGAGCAACTCATGTGGCAGGTAAATATTATTTCACCAGCGAACCTTACATAATTGAGGGAAGTCGTAAATTGTCTGAAATGGGTTATGGGGTTCTTAAACTCTGGTTCAGAAAGAATCCCGGCGGATATCCTTATAATTCAAACTGGAATTTGCCAAAAGAAATTACTCTGAAAGAACTGGCACAGCATCCTTATTATGCAGCCTGTTTCGATATGCCTTTCTCCACCATTGCTCTGAGTGTAGATGGAGCCGGAATCAGAACTACCGATGAGTCGGCAGCTGCTGAAGAAAAGGAAATATACGATCTTACCAAATATCTTCTCGAAAAGTATAAGGACAGGAATGTCACCTTTATTATCCATAATTGGGAAGGTGACTGGATGATGCGAGGTGGTACCGGCGATCAGGGACGTTGGTCAAGAAATCCGGGTCAGGTCGTAAAGGCTGTGGATGGAGACAGGTATACCGTGAAGGTGCCCGACGATTCTATGCAACGCGTAAATGCAATGGTTAAATGGTATCAGGCCCGCCAGCAGGGAGTGAACAAGGCGCGTGCAGAGGCTAAAAACAGTAAGTGCAAGGTATATCATGCTATTGAAGCGAATAAAGTAATGGATAGCATGGAAGGAATTCCGGGTATTGTGAATTATGTTCTGCCACGTGTCGAAACGGATATGGTTTCGTGGTCGAGTTACGATGGCATGGATCCGAAGGGAATTAAGCTTTACAGGGGAATTGATTACATCCGTTGGAATATGCGGCCCACCAAAGAAATGAGGGGCAAAAAAGTGGTCTTTCTGGGAGAAATAGGTATTCCCGAACAGCGCTACGAAGGTCTCACTGAAAAGGGACCTGTTCAGGAACGCTGGGATACTTTTATAGGCGTATGCATTGCCCAGAAAGTTCCTTATGTAATCCAGTGGGAACTTTATTGCAACGAACCTAAAAATGAAGAACTGCGAAAGCTCGTTGATGTTCGTAAAACTGACGAAATGCGAGGGTTCTGGCTTATCCGTCCTGATGGTAGCATGAGCTTTGCCGCCGAATATTTCGATAAACTTCTCCGGAACGCAGGGAAGAAAATCCTTTAGAAATATCAAGAATGAGAAATTTTTTGTTCATTTTTTTTATATTAACAGCAGTTGCGGGGAGCTTTAGCTGTGGGTCAGCAGATAAGGTGGTCCCCGTACCTGTTGCCCTTTCTTTTAGTCCGGCTGAAACTTCGGCTGGCGGCAAGGTGGTTATTACTGGCTCTGATTTCAATACCGAAATGTACAGTACGCTGGTATCGGTGGGTAACAAGGATATCTCTCCTGACTCAGTTTCTTCCGACAGAATTGTATTTACAGTTCCGTCCGGGTTGACTGCCGGCGATTATTCCTTGTCTGTTAAAACAGGGTCGAATATTTCCGTTCTTCCGGGACAGTTAATCATCAGCAATATGGAAATAACCGATCCTGATGTATTATCGTTTAACTATGCTGTCGGTACACAAACAATCGGGCCTTTGTATGGTTTTACGTCCGACGATCGGCTGGTGGAATCAGCCAATGCCATTCTTTCCATGGGTAGCAATATTTTAAAAATAACATTGTCAACCGGAAGTTATAACATTACCGGACGACCAAATTATGCGTCATTAGTTGAATTGGTCCGCGAAGATCCTTCGTTTCGTAAGGTGCTGGATATGCCGTTTTCATATTATTTCTTCTGGGCCAGGTCGCATGCTAACTGGGCCGATGGCTATTCAGCTTCCGAGCGGGCTGCCGATTCCACCCAGCTGGCCGATCTTACAAAATACCTGCTTACCCGCTTCAATAATACCGGCAAACAATTTTTTCTGGGGCACTGGGAGGGCGACTGGTATCTGTTGCCTAATTATGATGCCACTTATGTCCCGTCGGACACCCGCCTGCAGGGAATGATACAATGGTATACTGCCCGGCAAAATGCCGTTGATGAAGCAAAACGCGTAACATCTCATGCCAACGTGGATGTTTTTTCGTACTGCGAAGTGAACCGGGTGGTGGATGGTATGAATGGGTTAAAAAGGGTTGCAAATTATGTTCTGCCTTATACAAATGTGGACTATGTTTCATATTCGTCCTACGATGCCCAGGGATTATCCCAGACAGAATACGATAATGTTCTGAATTATATTGAAAGCAAATTGCCCGCCCGTCCGCAAATTAAAGGCAAAAGGGTTTTTATTGGCGAAATGGGACGTTGCGCCATGGATTTTAATTTTTCGCAAACGCTGCATGAGTCAGTAAACCGTGAAAATATACGGAAGGCGTTGAAATGGGGATGTCCCTTTGTTTTATATTGGGAAATGTTTAATAACGAAATTAAAAATAATGCCCAGCGGGGTTTCTGGCTGATTGATGATAATAATATGAAGTGGCCGCTTTATAACAGGTTCTCCGATTTTTATGTGAAAGCAAAAATTTGGGTAGCTAGTCAGAAAAAGTCATTAAACCGTTTGCCTACGCGCGAAGAATATTTAACATGGGCACGCACAGCTTTTTAATTCATAAGGTGAAATTTCAACAGGATCAATTAACTTTAGCTCTGGAAAATTATCATCAACTGCTAACTAAGATTTCTATGAAGAAGATTGTTTCCGTACTTTTTATCTGTTTTCTCTTTTTGGATTTATCTGCGCAGAAGTTACGGCTTGCCTCTGTGTTCGGCGATCACATGGTTATTCAGCAGGGTATTCACGCTCCCGTATGGGGAATTGCAGCGCCGGGTTCTGACATTAAAGTTGAATTTGCAGGTTACACCACTTATGCAAAAGCTGATCGTAACGGAAAGTGGATGGTAAGGATGCCAATACTCGATTATGGCGGTCCTTACGATATGAAGATTTCAGGAGAGGATGCTGTCATTCTTAAGGATGTAATGGTAGGAGAAGTATGGCTTGCCTCAGGACAGTCGAACATGGAATGGACTATTGGCGCCGGTGTGGGGCCTAATACCGGTGAAGAAATAAACTCAGCCGTTTTTCCCGGCATCAGATACTTCAATGTCCCCCGCAAAACGGCTATTATTCCGCTCCAGGATTTTGAACCTCAGAAATGGCAGCAGGTGACTCCTTCTAATATTAAGAACCTTTCGGCAGTTGCTTATTTCTTTGCAAGAGATCTTCATCAGCATAAAAAGGTTGCTGTAGGAATTATAAGTTCTTCCTGGGGCGCCACCAGTGCCGAAGCCTGGATGAGCGCAGAAATGCTGGCTGCTCATCCTGATTTTACGGAACGTGTAAAAAGTCTCGATCGAAATCCCGATACCTGGGCTGCATTTGTGGCTCAAAACCTTAAAAACGAAAGTAGTCGCGACAGCCTGGCAAAAGCTGCCAACGAGGGCATCAGGTTAAAAGTTCATTATCCTGAATTTAACGATTCAGATTGGAAAAAGGCCACTGCCCCGCTCGAGTTCTCCAATATTGGCCTTCCAGGATACTGGGGACTTGCCTGGTTCAGAAAAAGCTTTGCAATACCGGCAGGCATCCGGGAAAAAGAATTGGAATTATCCCTCGCGATGATGTGCAAAGACGCTGTTGTTTATTTAAATGGAAAAGAAGTCGGACGCGCTGCCAATGCAAACGGGCAGGTCAAGTTTGCTATTCCGACAAGATTGCTTCGGTCGGGTAATAATTTATTAGCCATCCGCATGTATGTCAATTGGGGCAACGGACGTATCGGAGCCAACGAAAATAAGCCGGTTCTTAAATCCGCTTCCGGAAAAATGAACATACAGATCGACGGCGATTGGCGTTTCAGTAGCACAGTTGAGACAGCGCTTCCCGGATGGCAGAATTTTTATAATAACATTACCGTACAGTATAATGCCCGCATTGCTCCGCTGATTCCTTACGGCATCAAAGGGGTTATCTGGTATCAGGGAGAAAATAATGCCGGAAAGGCGTATCAGTATCAGACACTTTTTCCGATGATGATAGAGGACTGGCGTACCCGTTGGGGACAAGGTTACATGCCTTTCCTGTTTGTGCAGCTGGCCAACTTCAAAGCTAAAAAAGACAAACCTTCGGACGATGACTGGGCCGAATTGCGCGAAGCCCAGGCAAAGACTCTTCGCTGTCCTAATACAGGAATGGCATGTGCCATCGATATCGGAGATGCTGAGGATATTCATCCTAAAAATAAACTCGATGCAGGTAAACGTCTTTACCTCGCTGCACGACATATTGCTTATGACGAAGATATCGTATATTCAGGACCGGTTTATGAGTCGATGAAGGTGGAAGGGGATAAGATTCGCATCAGATTTAGTTCCACAGGTAAAGGATTGTTGGTTAAAGGAGATAAACTCAAAGGATTTTCGATCGCTGCCGATAACGAAGAGTTTGTATGGGCCAATGCTGTTGTGGAAGGCAATGAGGTAGTTGTAAGTTCCTCAGATATAAAGGCTCCTGTAGCCGTCCGTTACTCCTGGGCAAGCAATCCTGATGGTAATCTTTATAATGCTGATGGTTTACCGGCAGTTCCTTTTCGCACCGATAACCGAAAAATGATTACCCAATAAAATTCGGCATGAAAAAAGTCAATATCCAATGGAGTCTTAGGAGGGGAATAGGAGTTTTCACTGTTGCCTTTCCGTTGTCATTACAAGCTTCTGATTCAAATGAGAAATTGCCAAATATTCTGCTCATTCTTGCCGACGATCTTGGTTATGGAGACCTTTCCTGTCAGAGTTCTTCCGATTTGAGGACACCCAACATCGACCGCATTTTTAAGGAAGGAATGCGGTTCACAAATTTTTATGCCAATAGTACCGTAAGTTCTCCTACCAGAGCTGCTTTGCTTACCGGAAGATATCCAGATATGGTTGGAGTGCCTGGTGTTATCCGTACCAATGAAGATGATTCCTGGGGATACTTGTCCCCCAAAGTTGTACTTCTGCCTCAGATGCTTAAAGGTGCCGGATACCAGACGGCTTTAATAGGGAAGTGGCATCTTGGACTCGAAGCGCCTAACCTTCCAAATTTAAGAGGTTTCGATTTTTTCCATGGGTTTCTCGGCGATATGATGGACGATTATTATACCCATCTCCGGCAGGGTAACAATTATATGCGGCTGAATGAAAATACGGTGGAGCCGAAAGGGCATGCAACCGACATATTTACTGACTGGACGCTGGATTACTTAGATAACCTGAAAAGTGACAGTCCGTTTTTTCTGTACCTCGCCTACAATGCTCCCCACGATCCGGTGCAACCTCCCGACGACTGGCTGGCCAAAGTGAAAAGCCGTGAAAAAGGAGTTTCGGAGAAAAGGGCGAAGCTGATCGCCCTGATTGAACATCTGGACTGGAATATCGGAAAAGTGCTCGATAAACTTCAGCGTTCGGGATTGCTGGAGAATACCCTTGTGATATTTACATCGGACAATGGAGGCGTTTTGGCCAATGGAGCCAACAATGGCCCGTTCCGGGGCGGTAAACAGGATATGTACGAAGGTGGTCTGCGTGTACCTGCTGCTTTTATGTGGAAGAACCATATTCAGCCGGGTTCCTCATTCAATGGGATGGCGCTTACAATGGATATTTTACCTACGCTCTGCAATATTGCCAATGTTCAACCTGCGGGTATGCTCCACGGCGTCAGCTTTCGGGCAGCCCTGGAAGGAAACCCTCCTGATACAAGTCAGCGTACCGTTTTCTTTGTCAGGCGCGAAGGAAACATGCGTTACGGCGGTATGGCTTATTATGCGGCTCTCCGTAACGGTTATAAGATTCTGCAAAACACGCCATGGGAGCCCATGCAGGCTTTTGATCTCAAAAGTGATCCTGCTGAGAGCAACCCGCTGGAGAAGAAAGGCAAGGAATATGACTATTTGTTCCGTCAGCTGACCAGGCACATTCGCGAATCAGGGGCTGTTCCCTGGCAAAAAGAAAAATAAATTCTGCTAATTATACATCTATGAAACTTCAATCCCAACTTTTACCGCTTCTTGGAGTAACATTTATAGCCTCGCAGGGCTGTGCCGAGAAGAAAAAGACCGTTCAGCCGAACATTATCTTTATCATGAGCGACGACCATGCTTACCAGGCAATCTCCGCTTATGGCGATCGTTTGGCTGCGGTGGCGCCAACTCCTAACATCGACCGCATAGCCAAGGATGGTATGCGTTTCGACCGCTGCCTGGTTACCAATTCAATCAGCGGACCATGCAGGGCAACAATTCTGACAGGAAAATACAGTCACATGAACGGCTTTCTGCAAAACGAAGCCACGCCTTTCGACGGAAGTCAGCAAACATTTCCCAAGCTGTTGCAGGCGGCAGGTTATCAGACAGCTCTCATCGGGAAGTGGCACCTCGACTCGGATCCTACAGGTTTTAACCACTGGGATATCCTTCCTGCCCAGGGCCATTATTATAATCCCGATTTCATCAATGCTTCCGGTAAGTACCAGGAGCAAGGGTATGTTACCGATATCATCACCTCCAAGTCGCTTGCCTGGCTGCAGGATGCCGCCAAAAGCGGAAAACCTTTTATGCTGATGATGCATCATAAAGCGCCACATCGCCAATGGGAACCTGCATCAAAGAATCTCGGCCGTTTTAAAGGTGTCGAATTTCCATTGCCCGAAACGCTTTTCGACGATTATGCCAACCGCGGTCAGGCTGAAAAGCAGCAGGACATGACCATTTCCAAAACCATGCGGATTGACTCCGACCTTAAAATTTGGAGTGATACCGCTGCTCCCGAATATAAAAGGGCTGTGGGTCGCATGAATCCTGAACAGAAAGCTGCCTGGGATGCTTTTTATGGCCCCATCCGTGAAGATTTTATGAAGAAGAAACTCTCCGGTCGCGATCTCACTTTATGGAAATACCAGCGATATATGAACGATTATCTGGCATGCATCCAGTCGGTCGACGAAAGTGTGGGTAAGGTACTCGATTATCTGAAAGAGAGCGGTCTGGATAAAAACACAATTGTGGTTTATACTTCCGACCAGGGATTTTATCTGGGCGAGCATGGCTGGTTTGACAAGCGGTTTATGTTTGAGCAGTCGTACCGTACGCCTCTGCTGATTAAATGGCCGGGCGTGATTAAACCTGGTTCTGTAAACAAGGATATGGTTTCGAACCTCGACTTTGCCGAGACTTTTCTCGATGCAGCAGGACTGCCCATTCCTGATGATATGCAGGGTGTAAGTATGTTACCGGTTCTGAAAGGGAATACTCCGGCAGACTGGCGTAAGGAGCATTATTATGCTTATTATGAATATCCTGGCTGGCACAGTGTAAAGCGCCATTATGGGGTAAGTACCGAAAGGTATAAACTCATTCATTATTATTACGACATCGATGAATGGGAATTGTACGACAGAGTTTCGGATCCGCTGGAAATGAAAAACGTGTATAATGATCCTGCTTATTCAGCTGTTCGGGAAGAGTTAACTAAAAAGCTTGATGCGTTGCAGGTGAAATATAAGGATAGCGAAGAGCTGAGGAAATCGTTTCTTCCGAAGAAGTAAATGATAACACGAAGCCACGAAGTCACCAAGATTGATTTTGTGGTTTTTTTATTCGGTTTTTCGATTTTTTAATCATCGGAGTCGTAGCCGTAGACCGAAACTCCTTGCTGACAGCTGTCCTTCCGATAGTTAAGGTTAGCCGTCAGGTAAAGCGGGTAGAACACTTTAAGCGTTAAATGTCTCGTTGCTCATGATTGATTTAAATGCGAAGCTGTTTTAAAGGATTATGTCAAGATTAAGGATCGGCCTTTTGAAAATGGCGTTAAAAAAGAAACAAGTGTCTCTATTTTCAATCATCTGAGTCGGAGCCCGGCGAAGCCGTAGACCGAAATTCCTTGCTGACGGCGGGCCGTTCAAGCGGACTCGAGGAACGAGAGGGAGCGCGTTCCCGCCGTTAAGGATTCTTTGCCTACTTTCTTTTCCCAAAGAAAGTAGGAGGAAAGGCTGTTGAATAATACATTCTTGACAACTGTTTCTTAAGAGACAAAAGGACGTGAGGTAATAAATTACTTATGAAATTTTGTAAATAACATAAATAGTAAATAAATATTACAAATGCGCAAACTTCAAACTGGCAAACGAGCTGTTCTGCTCATATTTATCAGCTTCATGCTGCTGCAGAGCGGATATTCGCAGGATTACCGCTTAAACTTTGGTCTCCAGCAACCTCAGGATCCTTCAACATTGCCGGTGCAGAAAGCGCCGCGGCAAACTTCCCAGCGCAAGGCAAAAGTGAATATTCCTGCCAAGCTTCAGAAAGCATCCGAAAATGAGTTTGTACTAAGCTCAGGATGGGAATTGGCTGATGCAGATGCGGTGACCGCCTCAGGAAGTTCAGTTTTTGATCCTGATTTGAATACATCACAATGGCTGAATGCCACCGTCCCGGGAACTGTGCTTACCACGCTTGTCGACCAGGGCGTTTATCCCGATCCCTATTACGGGCTGAATAACCTCTATATTACCGATTCGCTTTGCAGGAAGCACTGGTGGTACCGCACCGAACTTCCGTTGCCGGAAAATGCTTTGGGCAAAACTGTTTGGTTGCTATTCAATGGTGTAAATTACAAGGCCGATATCTGGCTCAATGGCAAGTTACTCGGCCGCATGGCAGGCGCTTTTGTACGGGGTAATTTTGATGCTACCGGCTTGCTGAAAGCATCGGGAAAGAATATTTTAGCCGTTCACATCTACCCGCCACAAAATCCGGGCATTCCGCACGAAGAATCGTCGAAAACCAATCACGGTCTCAATGGCGGACAGCTTTGCCTCGACGGTCCTACGTTCATCTCCTCCGAAGGATGGGACTGGATACCGGGTATCCGCGACCGTAATATCGGTATCTGGCAGGATGTGCGGGTTCGGGTTACCAATGCGGTTACCATTTCCGATCCGCAGGTGATCACCGATCTTTCGTTGCCCGACACTACTCATGCCGCCGTCACTGTGAAGGCGCATGTCAAAAACAATTCAGGCCAGAAACAGACTGTTACCCTTACGGGAAAAATTGAGTCGGTCGAATTCTCCAAAACCATCAGCCTTAATCCTGGCGAAGCTGCTCAGGTTGTGTTTTCTCCGGCAGAATTTCCGCAGCTCAATATTAAAAATCCTCGTTTGTGGTGGCCCAATGGTTATGGCCGCGCGGAACTTTATACACTCAACCTTCAGGCAAAAGCAGGAGAGGGAGTATCGGATATGAATACGACCCGTTTCGGTATCCGTGAGTTTAGCTATGAGCTGGCCGTGGCTCAGCCCGAAGGTAAAATGTGGCGCGTGGAGTTTAATCCCGTGAAAGCCGCCGGAAAAGTACTCTTCAACAATATCGACCGCGTTGATGCCGGTAAAGGAACAGTATTGCCTAAACTGGCCGAAGGAGCTGACGCGTCACTGTTGACAACTATCGATAAGGACAGCAAAAATCCTTTCCTCACCATCAAGGTAAATGGAGTGCCCGTTTTCTGTAAAGGTGGCAACTGGGGCATGGACGATGGCATGAAACGTGTTTCGCGACAGCGGCTGGAACCTTATTTCAGGCTTCACCGCGATGCGAACTATAACATGGTTCGCAACTGGACCGGCGAAAGCACCGAAGAGACTTTTTACGAGCTGTGCGACGAATACGGGATGCTTGTGTGGAACGACTTCTGGCTTTCGACCGAGGGTTATAACCTGAATGTGAACGACAACGATTTGTTTATGGCCAATGCCACCGATGTTGTGAAACGGTTCCGCAATCATCCGTCCATTGCAATATGGTGTCCCCGGAACGAAGGATATGCAACTCCACAGATGGAGCCGCGACTGGCTACTTTAATCGCCACCGAAGACGGTACCCGCCACTACGCTCCCAACTCGCGCAACCTAAACCTGCGTCCCAGCGGACCATGGCACTATATGAAGAATGCTGCCGATTACTATCGCAACAATGCCGAAGGTTTTTCCACGGAACTGGGAACGCCCTCGGTACCTACGGCTGCTACCATGCGGTCGTTTATACCTGCCGAAGATCAGTGGCCCATCAGCGACACGTGGTATTATCACGATCTGCACGATGGCCAGAAGGATTATATCAGTGCTCTGGAAAGCAGGTATGGCAAGGCGACCGGATTGGACGACTTCTGCAAGAAAGCACAGATGATCAATTACGACAGTCACCGCGCCATGTTCGAAAGCTGGAACAGCAAGCTGTGGAGCAATGCCAGCGGCATACTGCTCTGGATGACGCATCCTGCATGGCCCAGCACCGTTTGGCAGACCTACTCGTGGGATTATGAAACCTTCGGCTCGTACTTTGGCGCCCGGAAAGCCTGCGAGCCGCTTCATATCCAGATGAACCTGCACGATAACAAAGCAGTGGTGGTAAATACCACTTTAAGGAACTATGCACAACTGACTGCTGTTGCAGAATTCTTCGATCTCACCGGAAAAAAGCTATCATCTAAACAGGTGAATGTAACCTCTCCGGCCAATAAACTTGTGGAATGCTTTACCGTTGAACCGCCTGCCAGTCTTCCTGCGGTCTATCTCATCCGCCTGACTTTAAAGGACGGCAAAAAAGCAGTTTCGGTGAACGAATACTGGAAGAGCAGTAACAACGAAAGTTTTGCGGCATTCAATTCGTTATCGGCACCTAAACTTATGGCCAAGGTTATATCAAAAGGGAATGGAAAGCTATCGGTTGAGGTCAGCAATCCCTCGAAAGTAACCGCTTTGAGCCTGAAATTCAACCTTAGGGACGCAGCAAGCAAGCAGCTTATTCTGCCGGCATATTTCTCCGATGGTTATTTTACCCTCTTGCCAGGTGAAAAACGTGTTGTTTCAGCTGATTGGGACGAGAGCAATTCTGCTGCAAAAGAAATTGTTGTGGAAGGTTATAATCTGAATTCTCAAATACTGATAAAGCTATAGAGAAATAGATCCCTCATTCCATTCGGGATGGCAATTTAGGCCATATAATTAGGGGGAGAAGTGTGGCGGCGAAGCCGCCACACTTCTCCCCCTAAAGACTATTCATTCCGACCGAAAGGAGGAACTGAGCGAAGCGGTCTCACCGAAGGTAATCTCTCTCAAACCTGTCATTAGTATCAAAGGAGAAATCTATTAGTTTTTATGAGAGACCAATGATTTCCTGTGATCTAAGCAGAGAAAGTGAAAAATAGTTTTCAAATGTCATATAATAACGTCCAATACCTATGTATACCTTTTCTGTTAAGGCGTACAATCCAGGCAAGCCATACCGTAGTTGTCGTACTCCTGGTATGCAGGTCCCGGAATTCCATTGATGCTGATAATCCGGTCGATCCGAATCTTTTCACCCGATTCAAAACATAAAAACTCTTCATTCAGATCGTTGATATGATTTCCGGCAATTTTACCCCGGACTTCTTCCAGATCCGTTCCTTTCCCAAAATAAATCACCCTCGATGATTCTTTTTCTTTTTCCCTTGCGAATATCTCGTCGTATATGGGATCTACAAAATTGAAATCTGTTGTCATAACTCCTGATTTAATGACGCGATGAAACTTGTTGCATTAACGGCAACCTACCTGACCATTTGAAATTTAACCAGACCGGTTGCCACCAGAATACTTATTTTGATGAATTCGGCAGAAATATATTGAACATGGATAAACGAACGCCCGAGTTTTTGACCTGCCATGATTAAATCGGCTCTTTTATTTAAGCGTGGCAACAGGTAAAATGTTTGCATTACCAGGATGATAAACAATATGAGAACCAGTAACAACCGGGGGTTTATCCATATTTCAAAATAGAAGTGTACAATTATTACAAGCACAAACAGCGCCCATTCCACCCGGTTTAAAGCTTTGAAAACCTTTTTGCCAATGCTTAATCCAACAGGTAAGGTAACCCCTTCAGCTTTAAATTTAAGCCAGGCTTCCATAAAGCTGATAGCGCAAACAAAGCCTGCCCAGAAAAATACCAGGGCTGTTAAAACTGTCGGTCCCGAATCCATGACTTTCATATAAGTATTCAGAACTGATAACAATATTTGGGGGGAAATGTTAGGTTGGGCGATGATGACGGCGTTTATTTATGCCGGGACGACCAAATGTTTGTCAAAGACCCGGAAAAGATTGTCGTGAACGGGTAAATATTCCCCGGGAAGGGTAAAACTTCGTCAAAGACACGAAAAAATCTCCCGGGACGGGTAAATCTTTTGCTTACAGGCAGGGGTAAGAAGGCTTGTGCGCATAAACAGGTCGTTGTTTTAAAAAACTACAAATAATTTGTAAGTTAGTATTTCAGAAAACTGAAATTGATTTTTGGAATTTAGGAAAGGCAATTGAAAAAAGCTAAAAACATTTATATTTATGAGGAAATAAAAGTCATAAGAAAAATATACTTTACGGCGTTATCCGCCAAAATCTGTTGTATAACGCCGCAAAATACGGCTATATAAGTAAGTTACCAACTAGCTTAAAAAACAGACCTCATGTTTAAACGATTATTCAGAAATAGGATTTCCAGAATTCCAAAATATGATTATTGGAAAAAATGGGAACTTTTCGAATTAATTGATGATTTGCATAAAGCCGAAAATCTATTATCAAAATTGAAAGGTGGGCATTCCGGAAAATTTAATTCCAAGGAAGATTTTTATAATGCATTTGCCGAAGAATTAGATGAGGTAGAATCTGATAATGTTGCTGATTTTACTTTAATGTGGAGGTGGTTTATGCCAGGTTTTGAGTGGAATGATTTTACTGGTTCTGAAGGGAAAATTTTAGGGAATCAAATTTTTTCCCGACTTGATAGATGGAAAAGGAATCATGCTTTTGTTCCTGGGACAAAAGTATCACTGAATGGAGACTTCGGTGTAGTAATTGATTCGGGAACAGATAAACCTGATAATTATGGGTTAATTCGATGGGATACAGACAAAGAATCAGATATAGAGGACTGGAGAGGATTATTCGGAACGTTTATTGACCAAGGTGGACAAATAATCAGTCAAACTCATGAATTTAATTATATTGATGACGATGGGACTCAGAAAAAATAAAAGCCAGTTGGTAACAGTGCATATATTTTATTGGGGGTTGAATCGCTAATTTTAAAGTAATTGCACTAAATTAGCTTCGTAACGTGGGATAATGAATTGCTTCGAAGTCCCCAACAAAAATTAGTGTGCCGAGAAGCAAAGCCACGGCAATAAAATAGGCTTTGCATGCTGTAATAAAGATGGAGGAAACAGTTGTAAGTTGAACCTCCGGTGTCGTCTTGCAGGAGAGGGCATCAAACCGCCAAATGGTGCTGTGGTAAAGAGCCATGGTGCTGAGCGATTTGGAAAAGATAAACCACGAGTTTATCAGGTATGGATAAAGGAGTTGAACGCAAGTGAACCGC
>JAJYAG010000146.1 GCA_021779665.1 Bacteroidota bacterium | reverse complement strand
GAAAAAAGTAGTGATGAGTCAGGAAGTATTGTTTTTATTGATTTTTAGTGCTGCAATTATAAGCATTCTCGTTTTCGATTTATTGGTAGTTGGTCGTAAAAAACATGTAATTTCTTTTAAAGAATCGCTTATCTGGACAGGTGTTTGGGTGAGTTGCGCTATGTTGTTTTACGTTTTTATTCTATTCCATGGCGAAAAATTTCATGGCATAGCCAATATGAGCGATCTTCTTGAAATTAAAAACAAATATGCCGGGAGCCTGGAAATAAACAGGGGTAACTTCAGCGAAAGCCTTGAAATTTATCGACAAAACATGGGCATGGAGTTCCTTACAGGGTATTTAATTGAATATACCCTCTCCATGGATAACGTTTTTGTTATCATGATGATTCTAAGCTCCTTTTCTGTTGGAAAAAAATATTACAAACAGGTGTTATTCTGGGGGATTTTAGGAGCGATTATCCTTCGTTTTATTTTCATTTTTGCCGGTGCAGCCTTAATCCAGAAATTCGAATGGGTATTATATGTTTTTGGCGCTTTTCTGGTTTATACCGGTATCAATATCTTTCTAAACAGGAATAAAGATGAAAAAATTGAGCCGCAAAATCATTGGCTTGTAAAATTTCTTTCACAAAAGTTCCCGCTTTTCCCAAGGTATGTGCGTCACCGATTCTTTGTCACCAAAAACCGGAAAGTTTTTATGACTCCTTTATTTGTAGTACTCATTTTGATTGAATTTACCGATATTGTTTTCGCCCTCGACTCCATACCTGCTATTTTTGCCGTGACGCGCGACCCTTACATTGTATTCTTCTCCAATATTTTCGCCATCATCGGCTTACGATCCTTATTCTTTCTTCTTATGCGTGTTGTGGATTTATTCCATTATTTAAAGATTGGAATTTCGTTCCTGCTTGTATTTGTCGGATTCAAATTACTGGCCCATGGCTGGCTGGAGCATATTGGCTTCAAGAGCGTATACTCGCTTTATGTTATAGTAGCCACGCTGGCTGTCTGTATCGTACTTTCTCTCATATTTCCTGCACCGAAACCTAATATCGAAAACCTTGAACAATGAGCATAATCGCTAATCCATTGCTATTTACTGCATTTTTTTCAGGAATCGCTCTTTCCACCAAAGATTACATTCTGCTTGGTTCGGTGATATTGAACGTAATTTTTATTGTTATTTTTTATATAAAATACTATTACAATACCACACCGTTTGTAAAGTTAACCGTTAAAAGGCACAAAACGGATTTCCCCGAATTCGGGATAACCGTTGTAAACATTGGAAAAATACCCTTCGAAATAGAGCCTCCTGTTGTCATTTTCAAAAAGAAAGGAGCTAAAAGACTTTTTCAGGTGCGCACAGGCTCAACACCTTTTCCACTCGCTCTTTTCAAAAAGGAAGAGTATGATTTTTTTATCGACCTGGCGCGGTTCTATAATACCGACAGCACTTTAATTACCTATACCAAAGTTTATCTTGAAATTCGGGATAAAAATCAAAAGCGGCTCGCTCGCAAAAGGATAAGGATAAAATAGGAAACACTCGACAGTCGACAGGCCACGGACGACAGCCAATGTAGATTAGTCGATAGTCAACAGCCAAATGCCGAAATAGTCGATGGTCGATGGTCTATAGTCCATGGTCAACAGCCAAATGCGGATTAGTCTGCAGTCGACGGACCACGGACGACAGCCAATACAGATTAGTCGATGGTCAATGATCAGCGGAAAGACACCGGGGAATATGGTGGATTGGAAAATTGCATGAGTTGGCAATAAAACACTTTTGGTTTGCCGGTTTATGAAGTTCATTCGCCTTTTCGATCATATCAGCTCTTTCGACAGTTACAACCGGATGGAGTGTTACTTCGGTAAACCTGCCTGCACCTCCTTTTTCGACCACCATGGTTCCGGTGGCCGAATCGGTATAATCCGTAACAACTATTCCCGCTTCGGCACACAAATGCAAATACCAGAGCATATGACACGAGGAGAGAGAAGCCACCAGCAAATCTTCAGGATTATACATAGAAGCTTCTCCCCTGAAAGCAGGAGCACTTGAACTCAAAATTTCAGGCTTGCCTTCACATTGGATAATATGATCGCGCGAATAGGCTTCGTAAGTAGTTGTTCCTACGCCCTTATTGCCAGTCCAGCTGATCTCTGCTTTAAAATGATGTTCTCTGCCCATATTAAAAACTTCGGTTATCATTGATTTATAAACAACCGGGGTAAGACTATAGTTTTACTTTATCTTATTTGCCATCAAGAATTATGGGTGTTCCTTTTCCATTGCCCATAATAATAAGCTTGGCATTGGGCGAGGTAGCAATGGCTTTAATCATTTCGTACTGAAGCTGTTTGTCGCTTAATCCTGTGCTCATTATCTTCTGATAATCGGCAATGCCCTGGGCTTCCACACGCTTTCTTTCGGCTTCCTGTTTTTCTTTCTGCAGGATAAAGGTCATCTTTTGAGCTTCCTGTTCCGCGTTGATTTTCGATTCGATGGTTGCTTTCACCGATTCGGGCAGAGTCAAATTTCTCACCAGAAGCTGCTCCAATAAAAGCCCGCGGCTCTTGAAATCCTTTTCAATAGAACTGAAAATGCGAGATTGGAACTCGTCGCGCTTTGTTGAGTATAGAGCTACAGCATCATAGTAAACAGCATTATCGCGAATTTTGGTTCGGCAAAGTGGTCTAACAATTGTGTTACGATAATCAGTTCCGATTTCCCTGAGAATTCGTGGGGCTTCACTCGGAATTACCCTGTAAAGAACTGTCAGGTCTACGATTACCTCCAAACCATCAGCCGATAAAACACGGATGGCATCATCACCAACTTTCTCTCCTTCGTCGTGCACACCGGACATGGTATAATTCTGGGTACGAATATCAAACGTTTCTACATTAACCAATGGGTTTATAAAGTTTAATCCACTTTCGAGAATGTTTGGACTTACTTTTCCAAAAAGTTTCTGAACTCCTACTTCGCCTGGCTCGATCTGGCGTATAGTTGAGAACAATATTCCGATAATAATTACAGCTATTCCAATAATCTTTATTATTCCTGCATTTTTAGTGTAAGGACTATTTGATTTGGATACAGCGACTCCCGCAATAAAAGCGAGAATTCCGATAATAATCAATGCTACCATATTTTAGTTGTTAAGGTTTGTTTGAGGTAAATGTAAAAAATTTCACAATAAAAGCATATTCACAATAAAAAGGTTTTAAAACAGGCCTCAGGAGGATGAAGTAAAGGCAGATTGCGTGTTTAATCAGGTAAGAGGTCTTTCTTTTGATTAAGAATTAAAATCAGGCTCTTTTTATGGGTTAATTCCTGATACATTTTATATTTTTTCATGAAGAATAGAAAGAATTTTTTCAATAAATAATACGCTCATATTTAATGTTTTAGAGAAGCATGATGTAGAGAAATTAAGTAGGCCGAAAGGTTTAATTACTTATTGAGAAAGGGAATAGAACTACGATTATTACTTGTTGAAATTTTGAGGCTCTACCTTTGACAAAAATTTACCAGAGGTCATTTTACTACCAAAACTAATTATATGATGAAGCAATTATTATTCATACTTTTTTTACTGCAGCCGGTATTTCTCATTGCTCAGCAAACCATCACCGGAAAAGTGCTTGGTGAGGATAATGAGCCTCTTCCCGGAGTTTCAGTTCTGATTCAATATTCACAACGCGGAACCATAACTGATATTGACGGCAACTTTACAATTTCGGCAAACCCGGGCGATACACTTGTATTTTCAATGATTGGCTTTGCACCGGTAAAAAGAGGTGTCGGAAATCAAAGTACCTTTAATATCACACTGCAACCCGATATAAAAAAGCTTGAAGAAGTTGTGGTTGTTGGTTACGGTGCGCAAAGAGTAAAAGATTTAACAGCGCCAATTGTATCAGTGAAGGGAGAAGATTTAAGCCGCCAGGCAACCTCCAATCCTATGCAAGCGTTGCAGGGACGTGTGGCCGGCGTGCAGATTATCAACTCGGGTGCTCCGGGAAGCGGGTCATCGGTTAAAATACGCGGCGTAGGCTCTATTGGTGACTACGCCAATCCGTTGTATGTTGTCGATGGGGTTTTTGTTGATAACATCGATTTTCTGGGAGCCGGCGATATTGAAGATCTTACAGTTCTAAAAGATGCTTCAGCTGCAGCTATCTACGGTGTTCGGGCTGCAAACGGAGTAATTCTGGTTACAACCAAAAAGGGGCGTACTGATAAGCCTACTGTTAGCTACGACGGGTATTACGGTGTCCAGGTGCCTGTCAATGTTTTCCCAATGGCAAACAAAGACCAGTATGTAACCCTGATGAACGAAGCCAATGCGAATACAACAGGTTATGTTCCGCGCGATGCGGCGGCTTATCCAACCTCAACCGACTGGTATCAGGAGTTGATCCGCACTGCACCCACACACAGTCATAACCTGGACATTTCAGGCGGAGCAGAAAAAACCTCCTATTCTTTTGGTGGCAGCTATTTTTTCCAGGAAGGGATTATGAAATCGAAAAACGACTATCAGCGGTTTAACCTCCGTGCCCGTTTGGATCAGAATGTAAACAAATACCTGAAAATTGGTATCAACTCGGTTTTATCCAAATTCGACAGGTTTATTCCCAATAACAATGCTTTCTTCGGTGCTTATGTAAATCCTCCCGTTTATCCGGTATACAGCGACCAGAACACTGCTGCCTATCCTGTAAAATTCGATGCTCCACAGCGATACGGTTTTGGCAATCAATACGGTAACCCCTTTGCTACCGCTTATTACACTGATAACTTTGAAAAAGGCAACAAAGTACTTTTTAGTGCTTATACCGAATTTACGATTATTCCCAATAAACTTACCTTTAAAACTTCGTACAACCTCGATAACAACAACTGGAACTCCCGCAACTATACTCCCGAATTTGTGGTAGGCGGTTCGCAGGGAGTGCGTAAATCGGGTCTTTCAAAATCCTTCAATACATCTTCAAAGCAAATTATCGACAACCTGCTTACTTACAATCAGCGTTCGGGCGAGCATAGCTTTTCACTCCTTTTGGGGCAATCCACACGTATCGAAAGATTTGAATTTATCACCGGAAGTGCCCAGGATGTTCCGGGCTTCGATGAGCAATCGAAATATCTTACCACCGGTTCGTTTAACGACCGCTATGCCAACGACGGAGCATCCGTTTATAATGGTTTATCGTTCTTTACCCGCGGAACCTACAACCTGAGAGACAAATACCTTGCAACAGTTACTTTTCGTGCCGATGCAAGCTCTAAATACCAGGACAAATGGGGATACTTTCCTTCAGTAGGTTTAGGATGGAATATTACAGAAGAAGATTTTATGAGTGATATTTCGTGGCTTCAATATCTGAAATTAAGAGCAAGCTGGGGCTTATTAGGTAACGACAATGTTCCTGCCAACTCGGCTGTGATACTTGGCACAACCGGGGCCGGTAGTTCGGGAGTTTTCAATGATCAGCTGGTTACCGGTATCGGAGCACAAACCGTTTTGCAAAATTACCTCAAATGGGAAGTTGTGAACGAATTTGACTTCGGTGTTGACTTCTCAACCTTTAACGATAAACTCTCCGGGGAAATAGATTATTATCACCGTATCACAAACAATGTTGTATTCTTTGCCCCCATTGCTACCGGCGGCGGTGTTGCCGAACTGCTGGGTAACAATGGCAGTGTCCTGAACAATGGTGTGGAATTAAATCTGGTGTGGAAAAATAAAATAAACGAGAACAGCAATTATCGCATTGGTCTTAATGCCACCACCATCCATAACGAAGTTACAGAACTTCAGGGTCGCGAATACATCCCCAGCGGCTATGTTCGCGGAAATTACACTACCCGCACCCAGGTGGGGCATCCTATCGGCGCTTTTTATGGTTACGAAATTGCCGGTGTGTTTGCCAGCGAAAGCGAAGCCCTGCGCGATCCTGTCAGCCAGGCAATCAAGGACAAAGGATTTTTTAAATACCGCGATCAAAACGGCGATAAAGTCATCGACGACAAAGACAAAGTTTTCCTGGGAAGCGCTATTCCATGGCTGATTGGAGGTCTGGACTTCGGGTATAATTATAAAAACCTCGATTTTACCATCGCTCTGCAAGGGCAGCTCGGAAACAAAATATTAAACGCCAAGCGCATGAACCGCGATGTTTTTGCCGATGGCAACTACGACAGGGATTTTTATGAAAACCGATGGACATCTACCAGTAAATCCGATGAGTATCCTTCGGCTGAGGCTTACAACTATTCATTTACCCAACAGGCCAACGATTTCTTTGTCGAAAACGGCTCTTATATCCGCATTCAGAATGTGCAACTGGGTTATACCACCGATAAAATCAAGTTTATCCCCCGGCTCAGGGTTTATGTTTCCGCTCAGCGGCCTTTCACATATTTTGGCTACCAGGGTTTCACGCCCGAAGTTGGCGGCAGCCCCATTGCTAGTGGTATCGATAATACCATTTACCCTATGCAGGCGATTTATTCAGTAGGTATGAAGTTGAATTTTTAATACTAAAATTATGAAGAAACTATATATCATCCTTATCATAGCAGGCGCCTTCATCTTTTCGAACTGTGAAGACTTTTTAGATCAGCGTCCCGAAGGTACCATTCCCACCACAGGAATTGATTACACCAAGTCCGAGAACATTTTTATGCCCGTAAGTGCAGCGTATGCGCAGCTCAGAAATTACAGGGCACACGTGTTCCCTTATATCGGGGCTTTCGAAATTGCTTCGGACAACGCCGACAAAGGTAGCACACCCGAGGACAACCCTCCCATGAAGGAAATCGACGACCTGAAATATCAGTCGAACAACGGCCTCATTAACGATTTATGGGGAGGATATTTCGATATTGTAAGCTCTGCCAATTATGCCATCCACCAGATGCCGCTTTTTGAAGCTGCTTTGATGAATACCGGTGATAAGGCATATGCCATGCAAAGTCAGGGTGAAGCCAAATTTATCCGGGCTTATGCATATTTCAACCTCACACGATTGTTCGGACGAGTACCCATTATTGACACCACGCTTACAGCTGAACAATTAGCAGCAAAGCCTCAGGCGACCACACAACAGCTGTATACTTTTATTGAGAAGGATTTGAGCGAAGCTATAGCCGTTCTTCCTGAATCGTACACGCGCGAATGGGCAGGACGGGTAACCCGATACTCCGCAATGGCATTGAAAGCAAAAGTACATCTTTACCAATCGGAGTGGGATTCGGTAGCCGCCAATGCAGGAAAAGTAATTGCATCGGGCAGGTTCGAACTTTTACCCGATTACCGTCAGGTGTTCAGTATTGAAGGAGAAAACAGCAAAGAGTCGTTATTTGAAATTCAAAGCTCAACACTTGGAAAGACTTCAGGGGAACAAACATTTATTGAGTATGCCTATGTGCAGGGGCCACGCGGAAATTTCCCTAGCAACATGCAGGGATGGGGTTTCTGCACTCCCAGCCAGAATCTGATAGACTTTTACACCGCACGGGGTGAGGCTATCCGTCCGGCCACTACTTTGCTTTACCGTGGCTCCAAAACTCCGGAGGGCGACAGTGTCAAAACCATTTCGGCCAACCCGGTTTACAACGGAAAAGTTTACACGCCTTCTGTCTATAACCGCTGGAACTACAACGGTTATGGCTTCGATCACAATGTGCGCATACTCCGCTATGCAGATGTATTGCTTATGTATGCTGAATCCAGAAGCCGGGGAGCAGCCATAGCCACCCCAACAGCATTAACAGGGTTAGAAGCGGTGAATATGGTACGCCGGAGAGCAGGACTCACTGACCTGGGAAGTATAACCTTGCAGCAGATCTGGGACGAGCGTCGTGCCGAACTGGCTCTGGAAGAAGACCGGTTTTTCGACCTGGTACGTACCGGACAGGCAGCAACAGCCCTTCAGAACAAAGGATTTGTAGTGGGAAAACACGAGGTATATCCGATACCGGCGGCTCAGATGCAGCTCAATCCGAATCTGACACAAAATAGTGGATATTGATGTTAGGAGATTAGATGTTAGGAAGTCAGGTATTAGAAAAATAAAGAAGCACTAAGGAGAGTAGCCGAAAGGCGTAAATTCCAGAGAGCTATAATAGAGATAAATAAAACGTTTAACTAAATTAATTACTTAAAGTATGAAAATGAATTTTAAATTGATTGGAAAGTACTTCGTAGGAGCCATGCTCCTGAGCGGAGTTATGTTTACTGCATGTAAAGACGATGATGATGACGACAACGGAGGTGATGGCAAAACCGATCCTTCAACCATAGCTGCTACAAATCTGGTTGCTTATTTCCCGTTTGAATCAGAAGCTGAAGCCGTACAAAAGGCCAATAACACAATTACTTTCAGTAAAAAAGTAGGAGCTGGAGCTTTCGTAACCGGACGTAGAGGAAAAGCATACCAGGGAAGTGCAACACAAAATTATCTGGAATATAATCTTGCAGCTGGAAACCCGCTCTCAACCATGGACGAATTTACCCTTTCAGCATGGATTAAAACCCCGGTAACAACCAGTGGCGCAGCAAAGATATTTGCTGTAAACGGTGGCGATTCTTTTATGGGTAATTTGACGCTTATGCAGGAAAGTCAGGCTCAGGGCGACTCGGTAGACCTGAAAATGTATCTTTTCGATAGTGAATCTCCGGAATGGAAAGGTCAGGACATACGTGCCCAAAAAACAGCTTTCCTGAATGACAAATGGGTTCACATTGTAGCACTTTACAGAAAGTCCACCTCTACTATCGAATTGTTTGCTAATGGGAATTTTGTAGTAAAATCAATCCGTTACGCTGGTCCAGAGCCTGCAGGCGGCACTCAGCCTCTTCTTGGCCCGATTAAATTAGGCAGCGATATGTCGAAACTTCACTTTGGTGCCTGGCCTCAACAAATTGCGGGAACTCCTGAAAGCTGGATGACTTATTACAAAGGTCTTGTAGATGAATTCAGAATTTACAATAAAGCCCTTTCGGAACAGGAAATTAAGGATCTTTATGATGCTGAAGTTTCTCAAATAACCGAATAATTAATTTTAAAAGCTTTGCATCTTAAGGATGCGAAGCTTTTCCCTTTCCATTTTCTTTTTAACTTTCCTGAAAACAGAACATGAAGTATATTCTTCCTATACTTATTGCGATAGCATTTGCCTTATCGTGCAAAAAAGACGAATCTGATTCGTCAGCTAAAGCTGTTACAATTGATTCAGTAAGAATAAATAACATCAAAGTTGCCCATAATGCAAGTATAGGTGGCATTAACTTTAAGGATGTCTCGGTAAAAATCAGCTTTTCGGGCAAAGTTGATACCACTAAATTTAAAAAGAATAAAATATTTTTCACCGGAGAAGTAGACACTGCCTATTCTTATAAGTTTAATTCGAGCGCACGGGAGATTACAATTGTACCCCGAACACAGCTTAAACCTCTTACAACGTATCGCTTTTTATTCGATGTAGGCGAAAACATGGGAAGTTCTTTCGCCGAAGGATATTCTTTTATTTTCACGACTTTGCTCGATTCAACACCCAAATTCCCAACCATTTCAAACGACTCTCTGCTAACCCTCGTTCAAAGGCAAACGTTCCGGTATTTCTGGGATTATGCGCATCCAACTTCAGGCCTGGCACGTGAACGTCTGGGGTCAGGCGACATTGTTACTTCAGGCGGTAGTGGCTTTGGGCTTATGGCAATTCTTGTGGGGATGGAACGAAACTTCATATCCCGTCAGCAAGGCTTCGAACGCCTTCAGAAAATTGTAAATTTTTTACATCAGCCATCGACTGAAAAATTCCATGGTGCTTTTCCGCATTGGCTTAACGGAAATACAGGTAAAGCCATTGCTTTCAGCACCAAAGATAACGGCGGCGACCTGGTTGAAACGGCATTTCTGATACAGGGACTACTTACCGTAAAACAATATTTCGCGAATGGCAGCACTGCAGAAAAGGCCATGTGCGACACCATTCAAAAAATATGGCAGAACGTAGATTGGAACTGGTACCGGAAGGACAACCAGAATAAACTTTACTGGCACTGGTCGCCCAACTACAACTGGGACATGAATATGCCTGTAACCGGCTGGAATGAGGCTTTGATTGTTTATGTGCTGGCAGCATCTTCACCATCACATTCCATTACAAAACAGGTTTATGATGAGGGCTGGGCAAGAAACGGTGCTATTAAAAACGGTAAACAATTTTACGGCATCACGCTTCCTCTGGGAGAAGACCGGGGTGGTCCGCTGTTCTTTTCACATTATTCGTTCCTGGGACTCGATCCACGAAAACTTGAGGATGCCTATGCAAGTTACTGGACTCAAAACGTGGCTCACGCGCGGATAAATTACGAATACAGCAAAGCAAATCCTAAAAATCAGAAGGGCTATTCAGCTCAGTTTTGGGGTTTGACAGCCAGCGATATCCGTAACGGATATACTGCCAGCTCACCAAACAACGATATAGGAGTGATCGCCCCGACAGCAGCTCTTTCTTCCTTTCCTTATACCCCAAACGAAAGCATGGAAGCTTTGAAATTCTTCTATTATGTGCTTGGCGATAAGCTTTGGGGCGAATATGGATTTTACGATGCAGTAAACTTAAAGGAAGCCTGGTTTGCCAGTTCATACCTGGCGATTGACCAGGGACCGATTATTTGTATGATTGAGAACTACAGAACCCAGTTGCTCTGGAATCTTTTTATGAATAATAGTGAAATTAAAACCGGGTTAACGAAACTGGGATTTACATATTGATTGTGGTTGATTTGGTTAAAAAAATATGGTTGACAGAAGTTACTTTACCTTTTACTTACTACAATTCTATGAAGTTGTCCTTTTCATAATAATGATACCGGAGGTATCACATGTTTATAGAAATCTGGAGATGGATTTAGTGCGACCCCAGCTGGGGTCGAATATTCTTTCTCACTTAGCTTTTCTATAAACATATAAACCCTCTGGGTTTATTGGGGATCACTTTTATTTATTATGTACCTAATTCAAAAGTTAAATTGTAAACAGAGTAAAACAATATATATGAGAACATTCTCCTTTTTGATACTGGCAGTTATAATTGCCGTTTCGTGCAATCCACAATCGAAAACAGCCCAGGCCGGAACTGATATTCCAGCCATATCGGACGATTCGCTATTCACACTGGTTCAATATCGAACTTTCCAATATTTCTGGGACGGGGCCGAACCAAATTCGGGAATGGCACGCGAACGCTATCACTCGGACGATGTATATCCCGAGAATGATAAGCACATTGTCACCTCCGGAGGTAGTGGATTTGGAGTAATGGCAATCCTGGTGGGTATTGAAAGAGGTTTTATCACCCGACAACAAGGATTGGAGCGCCTCCAGAAGATTGTCGACTTTCTGAAAAAAGCCGATAGGTTTCATGGAGCATGGTCTCACTGGATTGATGGCGAAACAGGCAGGGTAAAACCATTCGGAGGTAACGACAACGGCGCCGACCTGGTGGAAACGTCCTACATGATCCAGGGATTGATAGCCGTAAAACAATATTTTAAAGATGGTAACGATGCTGAGAAAAAACTTTCAGCAGATGTCGATAAACTTTGGCGTGAAGTGGAGTGGGACTGGTTTACCCAGGGTAAAAATGTAATCTACTGGCACTGGTCGCCCGACAAAGGCTGGATCATGAACTTTCCGGTGGAAGGCTATAACGAATGCCTCATACTTTACGTGATGGCAGCCTCCTCTCCCACCCATCCGGTAAAACCCGAGGTATATCATCAGGGTTGGGCGCGTGGAGGAAAAATTGTTTCGGACAATGAAAAATACGGTTACAAATTATACCTAAAGCATAACTATGCTGAAGAATTCGGAGGACCGTTATTCTGGGCACATTATTCTTACCTTGGATTAGATCCGCGTGGATTAAGCGACCAATATGCAAATTATTGGGAAGCAAACCGCAATCAAACACTTATCAATCACCGTTGGTGTACTCTTAATCCAAAAAACTATGCTGGGTACGACTCCACCTGCTGGGGTTTAACCGCAAGCTATTCTGTAAATGGTTATCATGCCCACGCTCCCGGCGAGCAGAACGATCTGGGTGTAATTTCTCCGACAGCAGCACTCTCATCCTTTCCATACACCCCCACACAGTCGATGGATGCTATGAAGAGCTTCTATTACAAACTTGGAAGCAACCTGTGGGGCGAATTTGGTTTTTACGATGCCTTCAGCGTGCAGGATAACTGGTATCCCAAACGGTACCTGGCCATTGATCAGGGCCCTATTGTAGTAATGATGGAAAACTACCGTACAGGGCTGTTGTGGGATTTATTTATGAAAGACCCGGATGTAAAAAGAGGATTGGATAAATTAGGATTTAAAGTTGATGAAGCTGCAAAGAAGGAAATTCAAAACAAATGAAAAATAAAACTTATTAACACCAGAATTAAAAAAGCAAAATTTTTATACATTTGTGCATAACCATGTATAAGGTTGTGCAACGATATGGATAAGTTTTATAGTATTAAGCAGGCAGCTGAAATATTGAATGTTAGTCCTGAAACGCTACGTAGGTGGGACAATAATGGAAAATTTAGCAGCACAAGGCATCCGATTAATAATTATCGAGTATACTCCGAAGAAAGGATAAATACTCTTTTAGAAGAGCTGCAACTTACAATTCCTTACGCAGTTAAAAAAGAAAAACCTGAAGAGAACTCAATTTACTTTAGTACTAATTATGGAAAGCTTTACAATACCGACGTCATTGCATTTTTAAAACAACTTAATTCAAATTCAGTTGATCTTATATTTGCAGATCCTCCTTATAATATTAATAAAGCGGAATGGGATAGCTTTTCCTCACAAAAAGAATACATTGACTGGTCTTTAAGTTGGATAAACGAAGCCCATCGCGTACTTAGAAAAACTGGTTCGCTTTATATATGTGGATTTTCAGAAATATTAGCTGATATCAAGTGGTCGGCTTCACATCTTTTTAAAGGTTGCAAATGGCTGGTTTGGTTTTACCGGAATAAAGCAAATTTGGGCGCAGACTGGGGCCGATCACATGAAAGTATCCTGCACTTCAGAAAATCGAAAGAGTTTATCTTCAATATTGACGAGGTTAGAATTCCCTATAATGAGCATACAACTAAATATCCGAAACGTACTCAAGCCGAAACCTCTCAGTATTCAAACGGAAGTAAAAATTTATACGTATGGGAACCAAATCCTTTAGGGGCTAAACCAAAGGATGTTCTGGAAATTCCTACTATTTCTAACAGCTCATGGGAAAAGTACCCTCACTTGACTCAAAAGCCCATTGAACTCCTGCGCAAAATAATATTATCATCCTCAAATAATGAAAGCATAATAGTTGATCCTTTTGGAGGTTCAGGTACAACCTATGCAGTTGCTGAAGCATACCAAAGAAAATGGCTGGGATGTGAATTAAATTCTCAATACTGCGAAATGATTCAAAAACGTTTGGAGGATAGGGAACATATAGATCGCATCATTTCAGGAAAAGATGAGATGGAAGCACAAAAGAGAAGAAAATTTTTAAGAGGTTAAAAGTTTTCTTAAGTCTTTGGTTAATAAATCAGAAAACCTTTTCATGTGATTAGAATATGGTGATTTTTTGACCACCGGAGGAGGATCAAGATAATAGATTCCGTCGAGTTGGGTTAGGAATTTGGTATAAACCATGAACAAACCAGAAACAAGAGTATAGCTGATGTTATTATCTTCTTTCCTCTGAACATCGTTCAAAAACACAGCAATAACCTTTTGAGGGTGGTTAACAAATTTCTCAAGTAGAATTTTATCAATAAAAAGTTTACCCATCCTGTCTTTAGAAGTAGTCTTAGCCGAGAGAACAATCTCATTTTCGTCGAGTGAATTAGATGTCGACCTCACTTTTTGAAAAGGAGAAAGAATCAAGTCATTCTCACATTTATAACTTTTAACCCCTTCTTCAGTTTCATATGGTATTTGCAGGACCAATTTCTTACTCGAAACTCCAATAGAATTGAAAATGACCTTAATCAAATCTTCAAATCTGTTGCCCACATGTTTTCTTGCGCTGTTTGGTTCAACAAGCAAATCCAAACCAGCTCCAATGGTTTGCTGTATGGTATACAAGGTTGTATCAATAACAATATTTTCATCTTCCGAAAATATTGTTTCGCCTGTTTTTATTTTCTCAAAAACCTGTTTCAGCAAACTGAACCTTAAAATAAACTCCTTCTTTTCTAAAAACAAATTCTGATTAATGGGACGCACATATTTCCTAATTCCGGCTTGATTCGAAACATAAATGCGGAAATTTCCTTTGTCCTCATATCCACTAATTACATTGGGCAAAAAATCCAAAATCCTTAATGTAAGATCCTGAAATTCTTCTAAAGTAGATTTTTTGGCTTGTAAATCTTTATCTAAGGCAAGCATCTAATTTTTTTGCATTAAAGTTAATATTTTAAACTAAGGAGCATTAATATTTTCGGTGTTTTGACAAATTCTATAGCTCGAGAGCATATATTAAGCCGAATCCCATAAAATATCTTCCGGGTTTTTTATTTTTACATCTTTAACCCTTAAAGATGATCAAAATTCGCCTGAGCCTGGTTTTAGTATTTCTTAATTCTTTTTTCACACTGATTAGTGGCGCAGTTTCAACTCAGTACCACGAAATCAAAAATTTTATTTCGGGCAGTATTCAGGTTGAAAACCAAAATTGGGGAATTTATCAACATCCTGCCAACAAACTTGTATATTTTGCTAACAGTGAAGGTTTGATCGAATACGACGGATTAACCACAACAACTTATAAATTACCGAATAATAAAGGCGCCCGTTCGGTATTTATCGACAACAAAGGCTTAATATTTACTGGCGGGTTCGAAGAACTAGGATACTGGCAAAAGGGCAGCGATTGCAAACTCCGGTACTTCTCCCTGGCAAAGCTTGCAGAAATAAAAAGCAACGACGAAATCTGGAAGATCTATGAACAGAACGGGAAGATTTACTTTCAGTCGTTCACCACCATCTATATCTATGATTACAAAACCATAAGGAAACCCGACGCCCCTTTTACACTGCTATTTATGTTTCCTAAAAGAAATAATGGTTTTTTGGTTCAGATTCTTGGTATGGGGCTCTTTAATTTCGAAAACGACAAATACACCATAATTCCCGGAACTAACCTGTTTTCGACACTGAAAATCCACACCATTGTTCCCTATCCCGACAACTCTTACCTGATTGGTACAGCAAACAATGGCTTGTTTATTCTGAAAGATGAAAAGATAACTCCATTCCCATGCGAAGTGTCTGATTTTCTGAAATATAACACCTGTAATGCCGGAGTTGCTGTTAACGACTCCACTTTTGTGTTCGGGACCATTCTAGGTGGTATTATCGAATTCAATGCACGTGGCATAATTAAAAAGACTTTTAACTTTTCCAATGGTCTTAAAAACAACACAGTCTTATCCCTTTTTAAAGATGCGGAACAGGGAATTTGGGTAGGCCTGGACCAGGGAACCAATTATCTGGAGATTTTTTCGCCCATGGTGCAATATACCAATGTTACGGGAACGCTGGGCACCATCTATACCATTCTGAAAAAGAACGATTTTCTGTATATTGGCACAAACCAGGGATTGTTTACTGCAAAGATCAACAACTTTGACAACCATTACAGTTTTTCGGATATTAAAATGGTTCCCGGAAGTCAGGGACAGGTTTGGTCGTTGCGAGAATTCGATAACCAGGTGTTATGTGGACATAACGAAGGTACTTTTGTTGCAGATAACCAGTCGTTCCGACAGATTTCGGAAGTTACAGGCGGCTGGACTCTTAAAACCTTGAAAGATTTTATTATTGAAGGAACTTATACCGGGCTGGTTATTTTTGAAAAAGACGGTCAGGGTAACTGGAAATTCAAAAGCAAAATAAAAGGATACAACGAACCATCGCGCCATGTAGAGGTTGATTATCTTGGGTTTGTATGGGCTTCGCATCACCAGAGAGGCATTTACAAATTAGAGCTGAACGATAAACTGGATTCGGTTCAAAGCAGGAGATTTTTTGAAAGAATAAATGGCACTGCGGGAAACATAGACGTTTTCAAGATCAACAACCGGATTATTTTTACGGGGTCCGACCAGTTATATACCTTCGATTATGATGCAAACAAAATTGTGAGTTTTAAAATACTTAACCAACAGTTGAAAGAATTTAACAAAGCAGTGCAAATAATTCCCTTCGAAGGAACACAATACTGGCTGGTTCTGGAAAATAAAATTGGCCTTTTCGATATCAACCGTGACTTTAAAGTCAGAAAAATTCTGGAATTCAGTCAGAAAAATATTCACACCTCAGGTAACGACCTGGAGATTATTAAAATTGATTCAAGAAATATACTTTTTCCAATACATTCGGGCTTTGCCATCTTAAATGCGCCTAATACCGGAAATCTGCATATTACTTCCAGTGTTTTCTTCAAATCAATCATTTTCCAGGGTAAGGGTAGAACCCTAGAAATGTGCGATAGTTCCATTCCTATAAAAGTACCCTATACCACAAATAACCTCCGGGTTTTCTTCTCCGATCCATCAAGATTCAATATGGAGGAAAAGGTTTATTATTATCGAATTCCGGAGTTGGAAGATCAATGGCATACAACCACCATTGATAATTTTAGCTATAACAATGTGCGTTTTGGCACCTACACCGTCGAAATCAAAACCGATGTGAACGCAGTTCCTGTCTCCCGGAAATTTGTAATAAAAGCTCCCTGGTATCTCACATATTATGCTTTTTCGGCCTATATTCTGATTTTTGTGCTCCTCAATTATGTCGCTTACAGGATATTCCGCTATGAACTTGAGAAACAGAAAAAAATGGTTGAGATGGAAGTAAGGCGAAATACGCTCGAGAACGAACTTGATATCAAGAGCAACGAGTTAATGCTAACCATGCGGTACCTCATTCAGAAAAATGAAATCCTCACCGAGCTAAAGAAGGAAATCGATGCCCTGAAAGAGCAATCGGCCAAATACCCCATTAAGCATGTAAGGAATCTTGAAAAAATTATAGATGAAGGACTGGACACCCAGACCGAGAGCTGGAAAAGTGCCATGAGCAACCTGAAACTTTCGCAGGAAGGTT
>JAJYAG010000012.1 GCA_021779665.1 Bacteroidota bacterium | reverse complement strand
TGGGGTACACCCCACAACAGGTAACCCGAATCCCGCAACCCGAATCCCGTAACTCAAAACTCGAATCCCGTAACCCCTCAAATCTCTTTCCTGCACAAAGGCATGGTCATGCAACGCGTACCACCGCCACCTCGGGGCAATTCCGATCCTTCAATGGTTACCACGCATTTATTATGGTTTTTCGGATGGTTGCGGTTCTCCAGAACATCAACGGCTTTAATTACTTCGTAACCATGATTGTTAAGTTCATCCATGGTATAGAGATTTCTTTCGTAACCCAATACTTTACCGGGTCCAAAAGCAAAAAAGTTAGCGCCACTGTGCCACTGCTCACGATCCTGGTAAACGGAATCTTTTCTTCCTCCACAATAAAGTGGTTCCAGATCCATCCCCAGGTTTTTTAATGCAGAAACGAGGTTATCCACATACCTTATTTTTTTTACTTCTCCGTTATCAATATGTATATGCACAGTGCTGTAGCTCGAAGGAGCCAGTATCAATGGCTCATAAACCATACATTCACTGTGGCTCAGTAGTGTAAAAACCATATCGAGGTGAATAAACGATTCAGGTTTAGATGGTAATTCCTGCACCAGAATATGCTGGGTGGTTTTCTTATCTTTGAACTTATCAATCAAAAAATCAATCACTTTAGAGTTGGTCCGTATTCCCATACCAGCCAGCAGAATATCATTCCGGGCTACAATTAAATCACCGCCCTCAATTGTGGCACTCTTTTTATAATAATCAGTTTTAATCGGATTCCGTGTCTGAGTGTCGAAACAGGGATGCATGTCAAAAATTGTCTCCATGATAAGCGATTCCCTTTCGCGAACTTTGTTGGCCATGCGCGAGATAAGTACGTTGTTGCGGATGGCAATGGCTGAATCGCGTGTGTAAAAGAAATTGTGAAGCGGAGGCAATATATAAGGCTCTTTGGAAAGAAAAGCCGTGAGTGTATTTTTTTGCATTGGTACGCCTTCAATCACCAAACGGGTAAACTGTTCAGCCGAGAAAGAATCCAATATTTCCTTCAGATCAGGATGGGGATCGATATCTATAATTTTATCAGTCAGCAGCGATCGGTTTTCAGGATTTTGGACCACTTCGGCCAGGAGCTTACTAACCTGGTAAGTATTGGTTACCTTTTTAAGCACACCGTAAAATTGACTGTATTCCCTCAAAGCCACATTAAGATTCAGTATGTCGCTATACAATGCTCTTTGGGCTGTTTCGGGGGTCATGTTTTCGACTTCGGGACCGGGTGAATGGAGAATCACTGCATCAAGCTCCCCGATTTCGGAGTTCACATTTATTTTGACTGATGATTGCATATTACAGGTTACGATGTGAATGGTCGCAAAAAGGCATTGTTTTTGATTTTCCGCAGCGGCAAAGTTTTATTTCTGCGGGAGTCTCTATGATGTTGCCTTCCGAATCTTTCAAAATAAAATTTCCCTTTACCCTGAGCGATGCCCCTGGTTTAAAAGTAAACTCGGCGTTTGGTTTTTTAGGTGTTTCTTCCACTTGATTTTTTTTATAGTCTGGTTTTTATCCGCCAAACTGCATTTGTCTTTTTACTCATTACTAGTTACTCGCTACTGGTTGCTATCCCTGAAATCCTATCTTCCGGTGCGTTCCGTCGCAAAAAGGCATATTGTTTGAAGCGCCACAACGGCAAAGCGAGGTAATGGAGTAGGTCTTGTATTCTTTTCCTTCATTATCGCGCAGTTGAATTTTTCCTGTAATTACCATAGGGCCATCCTTCATTATCTGAATAATTACAGGTTTCTCTTCCACTTTAGGAGCGTCTTTAATTCCTTCGGTGGCTTCGGTTTCCAGATCCTTGTTATACCGGTATGTTAAAGCGTCGGTAGGACAGCGGTTTACAATATCAATAATCTTATCAGTTGTGGATCCGCTCATATCCACCCAGGGTCGTTTACGCGGATTGAATACTTCGTTGAGCTGTGTGTAACAAATGGTAGCATGGATGCATTTCTTTGGCTGCCAGAATACTGTAATTTCTCCGTTGCTATACTGCCTGTTGTTTTCGTCCATAAGGCTAAATTAATTTTAATTGCAAAAATAAACTAAAATAAGCATGTAAGCATAATAGATTTAAAGCTATAACTGCTGTTATGGAATATGTTATTATTAGTTGACAGTCAACAAACGACAGACGACAGCCAATACAGGGAATATAGATACACAGTCCACAGAGGCTATGTTGTACAAAAATGTGGATTGGATTTTATTGTTTTTTAAGGCTGAAGGCCTTTGATAATTCAGCCCGGGGCAAAGTGAAACGACGCCCTGGGTTAAAGTAACCAGAATTAATTTTGGCGGCGCGATAATGTCTCAAAAAGCGCATTAATTTTAACATCGCCGCAATTGCAGGTTCTATTTAGTACCAACAATAATATGCAGCAGAGCCTCAACAGACGACGGACGACAGTGAATAAAGGGAAAACAAGTCGACGGCCCGCAGACTGTTTTTTGTATTGGCCATGGACTGATGTTCGTGGACAAGGACTATTTCACTATCGACCATCGACCATCGTCTATCGACCTTAATATTTGTATTGGCAGTGGACTGATGTTTGTGGACCGTCGGCTTTTTTCTTTATTGTATTGGCAGTGGACTGACGACTGACCTCCGTCGACTGCTTACCAAAACAAAAAACCATAACCGGAATTTACCGATATGGTTTTTTAATACTTTTACGTCCGATTTACTTTAAATTAGACTAAATTTCTTTCCTTTTTAACATCTTTCATTAATTTTGACGTTAGCCTAATTCGGTTCAGGATCAGGAGGAGGATCAGGAGGATTCGGCGGAGGATCCGGTGGCGGCGGATCCGGAACATTTTGCAGCTTAGGTAATGGTTCTTTCATAATTGTTGGAGATTGATTTAACGAAAGGTAGCTTTTTTTTTGACAGGGTGGATGATGGGTATAAAGTTTTTTAACATACTATGAAACAAGGATTGACAATATTTTTCATCCTTGTTTTAAGTGTTTGCCGGGTTTTCGCGACCGATGCAGATAATCAGAGAATTGCAGATGCTATATATTTATACGACCATGGAAAGTTCGATGCGGCACTTGGAGAATTCAAACACGTTTCGTTTCAGAACGGGCCTGAGGAAATTATTGCCTGGTTAAACATCGCGATAATTGAATACGAGAAAAACGATAAAACCCGGTCCAATGAAGCATTAAGAAAGGCTGGTACGCTGGTTAAAAATCAAACCGATAAACGATATATCCATACTGTAGAATCAATATTTAAAGAAAAAAGAACTGATGTTGATTTTACATTGATAAAAGATTTTAAAGTCGCCACCAAACCATTAACCCGGTTCTTTTTATGGCAGGTACTCTGTTATAAACTTATGAATGCGGACGGTATTAATTTGGTTGAGTGTGAAAATACTGCCAAAATCTTAATGCCCGGCATTAAACCTAATACAATACGAAGGGCTAAGTTATCAGGGTTAGAAGCTGTTTTTCAGTATAAGCGGAGCCAATATAACGAAATGGCTCATTTCCTCTTAACTGCCAACACTCTATTGGAGAAACTGGGACAAGGCCAAAGCCGAATTTTTTATAGGAATGTATGGCGAATTTTTTACTATTTAAAACCTAACCAGACCAAACCTTATCGGAAACAGCTCCTGGATTATGAGGAACGCTTTTCAAAAACAACAGATAAAGAGATTGAAGCAGCCCTTTACTTTTTTAAATCGAGATATTCCTTCCACAATCAAGATTATGATAAGGATATATTTTATATGAAAAAAGCTTACCAACTTTTTCCGGATAATCCGGATTTTATTATTCGGCTGGCATTTTCTTATCAAACCTTAAAAGAATATAGAACAGCCCAGTACTATTTTGTTAAGCTTAAGCCATACACTGACTTTAAACTTGAAGGTTATCTGGGACAGGCATTTTGTTGCAAAATGCTGGGAGATACCATTGCTTTCAGAAAATACTGCCTGGCTTTTATTCAGGATAAGCAATTCGAAAAAATAAGTTTGAGTTTATACGTTAGATTTATTTATTTCTTAAAGGTGCAATCTCATTATGATTTATTTTCAAAGATTAATCCGGCTGTTTTAAAAAGATTAAGTGAAACTTTCCCAAAGAATATAAATGTAAGTGATATATACTATTATTGGGCCTATTATTTTTTTTGGGTTAATGGTGATTATAAAAAGGCTCTGGAGCATTATCATAAATCAATTCTTGCATTGCTACCCCATGAGCATAACGAGGATGTTAATGCTGACTTGAATTTTAAAGATGCCATCTCTTTGCCTAATTTAATAGGAGGCCTTTATGGAAAAGGCGAAGCATTTTTCGCTCTGGCCAGAAGGGACAATGATGATAAAAAAAAGATTGTGTATTACAGGCAAGGGCTTAAAAACCTGCATTCAGCCATTGAACAGGTGTACAACTATAAGACGCAGCTTCCGGGTGAAGAGCAGATGCTTGTTTTTACTAATCTCCGGAGTTATTACTTTCCCCGGATTATCGAGATATGCCTGAGATTGCATGAACTTACAGGCGATAGCTACTATCAGCAGCTTGTATACAAATATGCCGAGCAGGGAAGGGCCACGGTTATGTTAAGTATGCTCCGGAGTAAATACGGCCAGCGGGTTGGTATGCTTCCTGAAAAGTATAAATTGCAGGAGGATTCTTTAAATACGCGGATTTCTGTGCTAACACAGAAATTAAAAACAGGGGATGGAGATAATTATAAACTGAATACACAACTTGATATTCTGGCTGCAAAAAGAACAGATCTGGAACAGCTATATAAAAAGCACTATCCTAATTACTATAACCTTAAGTACTCTATGGAAGTTGTGAACCCAACAGCTTTTCAGAAGACTCTTAAAAATGATGAATGTATTATTGAATATCAGATGAACCGTAGTTTGCTGATCGCTTTTTACTTCGATAACAGAAACCTGAAGATTGTAGTCGATAGTTTGAAAAATGTAGATCTTGCAAAGTTAGCCAATCGTTTTTACGCCCGCATCAATAACTTTAACAGTTTAAATTATGCCCCCGACAGTGTTCGTAAATTCGCTGAGGATGGCAATGAACTTTACAAAATTCTTATAAACCCATTCGAAAATTTTATTAAAGGGAAAAAGCTCACCATTATTGCCGATAATCATCTTCGAAAAATTCCCTTTGAGGCGTTAGTTGTGAAAGTTCCGAGTCAGATAACAGGCTATCGCGATTTGCCTTACCTCATTAAAGCTGTGTCAGTTTATTATGCACCGTCCATAACATTTCTGAATGAACTGAGGCTTCGTCCCGGTTTTAACAGTCATGCCCGCTTGCTTGCCGTTGCGCCCGTGTATTCGGATATGAAACTTAACGATACCATATCCCGCACATTATTGGCAGTACGCTCTGATACTTCTATTTTCGGGAGCTTGCCAAATGCTAAAAAGGAAATAGAGTTTGCTAATTCTGTTGCCGGGGGAATGTTGTTGCTTGGGAAAAGAGCAACCGAGACCAGATTCAAAAGAGTATGCGGTAGATATGACATCATCCATCTTGCTACGCATGGTATTCTTAACAGCGATTCTTCTTTACAGTCGAAATTGTTGTTTGCCGGGTCACCACCTGGAGATGATGGTTTTCTGCATAATTACGAAATTTATAATTTAAACCAGCAGTCGCAACTTGTAATTTTAAGCGCTTGTAATACTGGAGCAGGAAAGAATTATGGAGGTGAGGAGGTTATCAGCACTGGCAGAGCTTTTCTTTCCTCGGGCAGTCGCTCGGTTATAATGACTTTGTGGCCCGTAAATGACCATGCTTCTTTTGAACTTATAAAAGGGTTTTATCAGGGCTTAAATGATAACCTGCAGATATGTGAAGCATTAAGGCAGTCGAAACTGCAATACATTGAACATGCGGATAAAATGCACAGTCATCCCTTCTTCTGGACGGGATACGTAATCTATGGCGATGCATCTGTTAATCTGCCTGTCGGGAACGATCAGGGTTTTTATCTTGCTTTGCTTGGGTTGCTTTTAATTGTACCTTCCATTTGGTGGTTATTTAGTAAACTGAGGGGCGATTCCAAATCTGTCGGGTAAAGACTTTTCAGATCTGTTTCGTAAAACCGCCCATTATCGACTAATGTTTGGCTGCCTTCCGAGGTCAGTCAACTGAGGACTTCATCAAACTACTTCAATTTTCTCAACAATTCCGAGGCTTTTCCAACGTAAAAAGACCTGGTTTCTACAAGATTATTAAGCAGAGGCTTGGCTAAATCTGGCTTTTTAGTTTTGATGTAGCATAACGACAGGTACCAGGCCGCGTGCTCTTCAAAAATTGGATCGTGTTTGATGAGAATATCATTAAATAGTCCTGATGCTTTTTGGAAGTTATTTGTTTCGGTGTAGCAAATGCCTAAGAACAAACGTGCTGCATTATTAGATGGGTCAGCCTGAATAATCTTATTGAATATTGAAATGGCTTCGTCGTATCTGTTTTCGTTATAGAGCTTTATGGCGTTAATGAATAAGTCGTTGCCGTTCTCATTCGATCTGGTGGCATAATCAGCCGGTAGTTTCTGATAATAGGATGCATACAGACTATCGGCAGAAGGGGATGTTTTTTCTTTAATTACAAGAAAATAGGTGGCGGCTGAAATCAAAATGAGCACAGCAGCTGCAACCTGCATCCAAAATTTAAGTTGGAGTCTTGAAGTAGCCTGCTTTCTTTTCATGAAATCAACTTCAACCTCTTTTAATGTATCTTCAAAACCCGAAAGTTGCTTATCGCCTGTTAATGCATCAAAATCCTTAATCAGATCAAGTTTTTCGCTTAAACCGGGATTGTTCTTTAATTTTTCAATAAGTTGCTGTTTTTCAACTTCGTTGAGCTCACCATCGAGGAATTGAACCAGTTGTTCCAGATCTTTCATTTTTCAGTTCATTATATAAGGGATCGGCAGAGATCTTATTAATTAACATTACTTTACAGCGGTAACGTTTTGTTTTGGTAAATTCAAGCGAATTGTAAGCCATTACACGGGTAATTTCCTTCAATGTTACCCCTTTAATAATAAGCTGTATCATCCGTTTGCAATCTTCAGGCAATTCCGATAAATATTTTAAGTAAAGTTTCCTCCGCTCAATATGAAGGTATTCTTCATCAGGGAATTCTTCAGAGATAATTTCTAATTCATCATTAATTCTTTTGAAACGTCCGGGATTTGAAGCCAGGACTTTTTTCCAAAGATTACGTGCTATGGCTTGTAAAAATGTATGAATGGAACTTGTAAGTTCAAAGCCATCCTTTTGGATTTTTACAAATAATATCATCAGCGCATCGTGAAAAATATCCTGAGCATCGCTTTCAGTGCCGCCTTCGGAAGTTATTTTTCTTTTTAATGAATCAAAATTGTGTTCGTAAAGAAAAGAAAGAACCTTTTTATCGCTCTGTAATATTTTCTCAACTATTTCCTTGTCTGTATAAATATTACTTTTCATCTATTAATCTTAATAAGGCTAAAAAGTTATCAGGATAAAAATGTGTTCTAAAACATACTAATTACAAATAAACAAAAAAACCTACTCTTAAGATGTATTTAAGAGCAGGTTTTTTTATTAAATATTATGAATTAATTCCGGTAGCTTTCAACCGGTTCACAAGTACAAACAAGATTGCGGTCTCCAAAGGCATCGTCGATACGGCTTACGGTAGGCCAGAATTTATTACTCCGGATCCAGTGAAGAGGATATGCGGCCTTTTCGCGGGCATAAGGTCTATTCCATGCATCAGAAATCACAACTTCCTGGGTATGTGGCGCATTTTTCAGAACATTGTTTGTCTTATCAGCTTCGCCTTTCACCACCTGCTGAATTTCTTCATGAATCGAAATCATAGCTTCAGCAAAATGATTCAGCTCTTCCAGCGATTCGCTTTCGGTAGGTTCCACCATAAGCGTTCCGTGAACAGGGAACGAGAGGGTAGGAGCATGGAATCCATAATCCATTAAACGTTTTGCAATGTCAGCTTCCGAAATATCCGAAATGGCCTTGATGGGTCTGCAATCAAAAATCATTTCGTGAGCTACATAATTGGTTTCGCCGCGGTACAACACGGGGAAATAGCTGTTGAGGCGTGCTGCCAGATAATTGGCATTCAGAATGGCCATTTTTGTTGCTTCGGTTAATCCTTCCGAACCAAGCATAGCGCAGTATGCATGAGAAATAACAAGTACACTGGCACTGCCGAAAGGGGCTGCCGAAACAGCGTGTATCCCTTTTTCGCCGCCTGTTTTAACAACAGAATGGGAAGGCATAAACGGTGCAAGCTTTTTATTCACGGCAACAGGACCAACGCCGGGACCGCCACCTCCATGTGGAATGGCAAAGGTTTTATGAAGATTCAGGTGACATACATCGGCTCCGATCGTGGCAGGATTGGTAAGTCCAACCTGTGCATTCATGTTGGCGCCGTCCATGTAAACCAATCCGCCGTTTTCGTGAATTATATCGGCCATTTCTTTAATCTGGCTTTCAAAAACACCGTGTGTCGACGGATAAGTCACCATAAAGCCGGCAAGGGTATCTTTATATTGTTCAGCCAGCGATTTTAGGCAATCGAGCTTGATGTTGCCATTGTTATCACAATCCACAACTTTGATGTCCATTCCGGCCATGGCTGCACTTGCCGGGTTTGTACCGTGAGCCGACGATGGGATCAACACCATGTTGCGCTGTGTTTGGTTATTTTGAATATGATACTGACGCATCATCAATAAACCGGCATACTCGCCTGCAGCGCCCGAATTTGGCTGGAAAGAAACCGCTTCAAAGCCTGTTACAACTTTCAGGTAATCTTCCAGTTCGTTAACAAGCTGATAATATCCTTCGGCCTGATTGGCAGGAACAAAAGGGTGGATGTTGCCGAGCTCGGGCCAGCTCAAAGGCAGCATTTCAGTTGCGGCATTGAGTTTCATGGTGCACGAACCAAGCGAAATCATAGAATGAGTGAGCGAAATATCTTTGCGCTCCAGCATTTTGATATAACGCATCATTTCTGTTTCGCTGCGGTGCTTGTTAAATATCTCCTGGGTCAGGAAGCACGATGTACGGCAGTGTTCAGCTACAATTTCTGTTTCTGGTAAAGTAGCAGAAGGTTTAAAAGTTTTTCCTGCAGCTTCGGCAAAAATGGTGATAATATCCTGCACATCATCAAGGCTGGTGGTTTCGTCCAGACTGATACCAATTGTACCATCAGCATTGTACAGGAAGTTTATTTCCTTAACCAGTGCAAGTTCCTTTATCTTTTGAGTCAAACCTTTTACAAGAAGGGTGTCGAAAAAGTTTTTGTTAAGGTTTTCGTAACCTAAAGCAACCAGTTCTTTTGCTATAAAAGAGGCATATGAATGGATTCGGCGGGCAATGTTTTTCAGTCCGTCGGCGCCATGGTAAACGGCATACATACCGGCCATGGTTGCAAGCAAAGCCTGAGCGGTACATATATTTGAAGTGGCTCTTTCGCGCTTGATATGCTGTTCGCGAGTCTGCAGCGCCATACGTAAGGCTCTTTTGCCCTGGGCATCCACAGAAATACCAATGATACGGCCTGGCATGTTACGCTTGAATTCGTCGCGGGTGGCAAAAAATCCGGCATGAGGACCGCCAAAACCCATCGGAATACCGAAACGTTGGGTAGTTCCAACAACAACATCGGCGCCCCATTCGCCCGGAGGTGTCAATAAAACGAGACTGAGCAGATCGGAAGCAACAGCAACTTTAACCTGTTTGGCGTGGCAATCTTCAGTTAACTTTTTGAAATTGGTTATTTCACCTTTTGCATCCGGATACTGCACCAGAACGCCAAAAGTACCTTCCGGTAAAGTGGTATTTAATACATCGGTTATAATCAGTTCGATTCCGAGAGGAGCCGAACGGGTTTTCAGAACATCAAGAGTTTGCGGGAAAACATGCGTGTCGGCAACAAATTTCAAAGCATTGCCTTTTACCTGTTCGCGCGAGCGGCTGTTGAACAGCATGATCATGGCTTCAGAAGCAGCAGTGGCTTCGTCGAGTAAGGAGGCATTGGCCAATGACATTGCTGTTAACTCGGTAACCATGGTTTGGAAGTTGAGCAGCGCTTCAAGTCGTCCCTGCGATATTTCGGCCTGATATGGAGTGTAAGAGGTATACCAGCTTGGGTTCTCCAGAATATTGCGTTTGATTACCGATGGAAAGATTGTATTATAATAACCTTGTCCGATGTAGGTTCTGAAGATTTTGTTTTTGCCGGAAATTTCACTTATTTTTTTAAGGTATTCGTGTTCAGTCATTGCTGGTGGGAGCTTGAGCGGCTCACGTAAGCGGATGCTTTCAGGAACAACTTTATCGATCAGTTCGTCGAGAGAGTTTACCCCAATGGTTTTAACCATTTCGGAGATATCGTTTTTGCGAGGCCCTATGTGCCTGTATAAGAAATCACTGGTTTGCATAAAGTATTTTTCTGTTTCTTAAAAAATGTTTGCAAAGGTTTTGAAAACCTTGAGTTTATTATATGATAAAATTCAGTTCTCTGTTATGTTTGATAAACTACCAAAACGCAGAAGATTCTTATTAATTATCTGTCCGGGAGTTTAGACAGTCAGTTATATCCCTAGTTGTGAAAGAAAAGGGTTAGTCATTATTTCTTCGCCAATGGTTGTAGAAGGTCCGTGACCTGGATAAACAACTGTTGAACGGTCCAGCACAAGCAGTTTTTTGTATATGCTGTTGATAAGCTGATCGTAATCCCCACCTATAAGGTCGGTGCGACCAATACTTCCTCTGAAAAGCACATCGCCAACAACTACAAAATTCCCCTCTTCGCTGTGAAAAGCTATATGACCCTGCGAATGTCCCGGAACTTCCAGAACTTTAAGCGTGGAATTACCGACCTTTATTTCATCACCTTCTTTCAGATAATTGGTAGGATAGGGAGGCTGCTCAAGTTCGAAACCAAAAACTTTCCCGTGTTTAACAGCTTCGCCAATAATGCGGTCTTCGTTTTTGTGCGCTTCGAAAGGAAGGTTATACTTTTCCATGAGCCGTGAAATACCCAGTACATGATCCACATGACAATGAGTGTTGATAAGCTTCACAGGCTTTAGGTTATTTTTCGAAAGATAATTTACAAGTAAGTCGAACTCCTGAGCGGTGTAACAACCGGCATCCACAATGATGCATTCGTTGGTTTCGTCGGAGAGTAAATACGTGTTTTCCTGAAAAGGATTGAAAACGAGAGTTTTGATTTGTATCATATTAGAAATTTTTTCCTTTGAGCATGGGAACAAAAACAAAAGCTCCATGTTCGGTTTTTTTATAAGAATCTTCACCTGTTTTTTCTACCAGGAGCATTCGCTGAGCACTTGGTTCACCTACCGGAATTACAAGCCTACCACCGGGTTTAAGCTGCTGAAGCAGTTTTTCGGGAACCTCGGGAGCTGCAGCGGTGACTATAATCCTGTCGAAAGGCGCAAATGCAGGCTGACCTTCGTAGCCATCGCCAAAAAACATATGAGGCTTATAACCAAGCTGCGAAAGCATTTTCTGTGTCGAAACAAATAATTCGCGTTGACGCTCAATTGTGTACACATAGGCACCCATTTCGAGCAGAACGGCCGACTGGTAACCCGATCCTGTGCCGATTTCGAGTACTTTGTCGTGCTTTTTTACCTGCAGCAACTGGGTTTGGAATGCAACCGTATATGGCTGCGATATGGTTTGTCCGGCACCTATCGGGAAAGCCTGATCGCGGTAAGCAAAGGTGATAAAGCTGCTTTCCATAAAAAGATGGCGGGGAACTTTGGCCATGGCATTCAGCACCTCTTCATCGTTAATCCCTTTTTGCGCCAGTTCCTGAATGAGTTTAAGCCTCAATCCCTTATGTCTGTATGTGTCGTTTATGCCCATAACCCAATCAAGATATTTTCCGCTGCAAATTTATACTTTATGAACAATACCAGTTAATAAGTATTTCAACAATTTACCAACAGTTGAGATAAAAAAAAGTATGTTTGTAAGGCTTAAATACTTGTTTATGATCAAAACAGGAATTCTGGGAACTTCTGAAACTGCTAACTTCTATGCTCATATTTTATCACAGATCGAAGGATTTGAGCTTACCGGCTGTTTTTCTCCCGATTATTCTAAAACAAAAACATTTGCCGCTCAGTTTAATCTGGTATCATATCCTTCAGTTGAAGCATTGTTTAATTATACCGAAGCATTAATAATCACTGATTTTTCGCCCGATTTCCTGTCAACTACCGAAAGGGCAATTAAAAGTTTTAAGCATATTCTGATTACCAATCCCTTTCTGGCAGGGTTGGACGAAATTCAACATTTGCGTAAACTCTCTGAAGAATCGGGTGTACTGATGCAGATTGCCGGAGGCTTCAGGTTTTTTGAAATATTAAACCGGTTTAGCGACAGCAACTGCTTTCTGGCCGATTTGAAGCATTCTTTCGGGAGTTGCGATCATGTATGGTGCGGTGCCAGATTCATGGAATATTTACTGAATGACATTTCTTTGCAGCTAATCCTGTTAAAGGGTATTCCCAAAAAAATCAGCATTAATTCGTGGGAAGTTAAGGATAATGAAAGAGGAGTTGTTTCTGTGAGAATGGAACTCGATAATGGCGCAGTGGCCAGCCTGCTTGTAAATCAGCTCGAAGAAAAGAACCTGGTACAGGCCAATGTTTTCAGCACCAAAGGAGAATCTGTTTTTCAGGTCGATCTTACTAAGAGTGACGCTGATTTTAAAGAAATAATTTCACACGAACTACGCCATTTACGACAAAGTATAAAAAACAGCTTTTCGTCAACCGTACATAACGACATTATGTTCCAGGCTCTTGAGCTGGCTCACCGTATTAAGTCAAAATCAGTTCAGAATTTTGCTGTAAATTTCCCGAATTAACATGGGATTTTAAAGAACAATGGCAAATCACAACTTCCGCAAACCTTTCATTATTGCCGATTTACTGGCGTCAGGAATAACCTGGGGCATATTCTTTATTTACCGGAAAATATATATTGAAACAATTAAATTCGGCGTTGATGTTCCATTTCATGCAGATATAAAATTTTTTGCAGGACTTTTACTTGTTCCGTTATTTTGGTTTATCATCTATTATTCCTCAGGCACCTATGCAGATGTCCGGAGAAAACAGTCTGGTAAATTATTGTTCAACCTGGGTACATCAACAATAGTCGGAGTTTTTGCAATTTTCTTCATCTTAATTCTCGACGATACCGTCATCAGTTACCGTGACTATTATCAATCGTTCTGGCTTTTGCTTGTGACCCAGTTCGCTCTGGTATTTTTTGGGCGGTTTGTGGTTCTTTATTTTAAGAACCAGAATTTCAAAAAAGGCAAAGATTGCTTTAAGGTGATGATTTTGGGGAAAAGTGATGTGATTAACAATTTTCTTACAAATAACAACAATTGGCTGAAAAATAGTCACTTTGAAGTTGTGGGTAACCTCTCTGAAGATTTTGAGAGTACGAAAAATCTGGGAAAAACAATTGAAGCGTTGAAGGTGGAAGAAATATTTGTACTTACAGATGCCTCCGAGAAAGAAAAGCTGGAGGCGATACTGGTGAATCTTTACAGGCACGATGTTTACATCCGGATTTTGCCTGAAATTTATGGAACAATAAATATTCCCGTAAGAAGTGTAGATATATTCAATGACCCGCTGTTGTTGCTTTCGAAAGATATTTTGCCTGCATGGCAACAAAGTGTAAAGACATTTCTGGACATTGTGCTGTCGGTTGGAGCTATAATTTTATTGTCCCCATTGATAGTCATACTCATAATTGCTATTAAATCAACATCGAAAGGGCAGCTTATTTATAGGCAAGAGCGGATTGGGAAAAATGGGAAACCATTCAGGATTTTAAAATTCCGGTCCATGTACCTGAATTCGGAACCAGGAGGTCCTCAGCTTGCCAGCAGGGACGATAAGCGTATTACTCCCGTTGGGAAATTTATGAGGAAGCGGCGTTTAGATGAAATTCCCAACTTTATTAATGTTTTCAAGGGCGACATGTCGCTGGTAGGACCACGACCCGAACGTAAATTCTATATTGAGCAGATACTCGTAAAAGCACCTCAATATTCGAAGTTGCATCTTGTAAAGCCAGGCATTACCTCTTGGGGCCAGGTTCAATACGGATATGCCGAAAATGTTGATGAAATGATTCGACGGATGCGATACGATCTGGTGTACATCCAAAACATGTCGCTTTTTGCAGATTTCCGGATTCTGACAAAAACTATCGGAATCATCCTGAAAGGTCATGGTGTTTAGTCCATGATAGCCAATACAGGATGGCCTCGAAGTTCCTCTCATCTTTTTAAATCATACTTTTCAATAGACTTATAAACAGGACCTGACGGCATCAGAATGCTTTCATAAAAAACAATTTTATCTGCTAGGACAATCTCGTTGAAACCTTCCCTGCTGCGAACCACCGATGCAAGATTATGGGTGTTTGAAAAACTTTTAATTCTGCCTAGGGTAAGGTGAGGCTTAAAAGTCCGGTTTTCAGGTTCGAAACCGGCAGTTAGTATCATTTCTCTAATATCGCTATAAATTTCCCGGAGGGTAGTTCCGGCTTCCATTCCCAACCACAGGACCTGCGGATTAGCTAGACTTTTGAACGCACCTGCATGAGTTAATTTAACATGGAATCTTTGATATTTGGCAAGTATCTCTTGCAGTCCACTCTTTACCAATTCAATTTGCTGAACAGAAGTGTCGCCTAAAAATGCAAGAGTAAGGTGCAGATTGTGGGTCTCCACCCATTTGATATTTAATCCGTGAATATTCTTTTTGTAGAAATCAATTTCCTCATTCAGTTTCTCAGTAACCGGGATTGGTAGTGCAATAAAGGTTCTTTTTGTCATATTGCAGGTTTTCTTTGTAAAATTACAAAAACATCAATAATCGTTATCTTCGCAACAAAAAATGCTGGTATTTCCAAATTCGAAAATCAATTTAGGGCTTTATGTCACTGAAAAGCGTACCGATGGCTTCCATAACCTCGAAACAATTTTTTTCCCCATTCCATTAAATGATATTGTTGAAGTAATTGCCCTTAAAGATCATTTGCCCGGAAAAGTTCTTTTTACTAATACCGGCATTACTGTAGACTGCAGTGCTGATAAAAATCTGTGCATAAAAGCATATCAGTTGCTCGACCGTGATTTCAGCCTGCCATCTGTTGAGATAATTCTGCATAAAGCTGTTCCTATGGGGGCCGGCCTTGGAGGTGGTTCTGCCGATGCGGCTTATACCCTGGTTCTGTTAAACATGATGTTCAGCCTTGGGTTGTCACAGGAACAATTGGCCTCCTATGCCTCGCAGCTTGGCAGTGACTGTGCCTTCTTTATTTACAATACGCCTATGCTGGGCACCGGCCGTGGTGAAATTCTGGAACCTGTCCGGGTTAATTTAAAAGGATGCTCAATTGTTCTTGTAAAACCCGAAATACATGTAGGAACTGCCGAAGCATACCGGGGGGTAAAACTGGCAAAGCCAGAACAGCCTCTGACAGAAATAATAAGTCGCCCTGTCAGCGAGTGGAAGACATTGATGAAAAATAACTTTGAAGAAAATATATTCCCAAATCATCCTGAGATTGCCTCTTTAAAGGAAAAACTATACAGTTCCGGAGCTTTGTACGCCTGCATGTCGGGCAGTGGTTCAACGGTTTTTGGAATATTTGAACAACCGGCCATGCTTAAAGAGCAGTTTAACGGTTGTTTTTATTGGGAAGGGGTTGTTGAGTATTGATTTTCCGGTCGGGTATAATAGATGGATTTGTATGGTTTTGATATATTTGCAAAAAAAAGTTTATGACAACATTAATAATCAATGAGGATACTCAACAAGGAAAGGCTTTTTTGGAATATGCAAAGAAGCTTCCCTTTGTAAAGATTGTTAAGGAAAAGCCTGTTTCTAATGAAATCAGGACAGCTATTAAGGAAGTTAAAGCTGGAAAAAGGAAGCCTATCGAAAAGCTATTTGTATGAATATAAATATTTTTTAAACCTTTGTATTTGAACGCAAGTTCAAAAGGTATAAAAAGAAATTTAATTCATTAGATAGCGACTTAAAGGAGTTTATCTCAAATATTTCTTCAGAATCTCCCGATAATCTTGGAGGTGGGGTATTTAAGTACAGGCTTTCTGTAAAGTCAAAAAATAAAGGAAAAAGAGGAGGCTTGAGAATTATTACATTAGAGGCGGTTATTCTTGAAAAAGAGAAAGATATTACTTTTCTTACCATTTATGATAAAAGCGAGCAAGACTCGATTTCAAAAGAGGAAGTTGAGAGAATTCTAAAAGAAGAAGGGTTAATATAAATTACAGACTCGTGAATTATTGATCAAATTCCCGATAAATTTGAATAAAAAAAGGCGCCGAAGCGCCTCTCTTTATTCAAATTCCATTAATAAATGGTTCTTTGGAAATTTATCACCCGGTTTTACCAGGATATCTTTAACTACCCCATCCTGTGTTGATTTTACAGTGTTCATCATTTTCATTGCTTCGAAAATCATGAGGGGTTGTCCAATTTTTACTTTATCGCCTTGTTTTACTTGAAGTTTGATGATAGTTCCCGGGAGATAGGAATATACCTTTCTTTCGTCGGGCTTCTCCCATTTTGTTTTTTTCTCAAACTTTTCGGTATACAAAGTTTTGTAAACTGAATCTTCTATGATTAATTTTTTATACTGAGGCTTTTCGCCGTTTTTGGTATCTTTTTGCATATCATCCACTTTTACGTTAATATATAGGTTGTTAGGCTTTAGGGACTTAGGCTGTAGGATTGTAGGCTCGTAACCGAAGCACCTTCCTAAAGCCTATGGCCTATTGTCTATAGCCTAATTTTAAAATGGAGGAATTCCATGTTTCTTACGTGGCATTCCGGCATCTTTGTGGCCTGAAACTTCAAGGGCATGGATGATATATTTTCTGGTTTCGGAAGGTTCGATAACAGAATCGATATAACCTTTGGAAGCAGCAACAAACGGATTGGCAAATTTCTCAGCGTACTCTTTAACTTTCTCTTTACGCATTGCATCAGGATCGGCAGCTTCGGTAATTTACTTACGGAAAATAATCTTGGCAGCTCCTTCGGCACCCATAACAGCAATTTCGGCACCTGGCCATGCAAAGTAGAAATCGGCACGAAGGTGACGCGAGTTCATTGCAATGTAACCACCACCATAAGCTTTGCGGAGTACTACCGAAACTTTAGGAACAGTAGCTTCGCTGTAAGCATAAAGAATTTTAGCACCATGACGGATCACACCGGCATGTTCCTGGTCAACACCCGGTAAATAACCAGGAAGGTCAACAAGGGTTACCAAAGGAATATTGAATGCATCGCAGAAACGGATAAAACGTGCAATTTTATCGGATGAGTCAACATCGAGCACACCGGCAAGCACAAGTGGCTGGTTGCAAACAAAACCAACAGTTTCGCCGTTTACGCGACCAAAGCCGATAACTGCATTACCAGCCCAGTTCTCCTGAACTTCGAAGAAATCGGAATCGTCAACAATACAACGTACAACATCACGAACGTCATAAGGTTGTTTAGGATCTTCGGGTACAACATTCTCAATTTTAGCTTTGGTTTTCGGAGGTTTTGGAGCTATTTTCTGAGCCTTCTCAACATTGCTCCATGGAATAAAGCTCAAAAGTTTTTTGATTTGCTCGAAGCATTCAGTTTCGCTTTCGGCATAGAAATGCGCGTTACCGGTAATATGACTGTGAACTTTTGCTCCGCCAAGGTCTTCCTGGCTGATTTCTTCACCAAGAACACTCTTGATAACTTCGGGACCTGTAATAAACATCTTGGAGATATTGTTTACAACGAATACGAAGTCGGTAAGGGCTGGAGAATAAACGGCACCACCTGCACAAGGACCGAGAATAACCGAAATTTGCGGAATAACACCTGAAGCAATGGTATTGCGGAAGAAAATTTCGCCATATCCGGCAAGGGAGTTAACACCTTCCTGAATACGAGCGCCACCTGAATCGTTGATACCGATGAGGGGCATTTTCATTTTCAGGGCATGATCCATTATCTTTGTGATTTTACCTGCATGCATGCGGCCAAGTGAGCCACCAACAACGGTGAAGTCCTGGGCAAAAATGCTGATTGGCTTTCCAAATACAGTTCCAGTTCCGGTTATAACGCCATCTCCATGAAGTTCTTTCTTGTCCATTCCGAAATCGCGGGCGTCGTGCTGCACAAAAAGGTCGTATTCGTGAAACGATTCCTTGTCAAGAATTGATTCAATACGATCCCGGGCAGTAAGTTTTCCCATAGCTATTTGCTTTTCGATGGCTTTTTCGCCACCACCAAGCTGAACTAGCTCTCTGCGTTTTTGTAGTTCCAGAATTTTGTTTTTAATAGGCATAATGCTGATTTTAAGTTTAAAATCGATTTTTTCAGATTAAAAAAAAGAGTACAACGTTACAAAATCATTATAAGAAAGAAAAATATTTTCACACTTAAAGGTATGGCTTTTAACTTTCAGAATTGATATTGAAGTAGTTATTTATTTGGGGGCCATCCGGTATAAAATCACCGAAATAACTATAAAGATGAAATTGGGGACCCATGCTGCTAAAAATGGACTCATAGCCCCGCTGATTGCAAACTGAGACGAGAACTGCATAAACAGTATATATCCAAAACTAAGACCTAAACCTACTCCCAGCTGCATACCAATTCCTCCCCTCACTTTTCGCGATGAGAGGGTAACACCTATCATTGTTAAAATAAAGGTTGATACAGGGTAAGCCATCCTTTTATGTTTCTCGATGATGAAGGTGTTAATGTTATCAGATCCCTGTGTACGTAGCGTGGTGATGAATTTATTAAGATCTGAAAGGTTCATGGTTTCTACAAATTCATCACGGCGTTTAAATTCTGCCGGGTCGAGGTTGATGGTAGTGTCCATCGATTCGCCCTTGATAATTGTTTCATCCAAACCATTGATATTTCTTATATAATAATTTTGAAGATTCCACTTATGTTTAGCAGTATCCCATCGTATATAGTCGGCCATTAACTTGGATGTCAGACTGCCATCTTCAAATTTCTCAAGCGAAAACTTGTATCCCATGTCGGATGAGTTGCTGAAGGATTCCATGAAAATATAGACCCCAGGCGAGATTTGTTTATGAACATTTCGTTTGTCGAAATTGTAAGGATGGTTGCGAATGTAAACTTCTTCGAACTCCAAACGCGTTTTATTGGCATCGGGAATCACATAATTACTGAGGAAAAACGAAAATCCCGAAATGATTGCTGCAGAAATCATATATGGATAAATCATTCTGCTGAAACTCCGTCCGCTTGCCAGAATGGCAATTATCTCCGTGTTATAGGCCATTTTGGAGGTAAAGAAAATTACCGAGATAAATGTGAAAAGTGAACTGAAAAGTACAGCAAAGTGAGGGATGAAATTCATATAGTAATCGAAGATAATAGCCCGGATCGGTGCATTTTTTTCGATAAAATCGTCGACTTTTTCAGAGATATCGAATACAACAGCAACCACAATAATCAGCAAGAGAGCAAAGAAAAAAGTGCCAAGGAACTTTCTGATAATGTAGAGGTCGATGGTATTAACCCTTAAGTTTTTCATAATCTGTTCGATAAATTCTTAACCATTTGGCTTTTCCAGCCCGAAAAAGAGCCTTCAGCAATTTTACTTCGTGCTTCGCCCATTAACCATAAATAGAATGCTAAGTTATGAATACTGCAAATCTGAGCTCCCAACATTTCGCTGTTAATTATCAAATGGCGAAGATAGGCTTTGGAGTGAGCGGTGTCGACAAAGCAACTGCTTTCCGGATCGATACTTGTAAAGTCGTTCTTCCATTTTTCATTTTTGATGTTGATAATACCATTGCGGGTAAATAACATGCCATTGCGACCATTACGAGTTGGCATAACACAGTCGAACATATCCACCCCGCGTTCAATTCCTTCCAGCAAATTTACAGGAGTTCCAACTCCCATGAGATATCTGGGTTTATTTAAGGGAAGGATTGAGTTCACAAGTTCAATATATTCATACATCACTTCTGCAGGTTCGCCGACAGCAAGGCCTCCGATAGCATTTCCTTCACAGTTCAGAGAAGCAACAAACTCGGCCGATTCAGTTCTTAAATCTCTGTAGGTGCTTCCCTGCACTATCGGGAAAAACGTTTGCCCGAATCCGTACAAAGGCTCTGTTTCGTTGAATTTCTTCCAGCCTCTTTTCAGCCAATGATGCGTTAAATCAAGCGATTTACGGGCATAATTGTAATCGGACGGATAAGGAGCACATTCATCCAGCGCCATCATTATATCCGATCCTATAGCTCTTTGGGTTTCAACAATATTCTCAGGAGTAAAAATATGTTTCGAACCGTCAATATGAGATCGGAAAATTGCTCCTTCCTGTGTGAGCTTCCTGTTATCTGCTAGCGAGAAAACCTGATATCCGCCACTGTCGGTTAAAATAGGTTTGTCCCATCCGATAAATTTGTGCAAACCTCCGGCAGGATGAAGAATTTCCAAACCCGGACGCAGGTATAAATGGTAAGTATTACCAAGAATTATCTGAGCATTAATATCATCTTTTAATTCTCTGAAGTGCACACCTTTAACACTTCCTAAAGTGCCCACCGGCATAAAAATAGGAGTAAGAATTGTACCATGTGCTGTTTCAATGATACCTGTACGTGCCTTGCTTTGAGGATCTATATGTTCAACTGTAAATTTCACTCAGTTTTTTGAGGTCAAAGATATAACGAATTGAGTTGATTGCATACTGATACCAACATTCCCAACATAATTTAACAATTTGTCAAAATAGCCAAATTATTTTTTATTGATAATGAGGTATTTGATTAAGGTAAAAAAAATAATGTATCTAACAGCCAAAAGCTTTTTTCTTTGCTGTTCTTTTAGAAAAAAAAAATTAATAAACTTGTTGCGATTTTAAATACTCAAAATGTGAAAGGACTTTTACTTTATTTTTCCATAGGGGAGCTGGTGCTGTGGGGTTTGTTGCTGCTTACATTTATTGTTCAAATTATATACTATTTCTTTGTATACCTTAAGGTTATTAAACTAAAAGCTGTTGAAGAACCATCAAAACCTCAACCTGTCTCTGTTATTATTTGTGCCCGTAACGAATCGGACAATCTTTCAGCCCATTTACCGATAATTTTAGAGCAGGAATATTCGAACTACGAAGTTGTTGTGGTGAACGATTGCTCCTCCGATGACACGGATGATGTGCTTAAGCATTTTTCGGCCTTATATCCTCATTTAAGGGTCACTACTATTAAGGAAGACGAAAAATTTGCACATGGTAAGAAATTAGCAATGACCATTGGCATAAAAGCTGCCAAAAATGAGTGGCTCCTTTTTACTGATGCCGACTGTATGCCTGAAAACAGACAGTGGATAACCACCATGCAAAAACATTTTACCGAGAAGAACCAGGTTGTACTGGGTTATGGTGGTTATAAAACTCAGAAAACCTTTCTTAATAAGCTGATACGGTTCGACACATTTTTTATTGCGCTTCAATATATTGGCTTTGCAAAATGCGGAATGCCTTATATGGGAGTTGGACGTAACCTTGCTTACCGTAAATCATTATTTCTGAAGAATCGCGGATTTGCTTCACACTCCCACATCCAATCGGGCGACGACGATTTATTTATAAATGAAGCCGCTCAGGGTACAAGCACCGATGCCGAATACTCAATTGATGCTCATACACGGTCTAATCCCAAAACCACTTATACTGCGTGGAAAAGTCAGAAAAAAAGACACATGTCCACAGCCAAATTTTATAAGTCGAAACATAAATATTATTTGTTACTGGAACCTTTAACCCGCATCCTTTTTATTTTTTTGTGCCTTGCGTTAGCCATTATAAGTAAGTATTTTTATGCTGCTATTGGAATATTTTTGATTCGGTTAATAATACAACAGATTATTTTTTATAAAGCATTGAAAATATTCAACGAAAAACATATATTGCCTCTTTCGGCACTATTTGATTTGTTGTTACCATTTATTAACTTGAACTTATATACCCTAAACCTATTTACTACTAAAACTAAATGGAAGTAAACCTTAATCTTTCAGACAAAGCCCAGTACGACTACGAGTTGGTGCTTCAAGCAATGGAAGGGGATCAAAAAGCTTACGGAGAGCTGTTGGGCCGATACAGGGATGCAATTTACTTTATGCTTTTAAAGATGGTCAATAATCCCAGCGATGCGGAAGACCTTACAATTGAAGCATTTGGTAAAGCTTTTAAAAATATAAAACAATACACTCCAAATTACGCATTCAGCACCTGGTTATTTAAGATCGCAACTAATAACTGTATCGATTTCATTCGTAAGAAGAAATTAAATAACATCTCCATAGATCAAAGTTCTCATAATGAGGATTCTATGCCAATGTCTATTCCATCAGATGGCTTAGACCCTGAAGAAAATTTGATCAGTCAGCAGAAAGTAATTTTACTTCGTTCGGTTGTGGCAAAGTTAAAGCCACGCTATCGAAAGCTTATCGAATTAAGGTATTTTTATGAGTTCTCGTACGAAGAAATCAGCGACGAACTGGAATTACCAATTGGTACGGTTAAAGCTCAGTTGTTTCGTGCGAGGGAGTTACTTTATAATGTCTTGAAAAATACTACCCATAAATTTTAATGGAATTACTAACGAAGTATTTTTCGAATCTTACCGAAAACCAGAAACAACAATTTGGTCAGCTCGGAGAACTTTATCGTTTCTGGAACGCTCAGATAAATCTGATATCGCGAAAAGATATTGATAATCTTTATCTGCATCATATTTTGCATTCGCTTGCTCTTGCCAAAGTCATTACTTTTAAGGGTGGGTCAAAAATTATGGATGTTGGAACTGGGGGAGGTTTTCCCGGAATTCCTCTGGCAATAATGTTCCCAGATGTAGAGTTTCATCTTGTTGATTCTATCGGGAAGAAGATTAAAGTAGTAAAAGAAGTTTCGGCAGCTGTTGGATTGGACAATGTAACTGCAGAACAAACCCGTGTGGAGTTGATAAAAAACAAATACGATTTTATTGTTTCGCGCGCTGTAACCACTTTGCCTGAGTTTCATACATGGGTACAGGGCAAATTTTCGAAGCAAAAAAACAATAAGGTGCAAAACGGGATATTTTACCTCAAAGGGGGCGATTTAACCAGTGAAATTGAACCATTTAAGAATAGGGCTACTTTGTTTTCAATTTCTGATTTTTTTGAAGAGGAGTATTTTATTACAAAAAAGATTGTTTATCTGCCTTCATCATAAAATAAAAATTTATGATCGTTTTGCAGAAATGAAAAAAAAGTTACCTTTGCACTCTCATTTTTAAAAAGTAGAAACAGAATAAAAATTATATACGATGAAAAGGACATTTCAACCATCGAACAGAAAAAGAAAAAACAAACATGGTTTCCGCGAAAGAATGTCGACGGCTAATGGTAGAAAAGTTTTAGCTGCACGTCGCGCAAAAGGAAGAAAAAAATTAACTGTTTCTGACGAATTTTCGCATAAATAATATTTTGGCTTAGAATATTTTCAAGGCAAGAGCTTCGGTTCCTGCCTTTTTTGTTTTTTGTCGCTTCTATAAGCTCTGTGTCCGGGTTAGGTCACAGAGCTTATAGAAGTGAATGAATGCACTAATATCCTAAAACCCGTTTTATTGTATCTGCTGTTTCTTTCAGCGTTATGGCCGAAAAAACTTTCAGGCCCGATTGGTCAATCAGCTCTTTACCTTCAATTGCATTGGTACCTTGCAGCCGGACTATAACAGGCACAGGTAAGCTTCCCATGGCTTTATAGGCGTCTACTACTCCCTGGGCTACCCTGTCGCAGCGGACAATACCTCCGAATATATTTATAAGGATTGCTTTTACATTCGGATCCATGAGGATAATACGAAATCCGTTCTCTACTCTCTTGGCATTGGCAGATCCGCCAACATCCAGGAAGTTTGCGGGTTCTCCACCCGAAAGTTTAATAATATCCATGGTAGCCATTGCGAGACCAGCTCCATTTACCATACACCCTACGTTACCGGGAAGTTTCACAAAGTTAAGATCCGATTTACCAGCTTCAACCTCAATAGGATCTTCTTCTTCAATGTCGCGCATGGCGGCATATTCCGGGTGGCGGTATAGGGCGTTGTCATCGAGCGTAATCTTAGCGTCGGCAGCCATAATAATATCGTCGGATGTTTTAATAACCGGATTAATCTCGATCATGGATGCATCCGACTTAATGTAAGCTTCTGTAAGCCGGCCTACAAACGAAACCATTTCTTTGAAAGGTTTACCTGATAGTCCCAGGTTAAAAGCTATTCTTCGTGCCTGAAACTGCTGGATACCAACCTTTGGATCTATTTCTTCCCTGAATACAAGATGAGGAGTATTTTCGGCAACGGCTTCAATATCCATTCCTCCCTGCGGGGAATATAAAATCATATTGCGGCCGGCATTACGGTTAAGCAATACACTTATGTAAAACTCCTGAACTGGTTTTTCTCCAGGATAATAGATCCCCTGTTCTATCAATACCTTATGAACCACCTTACCTTCAGGACCGGTTTGATGCGTTACCAGATTCATTCCCAAAATTTGTTTTGCATAGGAACTTACTTCCGATAGCGATTTTGCAACTTTAACACCACCACCTTTTCCTCGTCCTCCGGCATGAATCTGTGCTTTTACCACCCAGGTGTCGTTACCGGCAATATCAGAAATCCGTTCTGCTATTTCAGCTGCGTTCTCAGCGTTATCGGTTACCCTTCCTTCGGGTACAACTACGCCAAATTTGCGCAAAATCTCTTTCGATTGATATTCGTGAAGGTTCATAAGAAAAGTTATAAAAGATTAATCTGCCGCTTAAATTTATTTATTTTGTGCCGAATCTGAAATAAGTTGTTAAACATAAGTTTGTAGATGAACAAATTGTCCAGCAGGGCACTAATTCAATATTTTATGATTTTAAGACGAAAATTACATATTACGGAGTTAAACAGAAAAACTGAAGAGGAGTTCAAAGCCAGCGGAAAAAACAAGATTATTGTGGTGTTGGACAATGTCAGGAGTCAGCACAATATAGGGTCGGTATTCCGCTCCTGCGATGCATTTCTGGTGGAAGCTATTTACCTGTGTGGTATTTGTGCAACTCCTCCTAACCAGGAAATCCATAAAACTGCTCTGGGGGCCGAAAAAACTGTAAACTGGAAATATTTCGAAAATACCGAAGATGCAGTAAGGGAGCTTATCAGCTCAGGATACATTCCGGTTGCTATTGAACAAACTGAGAAAAGCATAATGCTGGATGAAGCAGAATTTGAAAAGGATAAAGCATATGCACTTATTTTTGGTAACGAAGTAAAAGGAGTTGGTCAGGCGGTGATAGATATGTGCGAGTCGACCCTGGAAATTCCCCAGTTTGGAACAAAACATTCCTTTAACATCTCGGTTTGTGCCGGGATAGTGCTTTGGGAGGTGTATAAACAAGTCCTCAGCTTATAGACCACAGTGGCTTTGTTGCACAGAAATGTAGATTTGATTTTATGGATTTTAAGGCTGAAAGCCTTGGATAATTCAGCCCGGGGCAAAGTGAAACGGCGCCCCGGGTTATATTAAGAATTAATTTTGGCGGCGTGAAAATGTCTCAAAAGAGGTTAAATTTTATTATCGCCGCAATTGTAGTTCCTATTTAATATCAACAATAATATACAACAGAGCCACCGCCGCCCATTGTTAAATTTATGTGGACTGTGATCTGAAAGCTGCAGACTAATTTAACTTTTTAGAGATTTTCCTTTTAAAACTTGCTGTTTATCGGGATCCCAAAAGACTTTCACATTTTCGCGGTAAGAAACCGTAGCCATATGCGCTGTTATTGCTTCCTGGAAGCCTTGATCGATGTTGCAGCTGGGCTGCTGATTGGTGCGGATACAATCAGTCCATTCTTTAATGTGAAGATGCGTTGTATCCACTCTTTTTCCCTGCCGGTAGGTGTATAACAATCCACGGCCGGCAAAATATTTTGCTGTGGCCGAAGTTACGGCATCAATTCGCTTGCTTCCGGGAGAATACAGAAAAATGGGAATTTGCGGATCAATTACTCCTTTATCAATAAGTGGTTTGTATCGTGTCGATTCCTGATCAGCATAAACTGTCAATTCTCCGCCAATAGAAATATTCCCATCGTGCCCCATAATCATTTTGCCGCGATCGCGGTCGCTCGATAGTGTTGCACTGTACATAAAAGTGAGGTCCCGTTCGGGGTATTCATAAACAGCCTGAAATACATCGGGAACTTCACGGCCATCCTTGTAGAAATAAACGCCACCCGATGCAACACACGAATGCGGAATGCCCAGGTTCATTATCTGATTGATGGCGTCGTACTCATGAGTGAGCAGGTCGCCGCCCAAGCCGGTACCATAATCCCACCAGCATCTCCAACGGAAAAATCTTTCTTTGCTGAAAGGGACTTTATTGGGAGAAGGTTTTTGAAATTGTTCCCAGTCGATAGTCTTTTCACTTGCATCGGGATGAATATCGTAAACCCAGGCTCCATTCGGAGAGTTACGGTTGGTGCAAACTTCAATCAGGCTGATTTTCCCCAGAAGTCCTTTGTCAATAATCTCTTTGGCTTTGATAAAGCTCTCGGTCTGACGGCCCTGATGGCCCAACTGAAAAATAACATTTGACTTTTTTATTGCATCGGTAAGTTGAAAAACCTCCTCGATTGTGCGGGTCATTCCTTTTTCAACATAAATATGCTTACCTGCTTTAGCAGCATCAATGGCAATCTGGGCATGCCAGTGGTCAGGAGCTGCAATTATTACCGCATCAATATCGGTTGCCGCCAGTAATTCCTGGTATGTACGATATCTTTTGCAGGTGAGAGTATTTTGTTCTTTTGATCCTTTGCGGTTAACGTTACTGCAAGCCTCCATAGCTTCCTGTGCCCTGACATCAAATAAGTCGCAGGCACCGGTAAATTGAAGGTTAAGATCTTCCTGTGCAAGGAAATCCTCCAGACGGTGATCTTTGGAATCTTTTTCAGCGGCTTCTCTCCACTGATCGATTGTTTTAGGATGGGCAAAGCCGGCTGCCCGCATTAGTTGCTCTCCCCGAATGCCATAGCCAATAATTCCGACCCGGATAGGTTTGGATTTATCAACGCCTTCGATAGTTGGTAGTACCGGAGGGTCGTAGCTGATGCCCAATTCTTTTACAATCTGGTCGCGTATATCGTTGTCGTAATTTTTCTTACGTAAAACACCAAATCCTAAAGCTCCCAAAACGGGAACTGCTGCAAAAGCTTTTAAAATATTTCTTCTGCTTATATTGTTACTATCCGACATTTCAGTATGAATAAAAGGTTATTAAATTGATTTATTGTACTTCTTGCTGAAGATAAGCCTGTCGATGCCAACTATTTGATGGGTTGGGAATACATACAGCACCGCCAGTGCAAAAATCTCTATCAGGTTTTTATTTACCCACAGGTAAGAGCCTTCGCTTGGTAAAGCATATTTATAGCCAACCATTGGCGGGTGCGACAGGTAATAGAATCCCAGCATAACTATTCCTCCAAAAATTGAAATCCGCGTTAAACAACCCATAATGAGACCCAGACCAACGAGGGTAAGTCCCCATTCATTCATAAAATCTATTGTCCTTACAGCGTTAGGGTTAGAGGCCCAGTTTTGAAACATATCAGCAAAAATACCTTTAGAATCAGCAAGGTAACCTAAAGACGACCATGAGGGATTTAAAAGTTTGGTCACCCCTTCGTATAGAAAGTGCCATCCGATGAGTATTCTCAGAACTACCAGCAATGTAACCTGGCTTCCCGAGTAAGAATAAGAAACATTTGACTGCTGCATAAGAGTTAGTATTAATTAAAAATGGTAATTATGTATTGAGCAATAATAAACTGTGTAGATAACAAGTGGGAAAAGGGAATATTATTAAAAGATCTGGAATAATTATTTATTTGATGTATTTTTCTCGATCTATAGACTTTCAGTTATGCGATTTTTACAGTCGTGGAAGATTTTTGTTAGATAGCTTAAAATTACCTCCAGTTGATGTAAATATATATAACCAATTGGAGATGTATACGTAAAAGTTTAAGCTGAGTAAACTGAGACGATATTAAAGATTAATTAGATATCGGCTTCATGATAACAAGACCTATATTGAAACTTTGAAGAAATTATTATATATGGCTGGATTACGGAATGAAAATATCGCGAAGTATAAGGAAAATAGGAGAGATTTGCTTGTATTTTTTAAGCTAAGTGTGATAGTAATCTCTCTTTTCGTCTTTGCGGATTTTACCTATTCACAGGAAGTAAGTAAAGATAATTATACAGGAAACTGGGAAAACTCAGCCAGCTGGTTATCTTGGCCCTCTCCGGTAAATACAGGTATTAGTTTTGATGTAACTGTTAATGGATTTATTACTGCCAACAGTTCAGTTAGTTTTGGCGGAGGAGGTGGAAATTTAATTGTTAATGATACCTTGGTAATTCTTGGAAACTTAACACTTGGAAATAAAAATAACATAACTGTTAATAATGGTGGTGTACTAATTGTGAGAGGTGATTTAACCATTGACAATCAGGTAGATATTGCAGCAAATGCTTATATTATCGTATCAGGTAATTTTACCAAAACAGGATCGGACAACCAGGGGTCATTTACAAGTGACGACAGTCCTTCCAAAGTTTTTATCGGAGGCTCAGTAACATACCCTGGAACCTGGGCATCGACTGGTTCTGGTGTTTTCAATTGCAGTGCTCCCTTGGAACATGCCAGTTCTGATTGTAATTATGGTAACGCTGTTGATTTGGTTAGTGATCCTATTTCAACTTTTGTCAAATCGCTTTATGATACATATTATTCTTATCAAAGCGGGAGCTGGGATAATCCTACCACCTGGACTTCCGATCCGGGAGGAACTACTCAAATTGGTACTACTATTCCTGGAAATTACGATCTTGTTGTAATCCTCCCGGGACGAACGGTTACCCTTCCAGGTAATATTGCTTCAACTAATTTGGACATAACAATAAATGAGGGGGCGTTTTTAGATCTTTCAACTTTTAAGTTTAATTCCAGTTTATATGCGCTTAGTGGCAAAGGAACCATGAAAATTGCTTCCTCATATTTTCCTGCTGTAACTTCGGGTATGAATACTTTTGTAAATTCAGGAGGAGGTACTACTGAATTTTATAATGGAGCAAATTTCAATCTTCCCAGCCAGACTCCATATAATAACCTTGTTATAAATAAATCAGGAGCAAATGCTGTTCAGGTTAATAATTTATTGATAAATGGGACCTTACAGATAAAAGGAGGAACCTTTCAGATTAATGATAATACAGCTCAACGGTTACAATTAACTGTTCAGGGAGATGTAACTGTTGATAACGGAGGGAGTATAAGAGTTGGTTCCGGATCAACCAGTGGAACAACTAATCCTTTAGCCGCAGGATTAGCAGGTACAACAGGAGGGTATCTGAACTATTATGAGAATACCTCTCATCGAATCATTTTAAATGGGAATTTAATTAATAACGGCTCTGTTAGGTTTACAAACCTCAGTTATCCTGTGTTTAACTTATTCCCGTCTGGCGCAAGTGCTGGATTTGCAACGGTTTACTTCAAAGGTTCTTCTGATAATACATTATTGTGTAATGGTCAAACTGATTTTTATAATTTAATACTTGACAAAGGGATAGATCAAACCTTTAAACTTTCTGTTCAATCCTCATCTTATCAGAATTTCAGATTATTTGGTGCTAATATTTCGGGTGGTGAGAATGCAGGTGCTAATCCTGATCTTAAGAAAGCATTGTGGATTAAAACCGGTACACTTGTTTTGAAAGGCTTAACAGTAATTCCTTCATTGACTGAAGGAGGTGCAGGTGGAACTCCCGTAAGTAATTACATTATCCCGGCAAATGGGGCATTGGTATTGGATGGGCCGGATGTGATTGTTCTTACAACTGCAGATAATTATGGAGAAGTAAATATAGCTTATGGTGTTTCAGGCGGTACCGGATCTGTTAACGGGGTAAATGCAGTAAATACTAATCCCCAGGCTTTGCTTGTATATGGTAAATTAATTGTAAATGATGGTTATTTATCAACACGTGAATCTGCCGGGATTTTGTATGACAATGTTTCCCCAGGTCAAATCGACATAAATGGTGGTGTTATTGATACCAAGCAGTTAAGGGAAAATGGAACAACCAGTTCAGGAGCATCATTTTCGCAGAGTGCAGGCACTTCTATTCTTAGAGGCAGGTTTGTTCGGCCTGTTTCTTATGCTTCCATTGCATCCTTAACCTCTACATCCGGAGTGTTAACTACAAGAGCTTCTAATGGGACAAGTGGGAGCTACGCAACATTTAACATTAATAACGCAAGTAATATATTTTCAATGACAGGTGGTACCATCAAAATATATGATGTTTGTGCTACAGCTGTTCCTGCATATGCCATAGCAATAAAGTCATCAAGTTCAAATTCCAATGTAACAGGAGGTACATTTGAGTTGTTGCCTGCTACGGCTGCAGGAGATGTTACTCCGCATCTGATACAAAGTGTTGCTGCTCCATTTGGGAATTTAGTAATAAACCGGAACACAGGTTCATCAACTAATATCCAGCTGAATACCTACCCAATAAATGTTTTAAAAAATTTGACAATAAGTTCAGGAGGTTTAATCGCTAATAACCTGGATGTAGCCATTGGTGGAAATTTTACCATTGGAGCTTCCGGAGTTTATAACTCCGGAACAAATACAACTTTAATGAACGGATCTGCTGATCAGGCATTAACAATAGATGGTACCATAGACAATGGCTCTGTAGGACTTGGAAATCTTACGTTTGATAATTCTAACAAGTTAATAGTTGCAGGTACTCAAACCTCACTAACAGTTCAGGGAAATCTTAGTTTAGCACAAGGTGTGTTGGACGATGGCGGAAAAGTTGTTTATGTTGCAGGGAATATTACAAACTCAGGCACCCATATTAGTTCTCCGGGAACTGGTAAAATTCAGCTTAACGGTACTTCTGTTCAGGATATTGGAGGAAATGGCAATGGTATTTTTAACAATCTGGAGTTAAACAATACGAATGCAGCTACGGCTCCGGTTTCATTGTCTTCTAATCTGACTATTAATGGAGCTTTAACTTTCTCTCAGGATAAACTGTTTAACATAAACACGTACAATTTAAAGCTAAACACTGCCGCGTCTATTGTTAACAGTAATGCCTCAAGATACATCCAGACAAGTGGTGGTGCAGGGGATGGTGGTATAACAAAAGCTTATTCATCAACTTCAACCTCGTTTACTTTTCCTTTAGGTGCTCCTACAATAACTCCTGCGAGAGCTGTGAAATACACCCCAGCAAGCATTAGTCTTAACGGCGTTCCGACAACATACGGTGAAGTTACAATTGTACCAGTGGGGTACGAACATCCGGCCACTCAAGTTAAGAATTTTTGTCTTACCTATTTTTGGCGTGTAAAATCATCAGGTTTTAATCTCGGGACCGCGACTGTTATACATGGATATACATACAATCAGAGTGATGTTGTTGGTACTGAGGTTGAGTATGTTGCTGCTCGGTACAATTCTGGCGCCTATGGCTGGACAAATGGGAATTTTAATGATGTTGATGAAAATAATAATGTCATTGGTGAGCCCGGCAGTGGAGTTTTCCTTGAAAATGTAAGTTTTATTGATGGCGATTATACTGCTGGAGATAATGTTGGACAAAATCCCTTTGGCACTCCTTTGGTTTTTTATAGCAGGATTAATGGAGCTGCAGCAGGAAGCGGCCTGTGGAGCAATGCAAATAACTGGTCATTCTCAAGTAATACCGGTTTAGCAAATACTGGCGGGGCGGTTCCTGGCATTAATGATATAGTTGTAATTGGCGGTCTTGATAGTATATATCTTGACAGAGACAGAACTGATCCATGGATTACGAATAATGTTGATCCAAGAAGTTGTGCTACTTTGCAAATAGAAAAGGGATCATGCCTAGATATTGGCTATAACACAAATTCAAGTTTTGGATTAGTAACAAGTCATCCTAATGGTAATGGTAATTTTAGGTTAACAACCACATCTTTAAGCGGAAGTTATTTTGTTATGCCTGCAGGAGACTTTTCAGATTTCAATCAGAACTTAGGGACAACAGAATTATATTCCACTGAACCTGACCCTGGTACAACCTATTGGTTGCCAAATGGAGTGGCATCCTATGGAAATTTAATTATCTCACCTTTAGGAGGTTCAAATATTATATTTCCAAATAACGACCTTACAATTTATGGTGATTTGATAATGAGAGGTCAGAATGCGGACTCCTGGTTCTGTCCGACATGGAATGGTGACTATCCTGGTAGTATTGTTCGAGTTTCAAAAACCATAACGATTCATGGTAATATGGACATTCAGGGTGGCGCATTTGGATGGTATGGCGGCAATGGTGGTGGTGCTCAAAATGTTGTTGTTTTTGGTGATGTAATAGTAGCTCCCAGAGCTGGAATTGATGTTTGGGGATCTAACACAAGCCAGAGTTTATCAATTGGAGGTAGTTTAATTAATAATTCGACAAATGCAATTGAATCAGGGACAACTACAAGAAGTTATGTAAATCTGACAAAAGCACCTGTTACTTTCTTTGGAAATAGTAATGCTTTTCTTACCAATACTTCTGGAACGCCAAGAACAGATTTAGGAAATGTAACCATTAACAAAGGTTCATCTCAGGATGTTACTTTAACGATAAATATTGGGGGAACCGTTAATTTTCAGGTTAATAACTGGCTTACTCTTCAGAATGGCACATTGAAGTACCAAAGGACAGGAGACTTGCCGATTACAACAACAAGTCCATTTATCATTCCTTCCACTGCCGGCTTATATATCAATACTACCTCGGATGTAAATATTGCTAATAATAATTCAAATAATAATGATGTATACCTCTCAGGTAAATTGACTATAATTAATGGAAGGGTATTTGTTGGAAGAGAATCTGGCTCTGACAATGCTAATAATGATATCGAATACTCAGGTGGAGGATTCTCCGAAATAGATGTTCAGGGTGGAACTTTGTTTGTGAATGGTATGATTCGCAGGAATCCTGCAACTACAGACGGAGTTTTAAAGTATTCACAAAGTGGTAACAGTGCTGTAATTATTAATGGACAGAACAGGGCGGGGGTGCCTAATTGTGCTTTGCTTGAAGTATTTAATGCCGGTAGTTCCTTCAATATGTCCGGAACAAGTACCCTGGCAATTGTTAGAGGCGGTGGAGGTAATAGCTACGGCGATCTTTACCTTAGGCCTGAAACAAGTAATGTGACAGGAGGAACCATTATTTATACACCTACTCCTGCATCATTATTAACTGGGTTAACAGCTGCATCAGCAACTCAGAATTACCAGATGGATGCCAATATTGCTCTTAATAACTTAACTATAACTGGGTCTACGGCTGCTTCAACCGTAAAACTCATGGTTAATCCACTTGTTTTGAATGGTAATCTAACACTCTCTAATGCAAACAGCATTTTTGATGCAAATACTAATTACAACATCAATGTTACTATAAAAGGCAATCTGGATAATAACGGATCCTACAACCATTTTAACAATACTACCATTTTTAATGGCGGAAGTCAGAGCATACTTGGAACATCGCCAATTGACTTTTATAATCTTAATGTAAGTCCGGTTACAAGTTTGTCAGTTAATAAATCAGGTCTTGTAAGAAATGATCTTACTATTTCAGGTGGATCTTTTATTCTTGGTGCTAATAAATTTACCGTAAATGGAGATGTTACAAATAATGGAACTTACACCGACAATAATGGTGGATTAGTCTTGTCCGGAGGATCAGAACTTCATATTATAAAAGGTACAGGAACTTATGGACAGTTTGAGCTGAATGACCCTTTTGGCGCTCGAATTGAAAATGATATAACTCTTCAGAAAAATCTGTTACTAACCCAGGGAATTCTCGATATTAATCAGAATTTGCTGACTTTGCAGCAAGCAAGTAATATCATAGGTAGTGGTTATGGTTTAACCAAGATGATTATTTCCGATGGAGTTCTTAGTAATTTGGGTATTGAGAAGATTTTTGGCCCCTCGGGTGGGGCAACCTTCTTGTTCCCTCTGGGGGTAAGTGGAAAGTATACACCTGCTTTACTTACAGTTGTTTCAAACAGCGCCACTAAAAGTATTCGTATAAACAATATTAATGAAAACCATCCGGCAGTTTGGGACCCCAACAATGTTCTTGGTTATTATTGGGAAGTTGAAAGCCAGGGAGATCAGCCTTTTTCAGGATCTTTGCAGTTAAACTACAGTGCTTCTGATGTTAAAGGAGGGCCAGAAAGTAATTATGTTGCTGCCCGACTAATTTTACCCGGAACCAGCTGGAGTAAAGCTGCTGCTGGGGCAGGAACAGATAACGTTAATGAGACAACTCATAAGATCACTTTTAATTTTCCTGCCGGAACAGTCAATCTAAGTGGGGCCTATACAGCCGGGAACGATCCGGCAATTCCTAACAATATTCCTGAGTTTACGAGTATTAAGGATGGCAACTGGAATGATCCTGCCACCTGGCTCCAGACAGGAGGTGATCCTTATACTCTGACAGGCGGTCCGGATGGCTTTATTGTTAATGTAAATCATCAGGTGTCAGTAGTTTCAAATAATTGTTTTTCATATCAAACAACAATAAACAACTTATTGAGAATCGTGGCCCCTTATTATGGGCATAATTTGGGAACAGTTTTAGGTGCTGGTAAACTATATATGGAAGATGGGGATTTGCCTGCGGGAAGGTTTACTTCATTTTTTGATTGTGCATCAGGAGGAGGAACACTTGAGTATGGGGGAGCTGGCACTTATACTCTTATTGCTGACAGATTAGACGTTATCCCTTCAATTATTTTTTCAGGTACTGGTAGCAGGATACTTCCTAACAAAGATTTATCAATATGTAACCAGCTGCTTATTAACGGGCCAATACTTGACAATAGCGTATATAACAGAAAGTTGAATATAAACGGAGTTATGGAGCTTAGTTCCGGGGCATTCGTTGCGGGTACTGGAGCTAATGCAACTGTGAACTTTTCTGGTGCAAGTCCTCAGAATATTTCCAGTTTTTCAGGAACTAATACATTTAATAATCTGGAGATATCCAATGCTTCAGGTCTTACCCTGAATTCGCCTATTGATGTTAAAGGTAATCTTTTGTTGACTGATGGTATAATTAAGTCGTCTTCCACCAACACTTTGCACTTAACAAATACGATGATAAACTGCGTTTTTCCCGAAGGTGGAAGTTCGAGTTCTTATGTAACAGGACCATTAACTAAAAGGATAAATCAGGGTGATACTTATTTCAGGTTCCCAGTCGGAAATATTTCCGAAGCAGGTAATAAGTTTTCACTTAGAGCCACTCAAACAGGTACCCAGGACTGGACTGTAGAATATATTAATCCAAGCATTCTTAATTCCTTTAGTACACCTTTAACAGCAATAAATGAGGACGAATACTGGAATGTAAGTGCACCTGCCGGAAGTCAGGCAATAGTAAATATTCAGTGGGACCCTGCCAGTAATTTAACTCCTTTGATGACTCAGTTCGGTTTATCCGACATGAGAGTGGCAGAGTACTCTGGGACTAACTGGATTGAATTGTCATCTTCTGCTTCCGGTGATGATTACAACGGATCTGCTGAAACAAACGCGAGAATAGTCATTGACGCTGATGGCACCAACAGTTATACATTAGGTTGTATCAATACTCCGAAACCAAGAATAAGGTTAGCACCTTCCGGTGCAATTTGCGGAACAGCGGGTATACCCGTAACTCTTTCCACCGCCTATACCATTTATGGACCTTACACTGTAAATTATACAATCAATGGGGTTGCTCAGTCTCCATTATCTCCAGCATCATTTCCTTTCAATCTGCCAACAGGAACGACAGGTGGAGTGTATCAGCTTACGGGTTTTACATATCATTATCCGGCAGGGGTTTCGCATACGGGGGTATGTGATGTGACTACTGTTACAAGCTACACTGTACCAACAACTTCTAATGCGGGGCCTGATCAATCCTTATGTGGTGGAACAAGTGCGGTTCTTGCTGGGAATAATTCGGGAGCATATTCAGGATTGTGGACTGTAGTATCAGGAACAGGAGGGACTGTATCCAATCCTACTGTTAATAATAGTAACTTTAGTGGTACAAACGGATCAACTTACACATTGCGTTGGACAATTTCCAACGGAGGGTGTTCATCATTTGACGATGTTATAATAACATTTCCTTTACTTGCACAGCAGCCTGCCAATTTCACTGTAAGCAGCAGTCCGGTTTGTCAGGGACAAAATGATGTTGTATATACTGTTCCTAATGATCCTTCGGTAACATATGAATGGACTTACTCAGGAACCGGGGCATTTATTACCGGAACTACCAATACGGTGAGTATAGATTTTGCAAATAATGCTACAACGGGTACTCTTAGCGTTAAAGCAACCAATGGTTGTGGAACCAGTAGTGCAAGATCAATGGTTATTGCAATGAATGCAGCTACCTCCATCTCCTCCCAATCTACCCTCACACAAACAAAATGTAACGGCGATGCCTTTGCAGCTATGAGTGTTACAGCTACCGGACAGGGTACCTTAACTTACCAATGGTATAGTAATGCAATTTCAAGCAATTCCGGAGGTACACCCATTGCCGGAGCTACATCCGCTTCTTATACGCCCTCTTCAGCTTCCGACGGAACTTTGTACTATTATTGTGAAGTAACAGGAGGATGTGGTCTGGTAAAAAGCAATATTTCGGGTGCAATTATTGTAACTCACCGTCCAAATACCGGCGACTTATACAGAAAACCTAATAATTAAAGCGATTTTTATAGTATTAACACCATTATATAAATAAAATGCTTAATTCTCTTGTTATCGGACAAACCCTGAAGACTCCGTCTGTCAGGTTTGACCCAGAAGAAGGTTCGCTAATAATAAAAGGCAGATCAATATCCGAAGATTCTTTTAAATTCTATAATCCACTCATCGAATGGGTTGACGAATACAAAAAAACTCCTAACGATGTTACTAAAGTTTCAATTCAACTGGAATATTTTAATTCTTCTTCGGCAAAAAGGTTGTACAGCTTCCTTAAACGTGTAACAATGCTTTCGGATGCTTCTCATAAAGTCGAAATCTTGTGGCATTTTGATAAAGATGATGAAGATATGATAAATACCGGTAAAGATTTTGAAACTTTGCTCTCCTTTCCCGTTAAATTGGTTTCTAACAATTGTGAATTATAAGGTCTGAAATAAATCCATACATATAAAATAATTCAAACAATTAACTGAGAAAAAAATCTCAGTTAATTGTTTGTTTAATAATTGAAACAGAAATCAATAATTTGTATAGATGCTGTTTCGTTCAGGGAATAGTAAATGATTATAATTTATACCCATGTGAAAACTTAATTGACGTTCCTTTTTCCAATACTCACTAACACCGAATTATTTCCAGATATACCATTGTTTCTTTCTATGGAAAATAGTAAATTTCCATAAGCATAAAAGTTAATACATATAGAGTTATAGGTATTTCTTCGTTATCCGAACTAAAAGTTGACGCTATGTTTGTGGACCTTTTTAATAATGCTGCACTACTTATTACATTATCGGCTTTTTATGGGATATTAATAAGAATTCGCAGAAGGCACCCCCTCATTTTCGGATATATTTCAGGCTTTTGGTTTGGAGGAACAGCCATTCTTGGAATGATGATTCCTTTTGTTTTCGAACCGGGAGTTATCTTTGATGGCAGGTCTGTAATATTAACGCTTTCAGGATTTTTCGGGGGAGGCATATCGGCTTTGATCTCAATGATCATTGCCGGAACATATAGATTGATCATTGGTGGGCCAGGAGTATGGGCAGGAGTCTCAACAATTGTTGTTTGCTGCTTATCTGGTCTGTTTTTTAGAAGATTGTACAGCAGAAGCCCGGAGAGTATTAATATTCCGGTTTTCTTTATTATTGGAGTATCAGTGCATATACTGATGCTGTTGTGCCAGCTGTTATTTCCCTGGCCACACGGATTATCTGTGATAAAGGCTATCTGGGTTCCGGTGATATTGGTGTTCCCCCTTACCTTTGTTTTAATAGCTATCTTATTTGATAACACGGAGAAAAGGCTTGCAGCATTGCAGGCTATTAAAGATGCTGAAACTCTTTTCAGGGCCACCTTTTACAGTATTGGGGATGCAGTAATTACAACTGATAACCAGGGAAAGGTAAAGCAAATGAACCCTGAAGCTGAACGACTCACCGGATGGAGGGAAGCGGAGGTCAGGAATCGCTATTTTAAGGATTGTTTCGAAATCTTTAATGAAGAATCAAACAAGGTTGCAGAGTCCTTAATTTCAAAGGCGTTAGGCTCTGGTTCAACAATAGGATTAGCAGAACACACGATGTTATTAAGGAGAGATGGCCTTCAAATTCCCATTTCCGACAGTGCTTCCCCCATAGTTGATGAGGTTGGGAACATAATAGGAGTTGTTGTGGTTTTTCGGGATGAAACCGAAAAGAGAGTTAAGCAGGAACTACTTGAAAGGAGTGAATCCAGATACCGGGAGATGGTAGAAACTACTGAAAATGTTGCATGGGAATATGATGTGATTAACCAGGAACCTACATATATAGCTCCGCAGTTGACTAACAAAACAGGCTGGTCTCCCGCGGAATGGCGTAATTTAGAATTCAGAATAAAAAAAATTCATCCCGATGACAGGGATTTTGTAAATCAACACTTTCTTGATGCCATCTCACAAAAGAAAACTCAAACCGCCGAGTTCAGGATTATTAACCGGGAAGGTAACTACCGCTGGTTCAGAGATGTTATTTCAGTTGAAATTGTGGGAGATAACCCTGTGAAGCTGCGGGGGATAATGATGGATATTACCGAGCGAAAGTTAATTGAACTGGAATTAAGAGAGAAAAGCGTATTTATTGAAAAAGTGCTGGATTCTATTCCGATTGGTGTTGCAATTAATAAAATAGATGAAGGGAAGGCCTTCTATATGAATCGTAAATTCGAAGAGATTTACGGTTGGAGTTCCGATGAGATTAAAGATGTTGCGTCATTTTTCGAACACGTTTATCCTGACCCGGTATACCGACAGGAGTTAATGACCAGGGTAATAAATGATATGAATTCCGGCGACCCTAAAAAATTGCATTGGGAGAATATAACTGCAACCCGAAAGGATGGTTCAAAGGCTATTATAAATGCCGTTAATATACCTCTTTACGAGCAGAATATAATGGTATCCACAGTTATGGACATGACCGAGCAGGTTGAAGCAGAAAAATTGCTGAGAGAAAGCGAAGAACAATTCAGAAAACTTTTTGAAAACCATTCGGTAGTGCATTTATTGATTTCAGGCCAGGACGGGGCTATCATAAATGCAAATCAGGCAGCGGCCGATTTTTACGGTTACTCAATTGAGCAACTGAAAGGGTTGTTCGTAAGTGATATAAATATTATGCCGGGTGAAGAAATAAAAAAATTCATGGATGATACCAGGCGCCAGGGCAAAGGGTATTTTGAGTTTAAGCACCGGCTTGCCGACGGTACAATTAGAGATGTTGAAATATTTAGCAACAATGTGGAACTTAACGGAAAGGATTATCTCTATTCTATTGTGCACGATATAACTGAGAAAAAAGAGCTTTTCAGGGAAATGGTTAAGGCAAAAGAAAAGGCAGAAGAAAACGATCGCTTAAAATCGGCATTCCTGGCAAATATGAGTCATGAAATTCGAACTCCGTTGAACGGAATACTTGGATTTACAGGTTTACTTATAAGTGAAAAAGAGTATTCTGATAAAGAAAAAGAGAAATTTGGCCGGCTCATCAATAAAAGTGCAGAAAGTCTGATGCAGATTATTAACGATATTCTCGATCTGTCAAAATTAGAAACAGATCAGCTTACTTTGTACAAGGTCCCGTTTAGCTTACATGATAATTTATCAGGATTGTTTGAATTATTCAGAAAAAAGCTGGATGACAAAGGTAAAAACTCTATCCTGCTGGAACTTAAAAATTCAGCGGATAATTTATATCTGAACCACGATGGCAACAGGTTAAATCAGATTTTTATAAATCTGCTTGATAATGCGGTTAAATTTACAGCAGAGGGTAGTATTACTTTTGGTTTTCTCGAAATTAAGGATGGGAAAATATTTTTTACTGTATCCGATACGGGTATAGGCATTGCGCCTGAGAAACACAATTTAGTGTTTAAACGTTTTGTTCAGGCTGAAGAAAATATTTCTAATATTTACGGAGGTACAGGATTAGGGCTCTCTATTGTAAAAAAGCTGGTTACCACAATGGGCGGTGATATTTACTTCGAATCGGAAAAGGGAAAAGGAACTCATTTTATTTTTTATTTACCTTTCGAAACAGGGCTACTGCCTAAACAGGATAACCCTGGAAGTTATAAAATTGGGGACAAGAAAGCCAGGAAAATACTTTTAGTGGAAGACGACCAGGTATGTATTCAAATGTATAAAGAAATAATAGGTATACAGGGAGAGAATTTTAAAGTGGCTCAAACGGGCCAGGAAGCACTTCTTTTATTCAGAAGTTTCAGACCTGAAGTTATCCTGATGGATATAGGGCTGCCGGATATGAATGGTCTCGAAGTTGTAAAAACTATCAGAAAGGAGGACCGCAAGGTTCATATTATCGCACAGACTGCCTATGCGATGCATAGTGATGAACTTTTGGCTGTTGAAGCCGGTTGTAACGATTACATTTCGAAGCCGGTTGATAAGAATGTTCTGTTAAAAAAACTATTTAAGTGAGGTTGGCTTTTTATTCGAATTTAGGGCAGGACTGAGGAAAACATTTGTATAGTTCCGCACAACTAGGCCAATTCTTTCTGTTTTCAATCGTCTCAAAAATCGGGTTAAGTGAAGGTTTTGGGGCATACAGGAGGATTTTTCCCTCTAAGTTTCTTTGATTAATATCCACATAATCCCCGGTGTATAATACAATCCTGATACAAGGGAAATTCTCATATAAAAAATCAATAAAATCCAAACCCTTACCATCTGGCAGGCAATTATCAAGAACGATAAGTTCGGGTATTGAGTTTTCCAGTCTTTGCTTGGCTAAGGCTATTGTACCAACCGAAAAATGATGAATTTTGTAAAAATCAAAAACCGACTCAAGCAATAGCTGAATATCAGGGTCATCTTCTACTATCAATACCTCTTCCTCTTCCAAATCACATAAGTTTTGGGTTGAGTTAAATATATTAAACGGCTAAGCGATAGAAATTGTTCCCATAAATTAATTGTGTATAAATGATTGGTATTAATTAAATCTCATTTTATTTCTTTTATTTAATATGTAATAAATTAGGTTTTCTTTTCGATAAGAAGCGCCGACTCTTGATTTTAGGGTCATAACAAAAAAGACGAAGCTTCACAGATTCGTCTTTTTTTGCTTCAAAGAAGCGTTGTTTGAATATTGTGATTCTTACTACGTAGGAATTCAGAATAGGTTCTATTTTTTATTAGAAAGGAAAGACTCCCTGGTAAATCTAGGTTATCCCTGAATAGGGAAGCTTAATTGCACAATAAAAATCATTTTTACTTTGCCGGATTTTTTAATTACAATCACGACTAATCATATATCAAGGAGTAAAAGAAAACATATCTTTTAAGGAATTTTTGATGTTGAGGCGCTAAAAACAAGTGATAAAAAAGACGAAGCTTCACAGATTCGTCTTTCTAATGCTTCAACAAAGCATTTTGTATGATTATGTGAATGTTTTGCGTACAATATTACGTAAAAATTCAAAGTAGGTTTTAATATCAATATGAGGAAAGCCTTCTGAACTGGCTTATCTCATTATCGTGTTACCTGCAAGGGCATTTTCGTGTCAGTCGCGAAGGTACCCTCGCGACCGGCACAACAGATGTTGTGTAATGGTCACGAGAGTATTATCGCCTCACTAACACAATTATTGAACGGTAAGAATTTTGTCAAATGTTGTGGTTCTGGGTTCTTTTAAAGGCACATTTCCACTAAACTGGGTTGTTATTTGCAATTTATATGTACCTGCCGTAAGAGGTGGTACAATTATGATAATTTCCGAAGGATTATTTGTAACAATATCAGTAGGGTCGATGATTATCCTTTCCTGCGAAGCCTGATTAATAAAGTATATTCCGGTAGTTGAGTTGCCTTGTATTTTTAACTTACTGCCATTAATTTTCAGATTCCGGTTAGGTGTGATAATATCGTTAATTGCTCCGGTTTTGACATCTGTTACCTGAGCAATAAAAAGAGAGCTATCCGCCACACCAAGAATTTCAACCTGGATGCCGGGAATTTCTTTTCTCAAAAGGTCGCCTTGATTAAAAAGGAAATTAATGGAATGTTTTTCAGGATTAAATTGTTCTGTTGCTGAATCGAAAACGCCTCTTATTTGTGCGCCGGCTGTGAAGTACCCTGTGTTAACCGAGTAACCGTCGCATAGCTGGTAAGCCATTTCTTTAAGAAACAGCTTTACTTTGTGTTCCATTTCCTGAGGAGTACCATCAGCACTACCGCGGCTTACAGCCGCTTGACAGATTTCCGAAATATTTAGTGTCCTTTCGGAAATGACACGGGCAGCAAAATCATTTGGGTTTTCAGTAAGGTAATTGTCATAAAGGTTAGCCTTAATCCGGTGAAAAAGTGTTGCCATAATGTAAAATTTAAGGTTAAAAATAAAAGTTATAAATGATTGGTGAGTTTCTTTTAGTTGGCTTTTAAATAGTTTGGCATCATCCTATTCTCTCATCTTTCGGGTTAAAAATCACTCAGATATTTGAACATTAATCTTAGTTATGTAAAAAAGTAATCAGTCCTTTTAAATATTTATCAAAGAATAAGACAATTTAAAACGCTTCTAAATAGTTTTTATCAATATCACAATTAGTTATCTCAACTTCTTTGGATATATTGCGTAACCTCTCTCAATACAAGAATAGAGATTGATGAATTTCGCATCACGTTTTATTTTTATTTGTGTGCTGGTTATTGTTTTCTTAACAGAAGCAATATCCCAGGTTCCATCATCTTTTTCTAAAAACAATAATGAGAAGATCAGGAAGGCCGATGAGAACTTTCAGATTCTCAATTACGGCGAAGCCATTGATTTATACAAAGATGTCCTTCGGAAGGATACCGGTAATGTAAATATAATCTGTAAAATAGCTAATTCATACCGGTTATCAAACCGGACAAATGAAGCTGAGAGTTGGTACAGGAAAGCTATTTACTCCGATTCTGTTAATGTTGAATCCGATTATATTTTTCAGTTTGCTCAAACCTTATCCTGTAATTTAAAGTATCCCGAGGCTTTAAGATGGTATAGGTATTATCGTAAAATAAAGCCTTCTGATACAAAAGCCATCCAAGCCATCCGAAGTCTTGAAAATATGTCGGGGCTATATCGCGATTCGGTATTTTATGATGTTAAACCTTTAACTTTTAATTCGCCACTTACTGAGATTGGTCCAAGGTTTTATAAAGAAGGTATTATTTTCCTGTCGGATATGAGCGATAAGCAAAACAGGATGATATGCCGTTACTACCTGAAAGATCCTAATGAACCCGATTCAAAGCCTTTAAGATTGGTAACAGGCATAAAAACTCAGTTTAATGAGGGAGTGGTATCGTTTTATGACCAGGAAAGAAAAGTAATCTTCAGTCAGAATTATTTACCCGATAACACCAACCGGAAAACAGTCAGAACAGTTCCTTTTAAGTTATTTATGGCTTCTTGCGACAGCTCAGGGTGGCATAATTCCGGGTTGCTTTCGTTTCAGAAGGAAGAATATTCATATACGCAACCCTGCATGACTCCGGATGGCAGAACATTATTTTTTGCATCAGATATGCCGGGTGGATTTGGCGGGTACGATATTTATTCAGTTTCTCTTTCAAAAGGAGAATGGGGAACTCCTAAAAATTTGGGCCCATCGGTTAATACCATTGAAGATGAAATTTTTCCATTTTTCAGGGACAATGTTTTGTTTTTTTCATCGAACGGGAGAGGCGGTCTGGGGGAACACGATATATTCAGGATTAATCTGGACGATAGCACATCCTTAAAAAACTTAGGGGCTCCTTTGAATTCATCATTCGACGATTTTGGATTTATTATGGATAAAACCGGAAGGCAAGGTTATTTTTCATCAAACAGAAATAATGACGTTTCGGGTGATGACATCTATAGCTTTGCTCAGGTAAAAAAATCAGTTCGTGTCAGAATTGTTGATGAAGTGAACGAAATTCCTGTTTCTTCAGCAATGATTGTATATCGGGACAATTCCTTAACTGAGCATTCCGGGGTAACCGATTCGGAAGGATTTCTGGAAATAATTGTTCCAATTCGGGATTCTCTGGAAATATCCTTGTCCCGTGAAAACTATGAACCTGCAAAACTGGTGCTGAATACAACCTCCGATCTGGAAATTCCAACCATTGGACTTGGTGAACCGGAAGCCGGAAAGAAAGCCACATATGCTTTCAATTCAAACACCCGGGAACATAATCAGGTTGTTTACAGGGTGCAGATTATGGCAAGCCGACGACCAGCAACTCGACCGGAAATACGCAGTAAATACAAAGGCAATATGAAAGTTGCCGAATCATTTGAAGATAACTGGTATAAATATATTATCGGGGAATATTCAACTTATGACGAAGCAAAGAACGTCGCAGAAGCATGTAAGGTTTCCGACAGTTTTATAGTTGGATATTCCGGATCTGATCGAATCCAGGAACTTCTTGTTCAGAATCACAACCGGAAGTAGTTGTTTTCACTTATCTCTTAATACCAGAATTTTACCAACCGGATTATTCATACTTTGTTCGGTTAAACCAATAATCGAGCAGTGTAAAATTCAAATGGACTTTGTAATAAGTTTCGTTGATGATGGAGTTTGAACTTGTATTCCCTTTGAGCCCTGCTGAGAAAGCAATATTGAAAAAGGCTTTCGATTTTTTTACAGGCAATCCTACTCCGGCTGTAATGCCGTAATCCTTTAATTGCTGACCATTTATTTTCAGGTAAGAATTCTCGTTATAAAAGCCCATTCGGTATTTTACCGACTGCAGATAGCTGGCACCCAACTTTACCGAAGGTAAAAATTCAATTCCAAATGCAAAATTATTGCTATTTACCATCTTAACTCCGGTTTCGCTATTATTAATTCCCGACCAGTAATTCCGGGTATAATCGCCAGTCAGCAAAAGTTTATCTTTCATTTTCAGGGATGCTCCAAATCCAAAAGTTCTGGGGATATAAAAATTGCTTTTCCGGGTCAGTTCAGAACTCAGGGTGTCGTTATCAAAATCTGTGATCGTAATATTATGATCTGAGTTTAATTTGGTTTTATTGCTGTAAACCGCTCCCAGGGAGCCTTTTATATTTTCGCTTAAGCGGAAATGGTATTGCGCGCCATAGTTAAAGTAAAAGTTCCGGAGAGTCGATTCGTCTTCAACTTTCATTTCGCCACTCATGTAACCATTGGTTGTTTTCTGAACCTGGGATATTGAACCAAATAAGTACGATGCATTAATGCCAATGGAAAAATTAGGGTGAAGTCTGAAGGAATTTCCCCAGTAAAACTGGTTAAGACCTCCCGATCCATCTATCCGGATATCCGAAAAGTACGAAGTTCCCTCAATCTGTTTGCGGGTATCAATGCTATAGCCGATATTACTGTAAGGAGCCAACCCGATACTGTTTGTCCACCATTTCGTAATCCGGAATCCCAGTGCCAGGTACGAAAAATTGGCGTTAACCCTGTTTTGCTTTTGCGCCCGGTAGTTAAATCTTGAATAAATGGTGTTGATTCCGGTTTCGAGAAAGAAATGCAAGCTATCGATAGATGAGTAAGAGGCCGGATTTAAATTGTTCAGTGAGTATTCCGAAGCAAGAGAAATTCCTGCTCCTCCCATAGCTTTATTTCTGCCAAACCCGCCCTGTTCCATATAGCCAATGCCAAACATTGTATAAGGAGAGTTAACATTGTTCTGTGCATTGCCTGCCAGCCCTGATAGCAATAAAACAGCTGTTATAATAATATTTTTTATGTTCATGTTCAGTTAATTTTTAAACATTAAAGGGTAATCTCTCTCTCAACCCCCATCTCGTAACCCATAACTTAACTAATACTTCCAAAAGACAATCCTGAGCTGAATGGCATCAGAGCTGTGTTTTGAATCACCCAAACACAGCCTGTCAAGAGAATGACCCAGGTAATTGGAATTAATGGAGAGCAATAACGACGGCGCATCATCTTTGATATTTTTCAGGCTTTGAGTTATAAAATTTGTAAGGTCGAATGTATAAGCAGAGGTATTGTACATTTTATCGACTGTTAAAGTGGGATTGATTGTATTGTCATCAGCGTCGGACAGTGAAGAGCCAAAGTCGTTTAGGGTATTGGTATAATAAAGGTTGATATTTCCGGGTAAAGGGATAAGACTGTAACTTCCTGTCACAGGTTTGATTACCAGATCGGCTCTTAAAATTTTATAAGCCGGATAAGCCTCAAAAATTGATTTTAATGAAGGAAACTCCAGGCGGGTCATCACGCCCGTGCCTGCCTGGCAATAGGTTACATTTCCGGTTACCGATGATGGTAACTGATCTTCATGTTTCGTCAATTCTTTTAGAATGCTGTTAGTGTAATCGGCTGTAATTTTGTTGAATTGTACAGTGGTTTGATACACATTGAAATCTATTGTAAAATCTTCCTGACCAATATGATAATACATGCGCATAATCTCAATACTATCGGCAGTGCTGAATTGCATAACAGAACCTGTAGATGTGCCCCCGGGAACTAATGCAAACCCTTTCAGGTATTTACTGAAGTTATCCTGACTTTCAAGTTCCTCACCATCCTTGTAGATAATATCAAAAAGATTCCTGCCGAATGTCTCCGACAGTTTAACCATCAACAGTTTTCCTGAGTTGGGCTTTATTACGGAAGTTTTGGAGCCTAAAATTTCCGAATTGTATTTTATTTCGGATGTATTGTACCATGCCGAAAATTCATCATTTTCAAGATCGTCAGTAAGTTGATGGACCTCTACCGTGAAAGGCCTGGTAGAGTCTCCATAACAATAGCCGGTAGGTTTTAGAATGAGGCATACCGAATCTAACTTTGCATTGTCACTAAGACCCGTAACCGATGGCAGTGATAATTTAAAATACGAGCTGGCTGTTATTTTCCCAAGAACTCCATCATCGTAACTTCCTACCAATGCATAATCGTACCCTGAAGTTTGAAGCGAATCGGCCCTAACTGTAAAGGAGTTGATAGTAGCCGTGTCCACCATTATTACATCTCCTTTTATTTCAGTAAGGTTATCGCCCACGGTAAATATTTGTTCTTCAGTACACGCAAAAAGAAAGAAAAGCATGCTAACGATTAAAATAGCAAAAGGGCTATAGCAAGGGCTCTGATTTTCGGTTCTTATATCTCTGTTAAACTTTGTAAACATGTATTGTATGATTTAATTCCCCGAAAAATAAACCGTTGGCTACCTATTTAAAATTCTATTATACAATGGAGTGAATTGTATCGACATGTACGAGAAATTTTGGTACGTAAAGCAATTGGGAACCCAAAACCATTTTAATCGGGATATTCTCCGTGTTTATCGGTATTAACAACTTGCAAGTCTATATTATTTGTGGTGAAATTGCCTTTTTGATAGGTTTGGTCATTTTCAATTTAAAATCAATTCAAATGAGCGAGTATAAATTTTTGAAAAGAAATATTTCAATCCGTTTTATCGGTTTGCTTTTGTCGGGTATTATCATGTTTTCGTGTACCGATAGTGAAGATGAAACTGATTTAATCGGGAACTGGACAAAATCGTCCGACTTTGAAGGAATTGCCCGCAATGAGGCTGTGAGTTTTGTTGTTGACGATTATGCTTTCGTTGGAACCGGGTATAATGGGAAGAAGTCGCTTGCCGATTTCTGGAAATTTGATGTGGAAAACAAATATTGGACTCAGGTTGCCGATTTTCCCGGAGCTGCCCGCTACTCAGCTGTTGGTTTTGCCATCGGAAACAAAGGTTATATAGGAACCGGGTATGATGGTGATAATTATATGAAGGATTTTTGGGAGTACAACCCTGCCACAAATACCTGGACCGAAAAGACTGCATTTGGAGGGTCGGCCCGTTATGGAGCCGTAGGCTTCTCACTTACAAATAAGGGCTTTATAAGTACTGGTTACGATGGAAATTATCTGAAGGATTTGTGGGAATACGACCCATCCAACGACACCTGGTCGCAGAAAGTAAGTCTGGGTGGTACAAAACGCCGCGAGGCATCTGCATTTGTTATTAACGACAAGGCATATCTGCTTGCCGGAATAAACAACGGGTCTCTCGTAAATGATTTCTGGAGGTATGATAATCAAACCGGCAACTGGACCGAACTCCGTAAAATATCTAATTACAGCGACGAAAGTTATGACGATGAATATTCCACAATTTCAAGGTATAATGGGGTCACCTTTGCTTCCGGCGACAAGGGGTATATCGCCCTTGGAACTTCAAGTTCTCTTAGCTCCAATGTTTGGGAGTACAATCCGGTAACAGACTTATGGACTGAACGAACAGGATTTGAAGGTACTTTGCGCGAAGGATCGGTAGGCTTTTACGCCAGAAACAAATTCTTTATCACAACAGGTCGCAGTAGCGGCTATCAACTGGATGATACCTGGGAGTTTAAACCTTCGGAAGAATATGATGATAAAAATTAAGTTCCGGACAATATTACTGCTGTTGTTAACATCAGCAGCAGTAATACTTTTGGTGCTGCATTACAGAGCTGCCCGTAAAGGAACCAAAAGCGTGATTCAACTGAGCACTTTTCAAACCGCTGTAGGGTGGGGCTACAAAATTGATATCAATAATACAACTAAAATTTACCAGCCATTTATGCCGGTAATAGAAACCCATGCAGGATTTGAAACCAGACTAATGGCTGAAAAAGCAGGCAGAATTATCGTACATAAATTAATCAGAAACCAGCAGCCAATACTTACATTGAAGGATCTGCAGCTTGTTGGTGTAAATATCGATAAAGCGTTATTGAAAAAAGTTAATTCTTTGGATTGAAGTTATATCGTTTTATCGTTTCCGTAAACAAATCTTTATAGTTATCACCAATGGGTATCCATTTATCTCCGATTACAATCCGGTTTCGCACAATGGATTTTATCCGGAGAAGCGAAACAATATACGACTTGTGAACCCTTACAAAAATATTGGAGGGCAATTTGTCCGTCATGTTTTTGAGAGAATTGAGGGTTATTACCGACTTTCCGGATGTAAGGAAAATTTTAACATAATCCTTTAAACCTTCAATGTGGGTTATATCCCTTAAATCAATTTTCTGCGTCTGATAATCGGATTTCACAAGAATAAAGCCTTCGGCAACACTGTTATCGTGCGATTCTGTTTTAACCTCACTCTTATTGTTTTTGGATAAATAGAGATCGTAGGCTTTATTCACAGCTTTCAAAAACCTTTCAAACGGAACTGGCTTCAGCAGGTAATCAACCGCATTTAAATCGAAACCATCCAACGCATGTTCACTATAAGCTGTGGTAAAAATAAAGTTTGGCCGGTTTTGAATTGAGTTGATAAAATCGATGCCCGAAACATTAGGCATATGAATATCCAGAAAAATAAGATCTATTTGCTCCGAACGCAAAACATCGTAAGCCTGGAATGCCCCAGAACATTTGCTTTTCAAATTCAGAAAAGGAATAGTATTGATATAATCCTCCATTACTTGCTGAGCAAGAGGCTCATCGTCCACTATGATACAGTTCATTGTTTAAAGTTTAATTGAAGTTCAATTCTGTAGAAGCCGTTATTCTGAGTAATATTTAGCTGGTGGTTTGGCCCGTAAAGCAAATCGAGGCGCTTTCTTGAATTTACCAGACCAAGTCCGCCTGAATTCACCTGTAAGGTTTTGACATTTTTCACAACCGGGTTTTCAACAACAAGCGTCAGAGTCGAGTCGCATATTCTGACCAAAATGCTGATATGGCACTTTTTAACGCTGTCGATTCCATGCTTAAAGGCATTTTCGATAAATGGGAGTAAAAGCAAAGGTTCAACTTCCTGGTCCTGGTAATTTCCTTCAATCTGGTATTCAACGGAAACATTCGTCATCAGCCTTAATTTCTGAAGCTCCACGTAGTTTTTGATGTAATCGAGTTCTCTTTTTAAAGGAACGAATTCCTTTTCGGAGTCGTAGATTAAAAAGCGCATCAATTCCGAAAGTTTAATAAGAGCTTCAGGAGTTTTATCCGATTTACGGATCGCAAGGGAATAAATACTGTTGAGTGTATTAAAAAAGAAATGCGGATTTATTTGAGATTTCAGAAATGAAAGCTCCGCAATGAGTTTCTGGTTCTCAGTTTCTTTTCGTTTTTTGTCATCCGAATACCATTGTTCGGTCACTCTGATGCTGGTTCCTATTGCCAGAAACAAGAAGCAGGAAGTCAGGTTGCGAAGTCCCCTGAAAGGGAAGTCCATACCAGCTTTGTATTTATGAATTTCCGTGGGCACAGACTGGACTGTTTTCATTTGTAAACCCGGAGGTAACGGAGCAGGAGACAATGCTCCTATTGTTAAGTTTATTCCAAGAATTGCAACTATTGAAACAGCGTAAAGACTGATTTTCTTCCTGGTAAGAAGAAAAGGTATAAGCAAAAAATAATTGATGTAAAAGAAAAGAACTATCGGAACCCATAATAGCAGTTCGTTCTTTATCGAGATTTTAAAACCGGCAGGCATAAAAAACTTTGGAACCCCAATCAGCACACCCCATAGCAGTACATGCAAAATTATGGGGAATAATTTCCTGTAAACCTTCATCAGCGTAGTTTTGATAATAAAGGTATACGAAAGATTCTGCTTTAAATAAAGCGATAGAGGATCAGGCATTTTATTACGACGAAATACTTTTATTTCTCTATTAAATTTTTTTTTCCTGTCAACGGCATCAACATTACAGGCAATTTCTGTTTTACCCTACCAGCTTGTAGTTTAAAATTTGATTTGGTTTAATTCAAGGCATTGGCGGCTAATAAGAAGTTGAAGTTAAAAGTACCTCATTATTAAGTTAACAAAGCTTAAAATTTGAAAAAAGACGTTAACGGAACGCCGGAATAAGGGCATTTATAAAAAGCAACAAAGGCGGAGCTTCACAGGTCCGCCTTTGTTATTAAACTACTAACTAACTACTACTAATATTTTGTATGAGAAATTTCAAATTTTAAACACTTGCGTTTACGCAACTTTATTTAAAAGGTTATAAATACACTTTAAAAAAAGATAATTTTTTCTTTTTATTTCTGAAGAGCCTCAGCAACCTTAGTTACACCAATCTTAATCAAGTTAGTGTTCACATTATACAAAAAATTCAGAAAAAATGCTTAAATTTAATATAACAGGTATTTAACCTTATGATCATAAGGAACTTTGTTGAGTATAGGGAGTTGAAAAGCTAGGGGTTATAATGGAAAATTCGGTACTTTATATTGATGATGAATTAGTGAATCTGAAACTCTTTGAAGAGATGTTTTCGGAATACTATTTAGTTTCGTTAGCCAAGTCAACCTATGAAGCCGAAAAAATAATTAAGGAAGTCAGTTTCAAAGTAATAGTTTCGGATATTAACATGCCTCGCGAAACAGGACTTCAGTTTTTTAGCAGGTTGCCACAAAAAGAAGTGTCGCCCATATTTATCATTCTTACAGCGTATGTTAACGACAGTTTGTTGCTCGAAGCTCTTAACCAGGGGCGCATTTTCCGTTACATATCCAAACCATTCGACCGTCAGCAGGTAAAGGAAATTCTCGATCAGGCAATTCAACAATACGATTTACTTAACGAAAAGTACCAGTTACATTTACAGATAGAAGAAAGCCGGCAGAATTTCTATAATATTTTTCAATCCAGTCGCGACGGCATTGTTATTCTCGATCAGGAGGAATGTATTCTCGAAGCTAATAAAGTGGTAGAACAAAACCTGAATAAACTTGCGGATACCATTCGGGGTAAAAAGTTAAGCGACCTGGTTCCACAGGAATTTCATAAGAATATCAGGGCCAAGCTAAAGGAACTATTTGAGCTTGGTTCATCCCGGAGTGAGTTTGAATATCACCATTCCATTCTTGGTAAACGATTTTATGAATTGAGTGCCAGCTCCATTTATTACAAAGGTAGCAATGCTGTGTTAATCATAATCCGCGATATAACCGAAAGGCGTTTGAGCGAAATTGAATTGATGAATGCGGTTATACAAGCTGAGGAAAATGAAAGAAGCCGCATTGCCAAAGATATTCACGATGGAATAGGCCCCATCATGAGTACTTTGAAAATGTATCTTGAGTGGTTAAATAAACAGGAATTTATCAACGATCATCCGGATATACTTGACTTGTCGCTCAAATCGATCAATGAGGCTATTATAACTTTAAAAAGAACGGCTAACAACCTGAGTCCTCATGTACTTGAAAAATTTGGATTGCCTTCCGCGCTGAATAAGTTTGTCGAAAACATCAAAAAAGTCACCGAGATTCAATTCTGTTTATTTATCGACCTGAAGGATCGTTTTGCGCATACCATCGAAATTTCTTTATACAGAATTATTACCGAATGTATTACCAATACAATCAAACATGCTCAGGCAAGCGAAGTAGAGCTGGCTTTAAGGCAGGACGATCAGCTTATTTTTCTTACCTATGAAGATAATGGCCGCGGTTTTTTAATGTCCGAAGGCATTAATGGCTCAAAAGGACTGGGCATTCATAATATAAACAGCCGTATTAAAACCATGGGAGGTAAAGTTTCAATTCAATCCGCTCCGGGGGCAGGATTCAGGCTCGACTCCGAAATTCCAATTATGTAGGTTATGGATAAAAAACTTAAGGTATTTATTGTTGATGATCACGACATGTTCCGGCAGGGCGTTAAGGTTTTGCTGGGGAAAAGTGATAAAACTGAAATCGTGGGAGAGGCCTCAAACGGGAAGGAGTTTCTGGATGTTATCGGGGAGATAGAGCCCGATGTTGTGCTGATGGACATCTCGATGCCGGTACTCGATGGTATTGAAGCTACCAGGCAGGCTCTTCAGATAAAGCCTCATCTTAAAATTCTTACGCTTTCGATGTTTGGCGACGAAGAATATTATTACAAGATGATCCAGTCGGGAGTTAAAGGTTTTATAATGAAATCGGCGGGGATCGATGAGCTGGAATATTCCATCAGGCAGGTTGCAGATGGTTCCGCTTACTTTTCGGAAGAGCTGCTCGAAATCGTAAAAGCAAATATCAATACCGATACTTCCCAATACGAACAATCAGCTCTTTCCAAAACAGAAACAGAGTTGTTAAAGGCACTCACCTCAAGTTTATCCGATGCCGATATTATCCGCGATATGGGAGTCACACCCGATGCTTTCGATGAGTTAAGAAAGGATCTGCTAAAAAAAACCGGATCGGTTAATACTGCAGGATTGATCATGTATGCTATAAAAAACAGAATCGCTGGCATTTAATATACAACTCTTAAAATACAGGTTAAATGATTATCAAAATCTTACCCGCCTTCCTTTCAGAAGGCCACAAAACCTAAATCAGTTTCTATGGAAGATTTATTTCAAAAATTCAAGAAACAGTTTGTCGAAGAGATTTTTGGATTGCTGGAGACCATTGAAGCGGACATGCTTAAGCTTGAAAAGGATCCGGCAGATCCTCAGCTTATCGATTCTGTTTTCAGGGCAATGCATACCATAAAAGGCACCAGTGCCATGTATGGATGTATTCATATCAGCGATTTTACGCATCATCTCGAGAACATTTACCAAGCCATTCGCGATTCGGGTGCTTCCATTGAAAAAAATATGATTGATATAACTTTCGATTCTATCGATCATATAAAACGATTAATGGACGATGAACTCCTTAAAGATGCTTCGAACATCTCAAGAAATCAGGCTCTCCTGGATAAAATAAGCAATCTTTCTGCCGATCAGGGGAGTGAACCAGCTGCAAATATTCGGGAGAACAAAAATTCCAGGGAGAAAAAGGCTACACAATCATGGTACATCTTGCTTCGCGCTGATGAACAGATTTATAAACGAGGCATTAGCCTGGTAAATATTTTTGCAGATCTCTCCATGCTGGGTACCTATAAAATTCATCGTATTGCATCACTGAGCAACGCTGAAACTGAAGTTTGGGGAATAGTGCTTGTAACATCCGAAGACATCAATGAGGTTAAGGATGTTTTTATGTTTATTGAGGACTATTGCAAGTTTGTTCTCATTAAAGAAGGCGATATTCAAAGCACTGAGGAAATTGAGCGTTTTGGCGAGGCGCAGATTCCTTTAGCTGCTGTTTCTAAACCTTTACCGAAAATTGAAGAGGTAATAGAAAAGATTGAGAAGGTCGAGAAAAAGGAAAAGCTTCCGGAGGTTGAAAAGGGATCTCAATCCTCAGTGAAGCAGCGCACATCCTTACTGGTAGCTGAAGCAGCTAAACATAACCTTAAGCGGGTTTCCGTAGATGCTACCAAACTCGATTATCTTATGTACCTGGTAAGTGAATTGATTACACTCAATTCCAAATTGCTCCAGAAAACGAAAGATGAATATTTCGAGAGCATCCGCCCTGAAGTAGAGCAAATGGAAGGCCTGACAAAACTCTTTCGGTCCAATGCTTTGGAAATAAGGCTTGTTCCTTTGGGCGATATGGTTATTAAGTTCCAGCGGCTGGTACGCGATTTGGGCAAACAGCTGGGCAAGCAGATAGAGCTGGTTACCCACGGTACCGATACCGAGCTCGATAAAAACACAATCGATCTTATTTCAGAGCCGATCATCCATATTATTCGAAATTGTGTCGATCATGGTATAGAGCTTCCTGCTGAGCGCATAAAAAAAGGAAAATCCGAAACCGGGAAAATCAGTTTAAGCGCACGTCAGGTAGGCAACTATATAAATATTAATATTGAAGACGATGGAGCCGGGCTGGCTTTGGAAAAAATTCAGAATAAGGCGGTTGCGAAGGGGATCGTAAAGCCCGGTGAAAAGCTTTCAAAAACGGAAATATGCGATTTAATTTTCCATCCCGGCATTTCTACCTCCGAGAATATTACCAGTGTTTCAGGACGTGGGGTTGGAATGGACGTGGTAAAACGAAAAATTAACGAGCTCAGAGGCGAAATTCTGATTGATACTGAAAAAGATAAGGGTACTTCCTTCCTCCTGAAAATTCAGCAATCAATTGCCATTATTGATACCTTGCTTTTCAGGGTTCAAAAAACCTATTTCATTTTACCGCTAACGGATATCGAAATTTGTGTACATATCGATAAGTCAATTCTTATTGCCAATCAAAACACCGGAACCATCGATTTTAACGGCCGAATGATTCCTTTCCTTGATTTAAGGGCTTTCTTTGAACTTGGCGGAAACTATCCGAAAACCGTTCGTACCCTTATTCTGAAGGAAGGTAACCAATACATTGGTCTTTTGTCCGATGAAATTCTGGGTGAACAGCAGGCAGTATTAAAGCCTTTGGGGCAGTCGTTCGAAAATGAGACGGGTATTTCGGCTGTTAGTCAGCATGGCAACGGAGAATGGGCATATATGTTGAATCCGCATTACCTCCACCAGGTGCTTAAATCGCAGTCGACTCAAAATATTAATAATTCAATTGCTTAAATATTTAAAATTTATAGATATGATTAAAAAATTAAAAAACATTAAGATCAGCAGACGTTTGGTTTTAATTTTCTCTTTAATTGTACTCCTTTATGTATTGAGCCTTGGCTATAATATCGTCAATCTCATTGGGGTGAATAAAATGATCGACAATGTATATAATGTGCGGCTAAAGAGCATCAACTTTCTGGTTGAAGCCGACAGGGACGCTTACCAGTCGAATGTGGCGATAACCCATGCATTGAGCCCGATGATGTATAACGATCCTAAAAAGTTTGAAACCAGCCTGGCGGATATAACCACCAACTTCAAGCAAATAGACGAGCGTTACACCAAGTTTTTTGAAATATACAAGGGGGCGGGCACAGATACACATATGCATTATGATTCAACTTTTCGTGCCGAATACAGGAAATTGGGCGACTATACAAAATCAATTGACACCTTGCTCAAAACCAGGAAGTTTGCTCTAGCCGACAAACTTTATTATGGAGAATATCTGGAATGTTTCGAGAAAATGCGGGAGATGTTGAATAATTACACAGACGTTAGTCTGGCTGAGGCTGAAACTGAATATCTTTCAAGTAAGGATGCTTTAAAGTATATTGTAATTAATTCGCTTATCATTTTCATTGTTATTCTAGGAATTATTATTGCCAGCAGTATACTTCTTGTTCAAAGTATTAAAAATCCGCTGAACGAGGCTGTTGATGTTACAAAAAAGGTCTCGGAAGGAAATCTTGTTGTGGAGATAACGAACGATAATAACGACGAGATTGGTATGTTATCACAGTCGATGCGCGCAATGGTTGACAAAATCAAGGAGGTAATAACCGGGGTAATGATGAGTTCTGAAAACTTCGTGGCAGGTAGTCGCGAGTTAAGTCTTTCGGCTCAGCAAATATCATCCGGAGCCAACGAACAGGCAGCATCGAGCGAAGAAATATCGTCTTCAATTGAAGAGATGCTATCGAGTGTAAACCAGACTTCCGAAAATGCGCTTCAAACTGAAAAAATTGCAACTCAGGCAGCCGAAAGTATTAAGATTGCCAACGATTCAGTTATCCGCACCATTGAAGCGATGCGTACTATTATTCAGAAGATCTCTATTATTAAGGAAATTGCTGAAAAAACAGATTTACTTGCTGTAAATGCGGCCATTGAATCAGCCAGAGCAGGTGAGTACGGAAAGGGCTTTGCTGTGGTTGCATCCGAGGTTCGCAAGTTGGCCGAACATAGTCAGAAAGCGGCTAAGGAAATCGACGATATTTCCATATCCAGTGTGGCTACTGCTGAACATTCGGGTAAAATGCTTGCTGAAGTTATTCCTCAGATTCAGAATACAGCCCAGTTGGTGCAGGAAATATCGGCCACCAGCCTGGAACAGAATTCGGGAATTGGCCAGATCAGCCAGGCTATTCAGCAACTTTCGGCCGTTGTACAAAGTAACTCTGCGCTCTCAGAAGAACTGGCATCGAGTTCGGAAGAATTGTCGTCGCAGGCAAAGGTGTTGCTCGATACAATTTCTTATTTCAAGACAACTCAAAAAGATATCGATATTCAGTCAGATATGGAGCTGGAGAATGAAATTAACAAGCTCAATGCTTTGCTTGCTCAGCGTAAAAGAGTTCAGGAGGTAACAGTTAAATCGAACGGAAGGGTTGAGTTAAAGAAAAGCCCGGAAAAGGTGCAGGAGTTTAAAGAGCAGCCGGTTAAAAAGGGGATAAATATTGATGTGGAAGATCCGGATGTAGATTCTTCTTATAACAAATATTAATCGTTAATTATGAGTCAGGTTTATTTATCATTTAATATTGGAAATGAGCTTTTTGCTATAAATGTGCTTAAAGTTCTGGAGGTACTGCAGAAACAAACCATTTCACCAGTTCCAAAAGCGCCCGATTATATTTTAGGAATTATCAATTTTCGCGGCGATGTTGTTCCTGTGTTTAACACGCGGTTAAAATTCAGTCTTAAATCGCACGATGAAAACGATAAGTTTGCTGTTGTGGTGCTCGAAATGCTTAAGAATGGCGAGCCGTATCGAATTGGAGCAACCGTTGATAAAGTGAAAGATGTAATCACCATCAGCGATGATGAAATTTTGCCTGTGCCCCCTATGACATCCTCATTCAGTACTGAGTTCCTGAGTGGCATAGTTCGCCGCGACGATCAGTTTATTTTGCTGATTGATGTAGATAAGGTATTTACAAAAAGTGAGATGAATACCATTACCGAGGTAGCCGAGAGGAGCGAAGAATCTGCGAGTTGAGAACTGTTTTAGTCCAGAGCTTTTAGTCCATGGTCCATAGTGAAATACACTCCTAATAATCTTTCAGGCAGTTTAGCTGCATTACTATCGACTATGGACCATCGACTATTGAGGCTTTGTTGCACCAGAATGTAGATTTGATATATTGTTTTTAGGCTGAAGGCCTTCGATAATTCAGCCCAGGGCAAAGCGAAGCGGCGCCCTGGGTTTAATAAAGAATGATTTTTTTGCGGCGTGAGAACGTCCTAAAAAGAACTATACTTTTAACATCGCCGCAATTGGGGATCTTATTTAGTATCAACAATAATCTTCAACAGAGCCTCCATAGTCCATAGCTGTAATGGCTTTCGACCATGGTCTAATAGCTATCGTCTCCTTAAAAATGAATCCTGTACATAATATTGGGAATCATATTTAACTGGCGGTAATAATCTAGTTTACCGGTATATTTATTATAATATTCCCAGTTACGCGCTTTTTCGTTAGTAAGGTTCATTACGTCAAGAATAAGTTCGTGCGAAGTTTTTGGGCGGTTAATCCTGTAGCTTACCGAGAAATTTATCTGTTTCACATCGTCGAGCTTATTCACCCACGCACGGGAATAATCGTACACCGTTTCGCCTTTGACTTTGGATGCGTTTAAATCCACCGGAATATATCGTCTTCCGCCATTAAAGAACAATTTGATGTTCACACCAAGAGCATTAGATTTTCCAACCTTGAATTCCTTACCAGTTAAAAAGTTGAATGCATAGTTGCCGTTGTATTTGGTGTTACGGAGTTTTCCTTCACGGGCCTTATATTTTGAATCGTAAACGGATGCTGTTAAAAGAAAGTAAAAGTTCTGCGCAAAGTATCTTTCAAGTGTGTATTCAATGCCAATGTTCTTTCCTGTTCCCTGGTTCGAAAGGGCTTTACTCACATAACCTTCGTCGCTGTTGAGGACCGTAAAGCTGCTGGTATCGATATTTTCAACCGGAATATTATATAGATCCTGGTAATAGAATTCCAGTTTCGAGTTCAGGTTCTTCGAAATGCGATACTCATGACCGAGGATAAAGTGCCGTGCTTTTGAAATCCCGAGGTTTTTATTTGGAGTGGTGTAGCTGCCATCGGGAGCATAAACATTTGCATAATACGAAATGATGCTTTCGGTTTTGCTATGCTGTCCAAAACCTGCATTGATGGATTGTTTGGGTGTAATCTGCCATTTTAGTGCTAATCGCGGTTCAACAGTATAATCTTTGTTCAGCGAAAAATACATTGTATGCAGGCCGCCCACCCAGGTAATATCATCGTTCATGCGGTATTTCCAGCTTACATATCCTTGCACATCGCTGGCCGACTTATTCATATCAATAACTTTCTCAACACGGTTGTAGTCTTCGTTCAGATAATTTTCCATCATATCGTAATTATGCAATGTATATTTTAGTCCGACTATCATCCGGTGTTTGGGATTGAGTTTGGAGCTATACATTACCGAGGATCTGATGGTACTTTTCTCCCAATTTCCTTCCCCCTGGAAACTAAAATTATCAGAAGCATCAGCTTTAAGCGATTCGTAGGCACTTCCGTTATTCGAAGCCGAAACAGTAGTTTTTAAAAAGGAATTCTGTGTAAGAGGAAGTGTATGATTCATCCCGATTACTCCCAGCTTTGCGTTGTAAATTCCTTTTTCAACTATACGCTCACTTTCCTCGCTTTCGGTTTCGTTGTTGTTTATTTCGCTTAAGCCTCCCATCCCAAAAAGAGACAGTGTACCTTTCTTTTTCGAAGGAAGAACAATTTTAAAAGCGGCATCCTGGTATTTTGGAACACCATCGAAATCGACAAGACCAGCCTCGCTCAGTAACGCAAGCGACGAATAACGGTAGTTGAAAAGAAACGATCCCTCGTATCCTTTCCTGAACGGCCCTTCAGCAGTGATATCAGTTCCCAGAACGCCAATACCTACGGAGTATTCGTGCTTTTCGTTATTGCCTGCCCTCATTTTCATGTCGAATACGCCCGACAGCACATCGCCATACTCTGGCGAGAAAGCCCCTGTATAAAAGTCGGAGTTCGACAAGAGTTCACTATTCAGCGCATTTATGGGTCCTCCGGTGGCACCTTCGTTGGCAAAGTGGTTAGGATTCGGAATCTCGATGCCTTCCATGCGCCATAAGATTCCTTTGGGCGAGTTGCCACGAACCACAATATCGTTATTGCCGCTGGGATCGCTGGTCACTCCGGCATACGCCGAAACCATTCTCGACGGATCCTGCACGGCACCTGCAAAGCGCTTGGTTTCTTCCACCGAAAAGGAGCGGGAGCTAATAATTGCCATTTCGTTCTGTACTTCACCTTTGCTCTTTTTGCCTATTACCACCACTTCGTCCATCTTTACCACCGATTCTTTCAGTTCAACATCAAGTATCACCTCTTTGCCGGAACCAACAAGAATATTGGGAATAGTTTTTTCCTCATAGCCAATAAAACGAATCTGAATATCGATACGACCAAGAGGCACTCCGCTGAAGCGGAAATTCCCGTCGGCATCGGTTACAGCGCCATGCACAGGGTTTGTCCCCGGAAGAATTACATTTGCACCGATGACAGGGGATTTTGAATCCTCATCAATAATTTTACCTCTCAGGGTTTGAGTAAGTGTTTGAGCCTTTGTGTTATGATTTACAGCAATGGAGATCAATAATATAAATATTATAAAAATTTGTTTTTTCACGGTTGATCAATTTTATGTTTATAAATTCAAGTAACATTAGCGGAAACGCAGACCGATTTTAGCACCGGCCCAGGTTCTCAGATTTGTGCGGTGGTAAGTCTGGTTTGAAAAGGAATACGGAGCAATGTCGGCGTAATATCTGCCATATTCCACATCGCGGATATCGGTTGTAAGAAAATTATACGACAGTCCGAACGCGAGCGAAAGATGATTACTCAGGCTCCGGTCTAAGCCGAGATAAATTTTATAGAGGTAATTATTTCCGGCGTCACCTTTTTTAAGGATGTGATTAAAACTTGCATCAAAATCAATTAACATTTTTGGCGAAACGGACTGAGAAGTGCCAAGTCCAGTGCCGTAAATCCACAGCGGAGCACCAAGGTTACCGGGTTGAATGCCTGCCGAAAGTATTGTATGAAATTTCTCAACGCCCGAACGATACGCAAAGTTTGCCTGGAAAAATTCATCGGCTGAGAGTTCAAACCTTTGGTAGCCATTTTTAATGATATTGATTACACCAATGGGAATACCTTTGCAGGTGTCGGCAATGTTTATAACACCTATCTGCGAGCCGCGGACTGTGCGGGCAATGTTTACAATTCCCGAAATCTGGCTTCCCGTTGATTCCGTTGCTGTATTTACCAGACCGGCAATCTGAGCTCCTTTGCAGTTTCGTGCATGATTGGTTAATCCACTCAATTGAAAAATGGCATTTTCTTCTGTAAGGTTTACAAGACCGGCAATCTGAACGCTGTTACCTTTGATGGTGTGGTTGCTGAGTCCTGCAATCTGAACTCCGTTGATGCTGGTTGTTATGTTCGAAATGCCGGCAATCTGAGTTCCCTTCATAATTCGGGAAATATTGTAAATACCTGCAATTTGGACACCGGTTGTAGTTTTCCCACCGTGATTGCCAATTCCAGCAATTTGCGTTGCATTTACCTCATAGCGATCGATGTTTACAAGTCCGCCCAGCTCAAAGCCGGAAGTGCCACCGTTATAGCCGGCAAGGATATTAAAAGAAATGTTATTGATATAGTTCTCCGAATTTAAGCCGTTGGTTCCGAAGTATGGAATAAACGAAACCTGGAAAATACGCGGAGAAATTGTTGAGGATGGATTAGAAATTTCTGATGTCTGCGACCATAAGTTAATATTTCCCTGAAGAAGAGTAATAGTCAAAATGGTAAAAATAAGCTTGTTCATAAGGACTGATTTTTTAAGTTATAGTCTCATGACAGGCTACTTGACTGGCACCCCTATTCGAAGAAAAATATTTTTTTGATTATTATCGATTCACTTGAAGCAACCTGGGGCCTTAAATATCTTGAAAATTATGGTTAATGGCTTGCGCACAGGCCTTCGGTGTCCTTTAAAAGAACCTTAAAGCCACTTTCCCACCAATCCAGCTCTTTAAGTTATGGCCGTTAGCAAAATCGGTGTTTGTAAGCGAATAAAAGGGAATACGTGAATTAATTTCACCGTAATCGGGCTGATAGGTATCCGATAGAAGGAAGTTGTAAGTGAGACCGTAGGCGATATTCATTTTACCGGCAAGCTTTTTATCGAAGCCAAGATAGAGTTTATAAAGGTGATACGTTCCTGTAAAGTTGTTTCTGTAGAAAATTTCCTGCGTCGAAAGTTCCATATCGAAAAGCGTCCGGGATGGATTTCCGAAGGATGTGCCAATTCCATACTGTAAATTCCAGAGGTTGTTGAAGTTTGGCGATGAAACTCCTGTTCCCATAAAAGTATGGAACTTATAAGTTCCGGTGCGGTAAGCCAAATTGAAAGGGAATGATTCATCAGCCGAGATTTCTACTTTATGGTAACCTTTTCGGATGAAGGAGAATATTCCAATAACGGTGCCTGATGCTGTATCGGCAAAGTTAAAGGCTGCCAGCTGAAAGCCTTTGATATTTTTGGCTTTGTTTAGTAACCCTGCAATCTGAACTTTTGCATCGCCTTTGGTGTGGTTTATAGCCCCGGCTATCTGCAGGTCACTGCCCGATTTTGTTGTATTCATAAAACCTGCAATCTGGCCTCCATGCAAGGTTTGCGTTATATTTGCAAATCCTGCAATCTGAAAGGCCGATTCATCACTTATATTTAAGAATCCTGCAGTCTGCGAGTTGTTCCAGGTTGCCTGGTTGTAAAGCCCTGCCACCTGTACCACATTTTTAGTGGCTTTGTTGAATATGCCTGCAAGCTGAACGGTAGCTGTGTCACGACTCATATTGAATATACCTGCCGCCTGAGTTCCCGAAATTTTATTTATGTCGTTAAAGATTCCTGCTGCCTGGAATCCGGTTACATTGTTCGTAATATTATAAATACCAGCAGCTTGAAACCCTTTAACATTACCACCAACCATATTGGCAACTCCGGCAGCCTGAAAGTAGCGTACATCGCCTCTTACAAAGTTCATAATTCCCCCGGCTTCAAACTTTCTTATTCCCTGAACATATCCAACAGTGGCATTAATAGAGATGTCGTTAATGGCAACACCGCTCAGTAATTTATTTGTACTCAGATAAGGAATAAGCGAAAACTGGGTGGTTTTAAAAACCGGCTCTGTGATATTACGTGCATTTATTTTTACCTTTTCCGATACCATCCATCCTGGTTTTATTTTTTCAAAATCTATCAAAGGCTTTTTAATGGTATCATCCTGCTGCATATTAATCTCGATGTTACGGTGGCGAACCATACTATCCACCGAAACAAACAGTGTGTCGCCGTAACCAAGTTTACTTATCTGCAGCGATTTTATGGGAGCATTTGCCGGGACTTCCATCGAAAAATATCCATATTTATCGGTAATGGCCGATGCCAACAGACTTTTGTCGTAAACGCTTGCTTCGGTCAGCCGTTTGCCGGTCTGGGAATCGTAAACATACCCCTCGTAAACCCTAACATCTTCTTTGGGGGAGCTTTTCTTTTTCAGGATGATATATTTCCCACGGACTTTGTATTCTACGTCCTCATCTTTAAAAAGATAGTTGAGGGTGTAACGAACCGATTTCTCTTTCACATTCAGGTTCACAATGCGCTTGTGGTTGATGGCTTCCGGACTGTACGAAAAAATAAAGTCGGCCTGAAAGCTCATATTATATAAAACCGACTCGAGGGTTTGGCTGGCAGCGGTCATGGTTACCTCACGTTCGAGAACAGGAATTTTTTCCTGTGAGTACGTTGGAACAATGAGAATCAGCAGCAGAAATATAAAGAATAGCCTCATAATGTTATGGTTGGCGGGAACATTCTCCCGATAAAACAAAGCTGTTACCAGTTTCGGTTACCTGTAAGCCCAAAGTTTCGGCAATAATTTCGGCAATGCCAGCCGGCGTTTCATTATCGAAAGTAACAGTTATGGTGCAGTTTACGATATTAGCAGATGCTAACTCAAATTTTTGATTGTAGACATTGTTCAGGGCCGCAATTGCTTTTCCAAGAGGAATTCCTCTGAAAACGAATAGCCTGGACTTATAGGCAATGGCATTTATATCCACCGCATCGGGTTTATAGAATTTCTTTTCCTGTTTGTTGTAGATACCCGATTCTCCTGCCTTTATTGTTATTCCTGCGTCCTGTTCGGTATAAAAAGCTACTTCCCCGGTTTGTACAAAAACTTCAATGGTGGCGCTGTCCGAATAAGCTCTTACGTTGAAAGAGGTGCCAATATCGCGGATCATGGTTTCTCCGGCTTTAACAATCAGCGTGGTATCGTCGCTGTGATTAACCTGAATAAATGCTTCACCTGTCAGTTCCAACTCCTGCTGTCGTCCCGATTTTTTGGTGTTGTAAATAATTTTTGAATAGCGGTTCAGGGTGATTTCGGTATTGGCAATTGTACTGGTGGTTACCGAGTCAACAGCTGCATAGATTGTACTTTGCGAAGCTGAAGGCCGTGACACAAAATACAGTACTGCCGAAACTGCCATCAGAATAATAAACGAGGCGGCTACCCTGAACCATGTTTGTTTGTGAAGGGGTATCACTTTTTTTAAAGGGGCGGCTACTGGAATTTCTGTCATCTGCGAACTCAGCTTCGACCAGGCTTTGTCCACATCAACCTTAACAATCCTGTGAGAGGCAACTGCTTTATCATGCACAAACCTGATTCCCTCGAAATACTTTTTATTTTCGGGCGAGTTTTCCATCCAAAGCGACAGCTCCTCCCTTTCTTTATCAGAAGCTTCACCGGCAAGGTACCGGGCAATCAGGTCGTCGATATGTGTACTGTCGTAATTCAATTTAATTCATATTATTTCTGAACAAAAGCCACAAAAGAAGTGGAAGATAATCCTTCAGCTTTTCTCTCATTATCTTCAAAGCTTTTCCCATGTGGTTTTCGATTGTTTTTACCGAGATATTCAATTGCTCAGCGATTTCGGCATAAGTTAACTGCTCGAAACGGCTTAGCCGGAATACTGTTTGGCATTGCGGCGGCAGAGAAGATATAGCTTCTTCAATCTGTTTTTCGAGCTCGTTGGCTACGGCTACCTGAGAACCCGAGTCGACAGCAATGTCGGAGTGGTGTATGTAATATTCACGGTGCGCTCGCCGGACTTTTAAATGATCCAGATGATTGAGGCAACTGTTGTGCACCGACTGATACAGATACGATTTCAAGGCTGTGTGAATCTGTATACCCGAACGCTTTTCCCATAATCCCAGAAATGTGCTCTGCACTATTTCTTCCGCTTCGTCCATATCGTTCAAAAATGTGTTAGCATAGTTGCACAGACGCTCATAATAGTTTCGGAACACCTGTTCAAAAACAATCATGTTGCTCTGTTGCAATGCTTCGTTAAATTCTTTCTCAGCTAATATCACAATTTGAACTTTCCGCTAAAATATCCAAAATCAATAAGCTATCCAAAGCGTGATATTATTTTTACCTTAAGACAGGTTAAAGATTGAATACCCCTACTCAATTTTTATTTTTTCTACATGAATGGAACCCGGCTTTCCATCATTTCAATAATCAAAAACAGTCTGCAACCAATAAAAACCGTAATATTGCATAAACCAATGTTATCAGGATGGAAAATTTTAAAATAACTAACTCACACTACAAATTGGAAGTTAAAAACAGTCAACTCGACGGATCAACTTTTAATACCGTAAGTCTCAGAAATCTGGTTTTGGATGATGTCACTATGGTTGGAACAAAAGTTTCCAACGCAAATCTTTCGGGAATGGAGATTAACGGAGCGCGATTGAGCGGGGCTGCTTTTCGGAATATTGGAAATCCGCCTCCGGGACATCCTGCATACAGTTCCGAAAATAAACATTATCCCATGATTTTTGATAATTGTGATTTCGGCGGCAGTACCTATACAGCCTGCAATATGGAAGGTGTGGAACTTGTAAACTGCAATATTAAAGGAATGAAGATTAATGGTGTATCCGTAGAAGAACTGTTCAGAAAGGTTCAAGGATAAGTATGGATATAACTTCAGGAAGAAATAATTGATCTTTCTCACCTGATAAACTCAAATCATTTTTTAAATTGCTGCATCTAATTTACTAAACAATGAGCACTACTATTGATCGTCGGTCTTTCGTAAAATCATCGGGTTTGGCAGCAGCAGGGTTAGCATTTGCACCATCCATGATTTTTGACAAGGAAAAGTTAAAGGATAAAGTTCGTATTGGCTTTATCGGAGTTGGGTTGCGCGGATGTAACCATTTGAATAACATTCTTCAGCGTCCTGATGTTGAAGTTCCTGCCATCTGCGATATCGATCCCACCCGGATCGAAATTGCCCAGAATATGATCACAAAGTCGGGACGCCCCAAGGCTGCCGAGTATAAAGATGGTGACAGAGCTTTCGAGAAAATGCTTCAGCGCACCGATATTGAAGGGGTTGTGATTGCTACTCCCTGGATATGGCATACCACCATGGCTGTTGCCGCTATGAAGGCCGGAAAGTATGCCGGTCTGGAAGTATCGGCAGCTTTAACTTTGGAAGAATGCTGGGATCTGGTTAACACCTACGAGCAAACCAGGGTTCCGATGATGATTCTCGAGAATGTTTGCTACCGCCGCGATGTGATGGCTGTTCTGAACATGGTTCGTCAGGGTATGTTTGGCGAGATGATGTACGCTCATTGCGGTTATGAACACGATTTGCGCCAGGTGAAGTTTGAGCCGGGGGTCGAATTCGGCGAAAAGGGTGTTCACGAAGCTCACTGGCGCACACAGCACTCTGTGATGCAGAATGCGGACCTGTATCCGACCCATGGCCTTGGCCCTATAGCAACCATGATGGATATTAACTACGGTAACCGCTTTTTAAGCATTACTTCTACTGCAACAAAAACCCGCGGATTGAACAAATATATTGTTGAAAAAGGAGGTGAAAACCATCCCAATGCCAAGGTACGCTTCAAACTGGGAGATATTGTCACTTCGGTGATCAACACCTATAATGGCGAAAACATTGTAGTTATTCACGACACCAATCTGCCACGCCCATATTCGTTAGGTTTCCGTGTTCAGGGAACACAAGGTTTGTGGATGGACGATGGCGATACACTTTATATCGAAGGAAAAAGTCAGCCGCACAAATGGGACGATGCCAACAATTGGCTCAGTCAATACGACCATCCGTTATGGAAAAAATTTGGTCCTGAAGCCACCGGTGCCGGTCATGGCGGTATGGACTTCTTTGTGGATCGTGCTTTTGTTGAAATTGTAAAACGTAAAACTGAGGCTCCGCTCGATGCTTACGATGCCGCTGCCTGGAGTGCTGTAACTCCTTTATCGGAAATGTCGCTTGCACAAGGCAGTCAGCCACAGATGTTCCCCGATTTTACCCGTGGCAAATGGATGAACCGCAAGAGCATTTTTGCGCAGGGCGACGATTATTAAGAAACTTCGTATGACAATAATTTAAGGCTGAAGATTGAACTCTTCGGCCTTTTTTATCTGTTAGCTGAAGCGGGTTTCCAATCATTTTTTCTATCTTTATTAAGAAATGATTGGATTGTTTTATCAATGAATATCGACCTTCGGACACTGGCCCTTGTTTTAGGCATTACGCATTTAATGCAGATAGTGGTATTCTTTTACCAGTATAAAGCTAATAAGGAAGTTGAAGGTCCAGGATGGTGGCTGCTATGGAGTGCAGCAGAAATGCTCGGTTTTATTATTATTCTTTTAAGAGCAATTCCTTTTCTTACCTTTCCAATAATTCTCATTCAGAATCTGGTCCTTTTGATCGGCCCCTTTTTTATTTACATCGGGATAGTGAAGTTTTTAGGAAGGAAAGTCAATTACAGGCTAATTCTATATACATTTTTAACTTTTTCGGTCATTCACTTCTATTATGTTTTTGTTGATGATAATATTGAAATCCGCTCTGTCAATATAAGCTTGTTTTTTGCCCTGATATCCTTTTTTACTGCCTACCAAATCATTAAATACAACACAAAAGCCATTCGCCTTACAGCTAATCTGAATGCTGTGGTATTTTTGATTCATGGAGGTGTTTTTATTGCACGGGCTGTAATTATAGTAAACGGCGCATCTGTAGACAACGTGTTTTCCCCCAGCCTTGCCAATTATATTCCATATTTTGATGCTTTGATTGTTAGTTTAATGTGGACTTTCGGATTTATCATGATGCTGAATCAAAAGTTAAATGCCGGAATAACCGAAGCCAAAACTCATTTCGAACTCATTTTTAAAACCAGTCCCGATGCAATTATCATCACCCGTTTTGAAGATGGCAAAATTACCGATTGCAACGAAGGTTTCACAAGGATAACAGGATACACCAGGGACGAATTTGTTGGTAACGACACATTATCTCTACCATTATGGGAAAATCCGGCTGAAAGAGACAGAATGTTGCAGATTGTAACTCAAAAGGGCTATTGCGAGAATTTCGAGTTATTTTTTCGGCATAAAAAAGGATATACCTGCACAGGGTTATTATCGGCAAGAACTTTAAAACTGAATGGAGAAACTCACCTGTTAGGAGTTGTACGCGATATTAGTGAAAGAAAAGCTGCTGAGGAAGAGATTAAGAGCAAGAATGAGCAACTCAAAAAGCTGAATAAAGAAAAAGACAAGTTCTTTTCCATTATGGCTCACGATTTAAGAAGTCCGTTCGCATCTTTCCAGGGATTGACTGAAATGATCAATGAACAATTTCATGCACTTTCACAAGCTCGTTTAAAAGAACTTTTAGGCAAGTTAAACTTCTCGGCATCCAATCTTTTTCAGTTGCTCGAGAACCTTCTTGAATGGTCGCGCATAGAACAGGGCGTAATTCCATTCCGACCTGAAATAACGGAATTAAACCAGATTGTGAATGAAAGCCTTTCTATGCTGATCGAATCGGCCCGTGTAAAATCCATTACCATAGAAACCAATGTCCCTTCGTACCTAAAGGTATATGCTGACAGGTACTATCTTTTGTCCATACTCCGGAACCTCATCTCCAATGCAATAAAGTTTACACCCAAAGGTGGAATAATAGCAATCACTGCTTTTGAATCAGAAAACCAGGTTGAGGTGATAGTTCAGGATTCCGGAATTGGAATGTCTCCTGAACTTCTGTCGAATATTTTTAAAATCGATGCCCATATAAGTCGAAAGGGTACTGAAGGAGAAGCTAGCAGCGGTTTAGGGCTGATTCTCTGCAAAAGCTTTATCGAGAAACATAACGGCTCCATCTGGGTCGAAAGTGAAGTAGGAGCGGGAACCACCTTCCATTTTACACTTCCTGTGAGTAAGGAACCTTCCTTATAAATTAAAATCCAAAAGTTTAGCAAAGAATTTGCTATAAGGCAGAAAAAAGTTCAGTCTCACCTGTATCTTTTGAATACATTTTGGGTTATCCAATAAAACACAGCTTATGAAAGTCGCTTTGGTTTTGTTTTCAACGTTTCTGTTTGTTCAGTTTTCCTTTTCACAATCAATCTCCAACCAGGTAGTTTTCAAGGTTCGGAAAAAACCTGTTGGGGTAATAGTTAAAGAGGCAAATATTCCAGCCTCTTTTCTGGTGGTTGAAGAACCTGCAACTTTCCAGAGAGGCGATCTCAGCAATTTTAACACATGGGTTATGCAACATGTGAAATATCCGCCATTTGCTGTCGAGAATGAGATAGAAGGGAAAGTGTATATTCAGTTTGTGGTAAATGAAACCGGGAAAGTGGATGAGGTTAAAGTGCTGCGAAGTGTCGATCCGAGCCTCGATGCTGAAGCCGTGCGGGTTATTTCATCATCACCGCTCTGGACCCCTCCGAGACAGGGAGGCAAAAAGGTAAAACAACTTTTTACACTTCCAGTCATCTTTAAACTTCAGGAATGAGCTCTTTAATTTATTTATCTCCAGTGGAAATCGGTGAAGAAGTGACCTGGATCGAAAAAGCCAAGGCCGACCCAAACAACTTCGAACCATTGTATAACCGGTATTTTGAACCCGTGTTCCGGTTCGTTTATCAACGCATGGATTCGAAAGATGCAACTGCCGATGTGGTTTCCCAGGTCTTTTTAAAAGCGCTGACGAATATCCGTAAGTTTCAACCCCGGGGACTGCCGTTTTTTGCCTGGTTGTGTCGTATTGCCATTAGCGAAACAGCAAATTATTACACCCGTTCCCGGAAGTTCAGGGTTCTCAATATCGAAAGCTCCGGCCTCACCGAAATGGCCGAAAATTTTGAAATGGAGATTTCGGAAGAGCTTCACCAAGCCATTGCCGAAGCGCAGACGAAACTTGAGGATCAGGATTTGTTGCTCGTCGAAATGCGCTACTTCGAAGGGCGGCCCTTCCGGGAAATTGGAGAAATTCTCAACATCACCGAAAACAATGCCAAAGTGAAGCTTTACCGTGTGCTCGATAAGGTAAAGAAGCTGGTAAATCTCGAAAACGCTTAAGTCATGAAGAAAAAGATAATCCATATAAACAGGCCTCAGATCTCCGATAGCGAAATTAAAGGCTATAAAAACTTCAGTAATCTTATGGAAAAGTATTCGGCTACAAAGCCACGCTTTCCAAAACTTAAAGTAAGGAACATTCTTATCAGCTCTCTTGCTGCAGTAGCAGTTATTGTAATCATCTTTATTGCCTTTTTTCCGGTAAAAAGAACTATCGATTATACAATTTTAGGAAAAAAAATTGTAGCAAAGGAAGCATTTATCAATCCGCCCGTTACGACATGGGACATTCCTTTTGAACGGGCTGAAATTTCCAATGCCAACGATACTGTAATCCGTACCTCTTTAGGTTCGTTTATAAAAATTCCTAAAAATTGCCTTGAAGATGAAAAAGGTAATCCTGTTACTTCGGGCATTCAATTTATTTTTCGCGAGTTCCCAACTCCTGCAGAAATCTTTCTTTCCGGTATTCCGATGGTTTACGATAGTGCAGGAGTGAGGGCCACTTTCGAGTCGGCCGGTATGATAGAAATTTATGCCATGAAGGATGGGAAACCTTTAAAAATCAGAGAAGGACGTAAAATTGATATCTCTCTGGTTTCGACAAAGGAGGAAGACAATTATAATCTTTATTATCTGGATACCCTGGCCCGTAACTGGCAATACAGGGGAAAAGACAAGCTAGGAATAAAAAAGGAGCATCGGTCGGCTTCCCGGTCCAAAAAGCAGAAAGCAGTGGTCGATACCATCGAAAGAGTTAAAGACTTCCCTGTACCTGAAAAACCTAAACAGCCGCTCATGGCACGAAACGATAAGTTTCACATCAAACTTGATCTTGTAAAGGGCGAATTTCCTGAATTGGAGCTCTACGGGAAAACTGTTTTCGAGATCGACGATACCTATAAGTCATTAAATAAAAAGCATGCTGCCATAACCTGGGAAGATGTAACGTTAACACCGGCTTCCGATGCCATGTGTTATTACCTGAGCTTCAGGGCGGGAAGGGACTCGTGCCGTTATCGCGTGCGCCCTGTATTGTCGGGTATGGATTATGCAAAAGCCAAAGTGCGTTACGACAGTCTTTACAAGGAATATCAGAATGCTCTTGAAATCAGGAAAAGAAACGATGTTCCAAAAGTGGTGACACTTGATCAGATGGTGGCCGATTCATCCAGACTTGTGGAAATGACTCTTGCTGCAGGAATGACACGGGAAAATATCATCCGCAGTTTCAGCATCGGAAATTTTGGTATCTGGAATTGCGACCGGATAAGGACCATCCCCAACGAAAGAGCCATTGTGCCGGTTTTTTACATCAACGATACGGTATATCAGCAAACAGCGCATTTGGTCGACGAAACCAATAATTCTCTTACAATATGCTATCCTGAGCAGGACGTGCGGTTCAACTCCAAAGCCAGGAATTCCATCTGGATAGTGACATACGATAACCGGCTGGCTGTTTTTACCGATAAGGACTTTAAAAATCTGGCACCCGGAGTGCACAAGCAAAAACTCCGGATGAGAGTAGTGAAAGAACCGGTAAACTCTTCCGAAGATTTTATTGCGCTGTATAAAAGAGGGTTTGAGAAGTAGTTGGGGAGAAGTTTTAAAAAATGTAATTGTAAATGATATCCCTATTTCTTAGTTTTGATTAAAAGTTCCACCATGATTACAAAAGCGCAACTCATTGATTCTCTTCACAACTTGCCTGAAGACTTATCTGTTGATCAGGTTATCGACCATGTAATTTTTCTTGAAAAAGTTCAAAAAGGTATTGCTGACTCTGCTGAAGGTCGCGTAAATACAAAGGAAGAGGCAAAAGAAAAATTAAAGAAATGGTTAAAATAATCTGGACGGATACTGCTATACAGGATTTGAATGATATTGGAGAATATATTGCAAAAAATTCTATAAAGTATGCGGAGATTACAGTTAATGAGTTGTTCGAATCTGTAGATATTTTAGAATCTCACCCCCATGCCGGAATGGTTGTACCAGAATTTGATAACAAATTAATTCGTCAACTGGTAAGAGGAAATTACAGGATTGTTTACAGTATTGTCCATGAAAATCGGATTGACATATTGACTATTCATAATTGTGCAAGGTTGATTTCAAATACAAAACCCTTTAAAAAGTAAAAAGCCTCCGATTTAGAGGCTTTTCACTTTTTTATCCTAACATCGCTATCCGTTCTTCCAGCGCTTTTATCTTCG
>JAJYAG010000145.1 GCA_021779665.1 Bacteroidota bacterium | reverse complement strand
TGGAAAGCGCCTGGCGGTAAATGGAAAGTGATCGCAATTTACCGCACGTTTGTTAAAACATCATTCGATCCCATGAATCCGTTGAGCGGTAAACAAGTAATCGAAAAATTTTACCAGCGGTTCGAAGATCATTGTCCCGGAGAAGTAGGCAAAGGGTTGAACTTCTTTTTTAGTGACGAATTGCAGTTTGGAATCCGGGGACTTCTATGGAATAACAATTTTTCGGATGAATTTAAGAAGCAAAAAGGGTACGATATCACTCCTGAACTCTGCCATCTGTTTATGGATTTCGGACCTAAATCGTACAAAATACGGCTGGATTATAACGACGTAATGGTGAGACTTTCGGAAGAAGGATTTTTTAAGCCCGTTTATGACTGGCATACCGATAGAGGCATGTTGTTTGGTTGCGATCATGGAGGCAGGGGGCGCGATATTACAGAGTTTGGCGATTATTTCCGCACGCAGCGCTGGGTTACAGGACCTGGATCCGACCAGCCTCGCCTGGCTAAGGATGTTATCAAAGCCAAAGTAGCAACCTCCATCGCCCACATGTACGAGCGTCCCCGGGTTTGGCTCGAAGGGTTTTATGGCAGCGGCTGGGGAACCAGTTCTGCGGATGTTACCGATGCAACCCTGGCCAATTTTGCTTTGGGCTATAATCTTCTTTCGCTGCATGGGCTGTATTATACCACCAAAGGCGGATGGTGGGAATGGGCTCCGCCATGCAACCATTTTCATATGCCTTACTGGAAGCAAATGGACCCATTTATGGCTTGTGTCGAGCGGCTTTCTTACATTTTGTCGCAGGGGCACCACCGTTGCGATGTAGCTGTGATGTATCCCACCGAACCTGTGGTTGCCGAAACTGAGGGTAAAGTCACCACAGAAGAATCTTTTGGCGCAGGCACGGAATTATATAAAGCAGGGATCGATTTTGACTTTATTGATTATGAATCGTTAGCACGGGCTGAGGTTAAAAATGGTGAACTGCATATTGCCGGCGAAATATTTAAAGTGATTGTTATTCCTTCCATGAAAGTGATGCGCAATGCTTCTCTTCTTAAGCTTGAAGAATTTAAAAGAGCAGGAGGGATAGTGGTTAATATCGGTGCCAAGCCTATAGCAACAGAGTTGAGCAGTGTAAATGACAATGAAGTGTCGAAGCTTATTGAAGCAGTTTTTTCAGCGGGCATTATTCAATGTAACCAAGTACAAGATCTTGTAAGTGCAATAAACGGGAAGTACACACCCGATTTTAAAGTACTTTCCGACATGAAGTCGCAGCCATATGTGACGCACCGTATTGCAGGGAATCGTCACATTTATGCACTTTATAACATATCTGCCGGCGCCCGGTGCTTTTTCAAAGCGAAAGGAAACGTGGAATTGTGGAACCCCTGGAATGGGGAAAGAACCTCAATTTCAAAATTGGCCGTTGAGACAGCCGAAGGCACTGAACTGACGCTTCCATTATCGGAAAGGGAAATGCAACTGATCGTATTTACACCCGAAAGTTCGGGGACTAAAAAGTTTATTGTAAGCCAAAATGTGAAATCCATTCCCGTTGCCGGTAGCTGGGAATTCGAGATAAGACCTTCGCTCGATAATCAGTGGGGTGATTTTCAGTTGCCTGCCGCCAAAGAAATGCTTGGCGCTGAAGTGCGTCAGCTCTACTATAAAAAGAGTGCTGTTTACCAGGGTGGTAAAATTCAACCGGACAGTTTATGGAAAAGGGTTACGCTGGGTTATGGAAGTCAGTTTTTAAAGCTGGGAGCATTGCCGGTTTTGCCTTCAGAGCAGGAATTGGTTAAAATAATCCCGGGAGAAGATATAGAGCTTCAAAACAAAAAGTACAAATGGGAAGAGTATGGTTTTTCGTGGCAATATGGTGTTGAAGGCGACTATGGCCATCAGGGATATCATGGTTTAAAAGGAGAAATGTACGATAATTTCATCCGTTTGGGGAAACTTGCCGAGTTTAAACATTCGTTGAAAAGGGCGCCGGAACCGGATGGTAATTATTATGTACTCTATACTTCGGTAATAGCACCTGCCGATGGATTGTACGGATTGCTCACGGGCGATGTAAAACCTGCGCTGATGTTTGTAAATGGCCGTAAAACAGACGTGAACAGTAGTAAGGTTGAACTTAAAAAAGATGGAAACACGGTTCTTCTGTTGTACGATAAAGCCTGCGAAACTTACCTTGTCTTTCGCAAAACCGATGTGTCAAGAGCTGAAAAGCGGCCGGTATCCATGTGCTGGTATGGTGATTATGGCATTTTACCCTTTGATGTGTCGGGGATGAAGCCCAATTCTGGGGTGTTTACTTTTAATTCAGCTCCCGGGCTTAAGTCATTCTCATTTTCAGCTTATGGAAAAGTTCAGGTTTGGGTTAACGGTGTTGCCCAAAAAGTAGTGGCTGGTAACAAAAAAGCTGATGGATTAACCAGTTATACCGTTAAAGTTTCTAAACCGGAAGCACAATCAGTACCAGTGGTTTTCAAAGTCGACTTTAAACCCGGCTTTGACGATGCTGCAGCTTTTCCTGCTTATATCAGGGAAACATGCGGAACAGGAATTACTGCATTAGGCGATTGGTCCACGAATGATGGTTTGCGGGCATATTCCGGAGGCGCCGTTTATCGGAAGAAAATCCAGCTTACGGGTGAAGATCTGAAGAACAATATTGAAATCGATCTGGGTGATGTTGTTTCCTCTGCTGAGTTATTTATAAATGGACAAAGTGCCGGAATCTGTGTTTCTCCTCCCTGGAAATTCGACCTGACTCCATTTGTAAAACCTGGTGAGAATAAAATTGAAGTAATGGTTTACAATACTCTCGGCAATAATTACACAACCATTCCAACTCGTTACAGGGGTTCGGTTAAATCGGGCCTTGTTGGACCGGTTACTATAAATTTTAAAGAAGCTATACTTTGAAACCGGTGTTTTGGACTTTATTGTCAAGGACGATTTTTTTCTGAATTACCTGTTTGATGCAATTGAGCAAATTGCAATAAAGTAATTAATTCTGTTTAAGAATTTCACAACCTTTAGAGTGATAAGCTTGAGGTAATATTGGAGAAAATTCGTAATTTTTGTACGTTATAACTACTAAATATATAAAATGAATTCAAGAGAGCGTGTATTAAAAGCATTTAAACGTCTACCAGGACTGCCCGACAGGGTTCCGGTACAGTTTGATCTTTGCCGGCAATTATCCGATCATTTCGGGAAAGAACTGGGAATTCCTGTCAGTTACACTGATAATATTTACGAAGATGTAACTTATCGCATCAGCGCCAACGAGTTGCGTTTGGCTTTGGGTAGCGATGTGGTGATTACAGGCGCTTGTGTTTCCGACAATTACCGCATTGTAAAAGATGCCGATGGTACCTGGCTCAACGAATACAAAATGCGCATGCGGCAGGGCGATATTTATGTGGAGGTAATTGATTATCCGCTGGCTCATGCCGAAACCAAAGCCGATATAGAAGTTTTTCAGTTTCCTGATCCTGATGCGCCGGGCCGTTTCCGCGATGCAGAAGCATTGATAGCTAAATATAAAAGCGATTATCTTATTTTTGGTGATATCGAAGTGACTGTATTCTCCCTTGGACATCAATTGGTTGGCATGGAAAAATTGCTTGTCGATATGATGATGGAGGCTGAATATGTTGTACCGCTTTTCGAAGCTTGTGCCGAATACCAGACACAAACTGGCCTGCGACTGATAGAAAGAGGGGTTGATGCCATATGGTTTGGCGACGATTTTGGAACGCAGCTTAGTTTGATTATCCCTCCCGAAACATTCCGTAACCAGCTGAAGCCATTGTATAAAAAAATGATAGATCGTTTTAAGGAAGCGAATCCCCACATAATTCCAATTCTGCATTGTGATGGTGCTGTAGCCGAACTGCTTGATGATATCCGTGAAATGGGTTTTGAAGTGTTTAATCCGGTACAGCCTGGTGTTCCGGGGCATCTGCCTCAGGATATGAAAGACAGTTTTGGTGACAAATTTTCTTTCTGGGGAGCCATCGATCAACAGGATTTATTACCCAACGGAACCGATGAAGAACTCGAAAAGGATATTATTGAAAAAATAAGTATTCTGGGCAAAGGTGGTGGCTATATGATTGCCCCGGCCCATATACTGCAGGCCGATGTTTCGCCACAGCGGGTATTGAAATTTATTGAACTATGCAAAAAGCATGGCCAATATGAATGTTGCTGATAAAACCTGATTGTATTATCGACATCTATGATTGCTCATAAAATAATTAAAGATTCTTACATGGCTGTAAATTAGGTACTTTCTTAAAGTGAAAATGGGGATTTAAAATTATTCTGTTGGTACTCTCGTAAGAACAGATTCACACTCAAATTAAACTTAACCTAATTAAATCAACAACTTAACTACCTATTATCTCAATCTCTATGAAAAACCAATTCTGTTTTTGAATCCTTATCTGATTTATTTAATTGATCTTAAGTTTAATATATCAAATTCGAAAAGTCTTTTTGAGAATTATTCAGCATTCTCAACTGTTGAACAAATTTATGTTGTATCAGACCCTATGTCAATGCAAATTAATTCTAATATGTGTACAATTTAAACATTTTCAATAAAGTCGTACCTATAACCTCTTGTTTATATTTATCTTTTAAGAGATAATCATTATGCCATTCAATGAAATAAACAACTGAAAAATGAAAATAAACGACTGAATTGTGCAACTATAGAAATACTTGAATTCCTAACAGCATCGCCCGGAGCCTGGTTCTACGAGGGGCTAGCAGGGATAAGGCCCGATCCGGCTGCGCCCGGATTCAGGAAAATCATCATCCAGCCGGCAATTGTGGGCGATCTCACCTGGGTCGAAGCTCATTACGATTCACCGTATGGACGTATTATCAGTCAGTGGAAACGGGACGGGAATATGTTGATGATGAATGTGACCATCCCGGCAAATACCACCGCAACTGTTATTATTCCCGGGAAGGGAGGCGGTACCCGGAAGGTAGGTTCGGGTGTGTACCGGTTTAAATCGGAGATGGATTAAAGTGAGGTCCGGAAGTCAATAATTAGGATCCCGGGTGTTTTCTGGTTTTACCTGCCACGCTTCGTCTTCTTAGTTCGGAGGAGGCGAAGCGTGATACTCTTTTCAACCTTTCACACAACTTTTTCGATAAAAGGAATAGTGAATTTAAATTCACTGCCTTTGCCTGGTTCACTTTCAACCCAAATGGTTCCCTTGTGTGTTTCAACAAATTCTTTGCATAATAATAACCCTAATCCCGAGCCCCGCTCACCCTTAGTGCCCAAAGAAGTATTCTGTTCTGAAAATTGCCACAAACTGGCCATTTTTTCTTTTTCAATACCTATACCATTGTCTGCAACCGTGATTAATGCTGAATTATCTCTGGATTCAGCTTTTATGGTAATACATCCGTTTATATTTGTGAATTTTATTGCATTTGAAATCAGGTTCCTCAGTATGGTTTTTAACATGTTTGCATCCGCATTTATCACCGTATCTGCCACGGATGACATAATTTTAATTTGTTTTTCATTGGCAGGTTCAATTATAGAGTGAATAACCTCGTTGCATACTTCGCTAAAAATTATTTGCTTAGGGTTAAATGGAATATTCCCAGCCTGGGATTTCGACCAGAGCAATATGTCTTCTAATAGTTGATAAGTTTTTGTACTGGCTTTATAAATATTCCTCAGTTGAAATTCAATTTCCTCTTCCTTGGATTTTCTGAAATTATTCAATAACAATTCCGAAAAACCCAGAATTGCGTTAAAAGGGCTTTTTAAATCGTGAGAAAGAATTTGCATAAAACGGTCCTTATCATTGTTCAGTTTTTGCAGTTGTTCTTCTCTTTGTTTTAAGGCATCTATATAATTTGAATTTATCAAAGCTACCGATACTAATTCGGCAAATGAAGTTGCTACTTTGGCATCTTCATCGGTAAAGTCACCTGGTTTCTCTCCTAAGCCTAATAATCCCACTACTTTACCATCTTTTTTCAGTGGAGCAAACATAACATTCTTTAATGGAATATGTCCCGGTGGCATAAACCTGACATGCTCGCTGGATTGATAGTTATTATCGTAGGCCGTTACACCATTTTTGTATACAATACTTCGTAAACCTCTTATAGGCATGGGTAGATTGGGATCTACAAAGCACGACAAGCCTCCCTCTTCCAGATAAACAACATCATTTTCTTCTCCGTTTTCATTTAATAAAGCAATATACCCGGCTTTTGCACCGGTAATTTCTCTGCAAAAATCAAAAATCTGATGTGCTGTGTTTATAAAATCTTTACTCTCTAAAACTAAGCGATTGCCTTTTAAAAGTAACTCGATTTCTTTATTTCTCTCCGCAATAATTTTTTCGTTCAGCTTACGCTCAGTAATATCCCAGACTACTGCTAATAAGGTTTTATCATCAATAATTTTTGTTTTTATTTCAACCGGAAATGTCCTTTTATCTTTGGTTATATGCTCTGTTTCAAATAGCAGTTCTCCTTGAAGCAATATTGTTTGTATGCGCATTTTCACGTCATCTGCATCGTCGCGGGCATCAATTTGCGTAATTGGCATTCCTACAAATTCTTCATCATTGTAACCATACCTCTTTTTTGTAGTGTCATTTACGGAAATAATGGTCCCGTTCAAGCAGTTAATGTAAAAAACAGCGTCGGAAATATTATTATATAAGTTTCGGAAATGTTTTTCGTTTTCTAATGAAGATTGATATAATTTGAAATTTGTTATATCCCTGATGCTTGTTCTAAAACCTGCATATTCGTTTTTATTAAAAACAGGTTGAGAGCATAGATTTACAGTTTTGATTTCGCCATTTTTTGTTTCAATTCTAAATTCCAGATCTATTACGGGCTGGTGTGCTATTAAAGCATCCTGAATTGTTTTAAAAACAAAGTCCCAATCCTCCGGATGAATTAATTCCTTTTCTGTTACTTTCCCGGTAACAAATTCCTCGACTGAATATTTTGTTATTCTTTCAAAAGCCTGGTTACAGTATACAATTTGACCATTATGGTCTCTGAATATCTCCCAATCATAAGTGTTGTCAGCTACCAGTTGGAAAAAATCTGCACGTTTTTCAAGTGCAATAAGATTCCGGTTTAATTCATTTACTTTCGATGGATTACCTTCCATTTAAATGATATTTTTTAATAATTAAGATAGTAATTATTTAAAAATAAAATATGGTTTAGAAGCTTGTTGTCACGGAAATTTTTAATACAAAATGCTCTTTGCCCTAAGGTCTCTAATACTTTAATCCGAATCATTTGAAAATCTGTAAATCTTCATCTTTTTATAAGCAGCTGGCGAAATCCCAACCACTTGCTTAAACGATTTTGTGAAGTGATACCTGTCAGAGAAACCGCACCTGAAGGAAATTGTATCAATGCTCAGGTTACTGTGATGCATCAGTAATAAAGCATTCTCAATTCTTACCTTCTTGATAAAACTTTGGACTGATTCGCCCAGATTTGATTTAAAAAGCCGGGCAAAAGAGTTTGTTGCAAGGTTCGAAATTTTTGATAACTCATTATTCTGAAGATTCTTGTCGAAGTTTTTTGAAATATGGGTGACCACATTTTTTATTCTGGAATCGATGTTGGTTTGAATCCAGATATTTTCCGGGAGCCTTATTAACAGGCCGGTAATTAAGGATATAATTTTAAAGTGCGATGAAAAACTTCCAATTTTTAAATCGATGCACTCAGCAGTTATGGCTTCAAGAGTTTGTTTGAAATCGGGAGATGCATCAACCTCATAAATTCCGGGGTTAACAAGGTCGTATGGAATTCCGAGGTTAAAATGGATAAACAGATGGTCCACCATATGCATATCACGTATTTTTTCTAATGTATCTTCGTGAGTTATCATACTTCCCATAATTTTTTCGGTATGATCAGTTGTCCCTGGTTTTCCCCTTAATGTATTGGAATAAGATGTATTAGGCGGGATGATGATAATTTTATCCTGCGTGACCGAGAATTCGGTGTTATTAAATATAATGCGCGCCCCCTCAATTTTATTATAGTATATCCTCCAGAAAGGGATAGCCATATCAGTACATTCCCAGTCGGAAAGTTTCCAGTAGCGGCAGCAATGAATTTTAAAGGAAAACTTTTCAAATACCTGCCTGTCCTCCGACGGATCATATTTTTTATTGGACCCCAGCATACGAATATGTTTATATTATACACAAATTAGATTTTTTTTGAATTGATACCAAATTATTTATCACATATTTTTGGACATTGCTTAAGGAGCTATTTGCTAATTAGCTACAAAAAATTGGCTGCCTGACATACTTTCTTTAGTGCTCCTTTAAAGTTTTTTGGAAAATTGATAATGATAGAAATAAACAAATAAAATTATCCTATTTATAATCAGTTGATGAAGAAAGCTGTTTTAATTCTTGATTGTGGGGCAACAAATGTAAAGGCTTGTTTAATAGCTGAGAACGGTAGTGTCCTCGCCAGTCATTCATTACCCAACAATACTGTAAATGATCCGAACCTAAGTTTTGGCTTAATCTGGGATGTTGATGATATATGGGAAAAACTGTCGGTTTGCAGTAAAAAAATTCTTAAAGAAAATTCTGATGTTGAAGTTGCTGCCATTACGGTTACAACATTTGGTGTTGATGGCGCTGCTATGAAAAAAGATGGCACGGTGTGTTACCCGGCTATATCGTGGCAATGCAACAGAACCGGAAGTATTGAGAAAGCTGTCGGTAAGTATTTCAACGCTGAAAATCTCTATCAGATTTCAGGTCTACAATCGTATCACTTCAATACCATTTATAAACTGATCTGGTTAAAGGAATATCAGCCCGATGTACTGGAAGATATGGACTATTTTGTGTTTATGCCATCCATATTTCTCTATAAGTTAACAGGCGAGTTTGTTACCGATACAACAATGGCAGGCACATCAATGTTAACCGATCTGAAAAGCAGATCGTTTTCCAAAGAAATTTTAAATGCTGTCGGTCTGGATGAATCCATATTTCCTGGAATTGCTGAACCTGGCGAACAGGTTGGTACATTGACAGGAGCATCCGCTGAAAAGCTGGGTTTGCGGCCTGGTATTCCCGTTTTTGTTGGTGGTCACGATACTCAATTTGCTCTCATCGGTTCGGGAGCATCCATCAATCAGCCGGTACTCAGTTCGGGAACCTGGGAAATTCTGATGGTACGAACCCCTGCCGGTACACTGAAAGTACCGGATTGGAAAGAGGCCATAACTATTGAGCTCGATGCGTTGAAGGGGCTTGTAAATCCGGGTCTGCAATGGGTGGCATCCGGTGTGCTCGAATGGGTAAACAGACTTTTTTATGCCGATTTCCTTGGAATTGCAGAAAAATATAATTTGATGATTTATGAGGCTTCGGCAATTCCGGCGGGATCGGAAGGGGTTCAGTTTATTCCGAATTTGTTTGAAGGAGGTCTCTTTTCAAAAGCTGGTGAAATCAGCGGGTTAAATCATACCACTAAACGCGGTCACATATACAGGGCTTGTCTGGAGGCTCTTTCGTATTACACCCGTTTTGCTTTTGAAAAACTTCAGCATGCCGGAAACTATGAAGCCAAACAATTGATTTGTGTTGGAGGCGGTACAAAAAATAAGCTATGGAACAAAATCCGGGCAGATGTTCTAGGGGTGCCGGTACTGATTTCGGATGTAAAGGAAACCACCGCGCTGGGCGCAGCTATGTCTTGTCTGGCAGGATTAAAGGTTTATACCAATCTGGAAGAAGCTATTCAAACTATGTCGAATAAGTTCGAAATAGTTGAACCAAATTCATTCACAGCTCAATACAATGAACTGTATAACGAATTCCTGCATAAGTTTAATTAAAAAATTAACAGAACTGAAAGCATCACTAAACCAGGATGATCAAATCATCACGACCCCCTGCCTGTCACGCAGGTGTTCCAATGACCTAAACTTAAAAACTATGTACAAATGAAATAGCCATGATTGATAAACACCAAGCGAAACGATTAAATTTCAACATCATGGCGTATTCCATACAACCTTTAAAATAAATTAATACGTATGAATATAAAAAGTAAAATATCGATTGTAAAAACTGAAGGTGCAAATTATCTCTTTCCGTTTATACTGGTTACCAGTTTATTCTTTTTATGGGGCTTTGCCCATAGTCTGCTGGATATTTTAAACAAACATTTCCAGGACATTCTTCACGTTTCAAAGGCCGAGTCCGGGTTAATTCAGGCATCGGTATACGGAGGATACTTTTTAATGGCAATTCCTGCGGGAATGTTTATGAAAAAATTTGGATATAAAAAGGGAATTATCTTCGGGCTTTTACTTTATGCTTTCGGGTCGTTTTTGTTTTATCCCGCTGTTCATATCAAAGCTTTCTGGGCTTTTTTAACAGCACTGTTTGTTATTGCACTTGGGCTAACCTGTCTTGAAACAGCTGCAAACCCTTATTCATCCGTATTGGGTCCCAAAGAAACTTCGGCCCAAAGGTTAACATTATCACAATCCTTTAACGGATTGGGATGGATACTCGGACCGCTGGTGGGCAGCCTCATCATCTTTGGAAATCCCGGAGAGTCGGGCGATCAGTTTTCGTCGCTCGCAATACCTTATGTAGCTATTGGCTTTGTAGTTCTTTTAATTGCAATAGTGTTTTTTGTTACCAAATTGCCTGAGATAAATGAAGCACAGATAGAACATGTGGAATACACTGAAGCCGAAGAGAAGAATGAAAAAACTGCCTATAAAACGCTGTTTCACTACCGTCATTTTATCCTGGCTGTAGTTGCTCAATTTTGCTATGTCGCCGCTCAAACCGGAATCAACAGCTTTTTCATAAACTATACTTTCGATATGTTTAAAATGGCCGAAATTCAGCATGTTACAGGCAAAGGCTTTTTGGACGGTATTCTTGCTCTTGTAAGCGACGGGAATGCAATTACGGAGGAAACATATAAAACAGCATCGGGCCTGATTTTAGCCATTGGAGGAATGGGATTATTTACCGCAGGCCGGTTTATAGGAAGTGCTTTGATGGGATGGCTTAAAGCTAACGTACTTCTCACCTGGTTCGCTCTTTTAAGTATGGTTTTAACCTTAATTGTGATTTTTGAGATTGGTGCAATTTCCATTATTGCTTTATGCCTTATATATCTGTTTATGAGCATTATGTTTCCGACGATATTTGCCCTGGGTTTGAAGGATTTGGGAAGTCACACAAAAAGAGCATCATCTTTTCTTGTAATGGCAATCGTTGGCGGCGCTATTTTTCCGGCGCTTATGGGGTATATTGCCGATAAAAGCTCCATGAGTATTGGATTTATCGTGCCTTTCCTGTGTTTTGCAGTGGTTTTCTATTACGGTTTTGCCGGCTATAAAATCAAACATAAAGCTTTATCCGAAAAAGAGCTGTAAGATATTATCAAAGTACAGGTAAATATCAATTGAAAAAAGATATAACTTTTAAAGTATGGATAATGTTTTAAATACCAAACTCCAGCACCCAAGCGAACAGATTGTTCAGGTAATCAGTCGCATATACAACCGGGGGCTCACAACCACTTCCGGAGGTAATATTTCCATTATCGACGAGAATGGCGATATATGGGTAACTCCTTCGGGTGTTGATAAAGGAACCCTCAGACCCGGAGATATTATTTGTGTTAAAAAGGATGGCAGGATCATCGGACCTCATAAGCCCTCGTCGGAATTTCCGTTTCATAAAGCCATTTACCAGATACGGCCGGATATAAAGGCCATTATACATGCACATCCTCCTGCATTGGTATCCTTTAGCATTGTAAGGCAAATACCCAATACAAGTGTTATATCCCAGGCCAGACATATCTGCGGACCTATTGGCTATGCCGGTTATGCGCTTCCGGGCAGTGAAAAGCTGGGAGAAGTTATAGCTGAAGAATTTAAAAAAGGGTACCTGGCCATCATTATGGAAAACCATGGAACTGTTCTGGGAGGAAGCGACCTTGTTAATGCATTTCAGCGTTTCGAGGCTCTTGAATTTTGTGCCAGAACAATTCTGTATGGAAAAACTATTGGTGTTCCCAAATATTTAACAGATGCCCAGTTATATGCTTTTGATTCCCAACTTCCGGAACCGCTTCAGGAGATGGAAGCTGTTACGTATCCCTCCGATGAGCGGGAAAAAAGGGCCGAAATATGTAATATCGTGCACCGTGCCTGCAACCAGGGCCTTATGATAAGTTCGTATGGAACTGTTTCAACACGATGGAAAGAAAATGATTTTTTGATAACGCCAACCAATATTGCGCGCTGGGATCTTGAACTGGGTGATATAGTGCAGATTAAAGGGGGTAGAAGGGAGCCGGGCAAGATTCCCAGTCGTGCTACCTGGTTGCATCAGGAAATTTACAGGCAAAACCCGGAAATAAACTCTATTATTTTTACGCAACCTCCTTACCTCATGGCTTTTGGGTGTACTATGACCCCCTTTGACGTGAGAACCATACCCGAAAGCTGGATTTTCCTGCAGGATGTCCCCTTACTTCCTTTTGGTGCTCATTTCCATGGGAAAAATGAGATACTTGACCATATTTCCTCAGGTGTGTCAGCTTTAATTATTCAGAACGATGCCTTTATGGTTACAGGTGATAAGCTTTTACAAACCTTCGACCGGTTGGAAGTTGCGGAGTTTAGCGCCAAATCGCTTGTAATGAGCACTCCTATCGGCGAGCTTAAGCCCATTGACAATCAGCAGGTAGAAGAACTCAGGGTTGCATTCAAAAAAATGATTCCGGAGAAAAAGAGAATTATGAAATAATGACTTCTGAAAATCAATTATAAAAATGAAGACAGTTAAAAGATTATCCAATATCAACATTGTTTTTGGAATAATATGGCTGGTAATATTTATCATTTCTTTTGCCTATAAGCTGGCCGACAATGTGAATTTTACATTTTTTGAATGGATTGGGAGCATTGCCATGATAAGTACAGTTTTTATATTTTTCTATCAGGGAATGAAGGATTTCAAAAAAATGAATTAGGCTTTGGAGAAAGGCCGGTATTTGTTATGGTTTTATTAAATTCTATGAAAATGTATATCAGAAAATTAACCCTTTGGACTTTATTTCTTACAATAACCGTTCAGGCCTTTGCTCAAAACAAAGCCATGAACGAAATGTGGGGCGAAATGGCAGTTTCAGTCGATGCACTGAAAGCCGGTCGCGGAAAGCTTTTCGATGAAGGAAACTTTGGAATGTTCATTCACTGGGGCTTATTTTCTCATTTAGGTGGAAAATGGCAGGGTAGAACTTATTATGGCATTGGTGAATGGATTATGAACCGGAGCATGGCCAATATTCCGGTTGCCGATTATAAAGAAATAGCGAAGGATTTTAATCCTTCAAAATTTGATGCCAGAGCTATTGCCCGGCTGGCCAAAGATGCCGGAATGAAATACATTATCATCACCAGCAAGCACCATGAGGGATTTGCCATGTTTCATTCCAGAGCCGATTCGTTCAATATCGTTGATGCCACGCCATTTGCGCGCGACCCGATGAAAGAACTGTCGGCCGCATGCCGTGAATTGGGTCTGGGATTTGGCTTTTACTATTCGCACAATCAGGACTGGACTGCACCAGGAGGTTCCGGCGGGCCAAAAGTAAATGCCGACGGAACTCCGGCAAGTTTCGACGATTATTTCTATCGTAAATGTCTGCCCCAGGTAAAAGAGATTTGCAGCAATTACGGACCCATCGATTTTGTGTGGTTCGATACTCCCGGAAATATGAAAAAGGAGTTGGTTGTGGAACTGGTAAAGGTGGTTCGCGCATTGCAGCCCAATGCCATGCTTTGCAGTCGTGTAGGTCATGGAATGGGCAACTATTCCAGTAAAGGCGATATGGAAGTGCCTCCGGTAAATATCCCGGGATTATGGGAAACATGCGACACCAACAACGATTCATGGTCGTATGCATGGTACGATAACAATTTTAAAAATCCGAAGGAGATTCTGAACCGTTTGGTTTCAACAGTTGCCCGCGGTGGTACATACCTGTTTAACGTCGGGCCAAACGGTGAAGGGCAGATTCCGGTCATAGGCGCTGATTTTCTGCGTGATGCCGGTCAATGGATCCGGAAATATCCGCAGGTGGTTTATGGTGCGGGACCTTCGCCATGGGGACATGCGTTACCTTGGGGCGATGTGACTACAAAAGGCAACTCCATGTTCCTTACAGTTTTTGAATGGCCACAGGACGGAAAACTATATCTGCCCGGTTTGAAAAAGGAAATTCTCTCTGCCCGTTTGCTTAAGGGAGCCAGGCCCGTAAAACTTTCGTTTGAGAAGAAGCAGGGATGGACAATCCTTCAGGTTCCTTTTGAACCCGGCGATGCTCCAGCCTCGGTAATTGAGCTTACTTTTAAAAGCGCTCCCGAACCCTCAGATGTTGATACCGCACTTGCATTATCGCCCAATACCGGAACCCGCCTGCTCACTGTTTTTGCGGATGTAAAAGGTGCCGAGACTAAAGCCATAAGCTGGATGGAGAAATTTGGTGAATGGAAACATGTAACCCAGATCAGCAAATGGACGGAAGGAAGTTCGGCAAGCTGGACAATGGATGTCTTTCAGCCGGGATATTATTACCTTGATTTGATTTACAAAGGGAAGGGGAAGCTGGTATGGAACATTTCAAGCGACGAAGGTGTTGTGGTTCAGAACCAGCAGGCTGCTACGGAGAAGTATCGCGATTATCCGATGGGAATTATGGAATTTAAAAAGGCGGGGAAACATACAATCCGGGTGTCTTTGGTTGATGGTGATCCCGAAACGTCGAGCCTTGAATCGGTGCATATTTATCCGGCTAAGTAGAAAATTCTTTAAGCGTTTTTTGTTAATGAGAATTTCGCAATTTTGTTTGAATAATGAAGGATTACAATAAAAGAACTAATTTTCTGACAGATGGCTGGTAGTTGGTATATATGGAGATGGTTTGCTGTTGTTTTATTATTCTCTGCGGATATAATACATGCAGGTAACATCTATGTTTCACCCCGGGGGAATGACAAATTTCCCGGCACAATTGAAAAACCGGTTGCTACATTTGCAAGGGCTCAGGAAATAGCGCGTTTAAGTGAGGGTAAGGAGTCTACCCTGGTTATATTTGGTAGTGGTGTTTATTACTTGCCCGAAACCATTGAACTTACCGCTGCCGACAATAACACTACTTTCGTTGCCGAAACAGAAGGAGCAGCGATATTAAGTGGTGGAAGCTTATTAAATGTGAAGTGGAAGCCATACAAAAACGGAATTTTTGTAGCCCGGGTTAAAGGCAATCCAGCCATTGATCAACTTTACATAAACGGAGTTCGCCAGCGTATGGCGCGTTTCCCGAATGCCATTGGCAATAAAAATGTATTTGACACATGGGATTTGAGCCATAATACAAAGGCTGATCAGGAAATGGATCCGCTGGCTCCCAATCGTGTGAGAACATGGAAGAATCCGGCAGGAGGCTATATTCATGCCATGCATACATCTCTCTGGGGCGATATGCACTGGCAAATCACAGGCAAAACAACTGATTCGACTCTTAAGTACGAAGGTGGCTGGCAGAACAACCGTCCTTCGCCTTTGCACCACTTGTATCGCATGGTCGAAAATGTGTTTGAGGAACTGGATAGTCCCGGAGAATGGTTCTACAACGCTTCTGAAAAGAAATTATACTATATGCCCGCTTCCGGAGTGAACCTCGAAAGTGCCAGAGTTGAGATAGTTCGGTTGAAAACCTTAATCAGCTTTGATGGTACCAGGGAAAATCCTGTAAAAAATGTTAAGCTGCAGGGTTTTGTATTTCGGCATGCTGCAAGAACTTTTATGGAAAATAAGGAGCAGTTGCTCCGGTCGGACTGGACAGTGAGCCGAACCGCTGCTGTAACATTTACCGGAGCCAGCGACTGCAGTATCCAGGATTGTGAATTCGATCAGGTTGGCGGAAATGCTGTTCTGGTAAGTGATTATAACCGTCGCATCAGCATTCGTGGAACCTATATCCACCACAGCGGGGCGAGTGGTGTGGTGTTTGTGGGGGATCCGGCAATGGTTCGCAGTCCGATTTTTCGTTACGGAAATCAGGATTATGCTAATTTAGACAGGACACCCGGCCCCAAAGGCGATGATTATCCCGCCGATTGTTTGGTTGAGGATTGCCTGATCACGCAAACAGGTCGGGACGAGAAGCAAACTGCTCCTGTGCAGATTTCGATGTCGTTCGGAATAAAAGTCCGTCATTGTTCTATTTATGATGTACCCCGGGCCGGTATCAATATTAACGAAGGTACTTTTGGAGGTCATATTGTGGAGTTCTGCGATGTTTTCAATACAGTGCTCGAAACCGGCGATCACGGAAGTTTTAACTCCTGGGGCCGCGACCGTTACTGGACACCTTCGGCAAAGGAAACCAGCGCTCAGGTGGCTATGGATACGGCTATGGCATTTTGGGATATTTTAGCGCCGGTGATTCTGCGCAATAATCGCTGGCGTTGCGATCACGGCTGGGACATTGATCTCGACGACGGCTCTTCCGATTACAGAATTTACAATAACCTGCTTTTAAAAGGCGGGTTAAAACTGCGCGAAGGTTACCGCCGGATTGTTACCAATAACGTTATTGTGAACAACAGTCTTCATCCTCATGTCTGGTACGAAAATAGTCAGGACATTTTCAAATACAATATCGTTTTTAAGCAGTATCTCCCGGCTATAATGAACAGCGTAATACCCGAAAAAGGCAAATGGGGTAAGGAGATTGACTATAACTTTTTTGTGGCATCAGAGGCCCATAAGAATAAATTCAACATGAATGGCTGCGATTTGAATTCTGCTTTTGGTGATCCCAATTTCGTAGATCCTGCAAATGGAGATTTCAGGGTAAAAGAAAATTCCCCGGCCCTGCAACTTGGTTTTGTTAATTTCCCCATGAATGAATTTGGTGTAAAAAAGCCATCACTTAAAGCCATAGCCAAAACACCTGAAATTTCACCATTACAAATCACCTACGAAAAGGCCGCATCAGTTGAAAGAATGTTCACAGCAAAATGGCTTGGTGCAGAAATACGTGAGCCAAAGGGCGACGAGCTGTCGGCATTTGGAGTGAGTTTTGATTCCGGAGGCGTAGCTTTTTCTTCGGTCGAAACCAATACCCCGGCAGCAAAAGCAGGATTCAGAACAGGCGATTTAATCCGACAGATAAATGATGTTAAAATCAAATCAATAAAAGACTTGAACTATTACTTAAATAATAACAAGGGTAAAAATTATCACAGCGTAAGTTTGATTCGCAATCAAACAACGTTTATTCTGAACATTAATAATAGTTTGCCTGCTACGGACCCGGTTAATTAAAAAGCTGCTATATTTAATTAAAATAAGTATAATGAAAAA
>JAJYAG010000144.1 GCA_021779665.1 Bacteroidota bacterium | reverse complement strand
CTGGTTTTACGGTTTTCATTAATAGGGTTGTTATTGGGAGCAGAACCCAGATAAACCAAAGCTGCATGATCAGCATTGCTAGCAAAGAGAGGGTATTTAGCCGGATCAGCAATCATCTTCTTCATTTCAGTTGTAACAAAAGCTTTATCTTTTGCCGACATACGAAGCAGAAGTCGCATTCTTAAAGAACTAGCAAATTTTCTCCACTTGGTAACATCACCACTAAATAAGATATCACCATTGATAGCTTCGTTGTCATTGCTTAATAAAACCGAAGAAGCTGTATCAAGTTTGGCAATAAGGTCTCTGTAAATACTTTCCTGAGTATCATATTTGGCAAGAGTTTTAGTTACATCATCAACAGCAGCCCATGCTTCAGTGTAAGGAATATCACCAAACATGTCTGTTAATAAAGAAACGATGTAAGCTTTCAACACCAATGAAACACCTTCATAGTTTTTCAATTCTTTCTTTTTAGCAATACGATAGATGGTTTGAACATCCATTCCACTTGCTCCATAAAGACTGTTCCATGCAGTATTGATAACGTCGGGACGGTAAATATATCTGTCCTCATCGGTATACTGAACTTTTGCCATGTGCTGTACCCATGCAGAGCCCATTTCGTGACCGAGGAAAATCTCGTTAACCCTGTCAGTTAAAGATTCAATGGCATTTGTAAGAAGCATATCAGGAGCTGCCTGATCGGCCGAAGGATTATTTGGGTTGGAGTTAATTTCATCAAAATCTTTTGTACAAGAGTTCGATAAAATCAATCCCAATATAAATATGATACTTAAAATCTTAGCTTTCATGTTCATAATATATTAAAATTTGAAACTGATATTGAACCCGAGAGATCTTGCTGAAGGTAATTGACCGAATTCAAGTCCCTGGAGGTTTGTATTACTGAAAGAGCTCTCCGGATCGATATGCGGAGCGTTAGCATAAAGAAGAGCAAGATTTCTTCCAACAATTGAAAGATTGATATCTTTAATAGGGAAGTTGCCAATCTTCTTAATTGTATAACCTAATCTAATTTCACGTAATTTGATATAAGATGCATCAAACACTGAACTGGAAGCCAAGGTATTGCTATAGGCAGCTTTATTATAGGCCTCAGCAGTTACAACAACGTTATTGGGAATATAAGTGCCCGGATTCTCAGGATCTTCCATTACACCATCACCAATGATACCGCCTTCACGACCAAGGAGTGTTTCTTCCAAAACACCTGAATAACGGCCCCAGGTAGTTGTCATCGAATAGATATCGCCACCCATTTTAGCGTCAATTAAGAAGCTCATAACGAGGTTTTTATATCTGAATTCATTACCAACGCTACCAAGCCAATCAGGTGAGAAATTACCCAAAGTTTTTAAATCACCCTGGAGAGGTATACCTCCTTCATGGATAATTTTACCATTCGGATCACGTTGGAAATCGTATCCAAACAGCGAACCATAAGGTTTATCCTTTTCAGCCAGAACTTTCAAACTCCAATAAGTACCAATCTGGTAGTTTTCAACACCTTCTGGTAAATCAGTAAGTTTGTTATTGTTTTTGGAGTAGTTCAATGTAATATTCCATTCAAAATCAGTTGTAACAACTGGTTTTAAACCAACCTGAATTTCAATACCATTATTTTCGAGTTTACCTGCATTAACCATTTTGGTTAAGAAACCGCTGCTGGCAGAAATAGGTACTTCAAGGATCTGACCGTCGGCAATCGAACTATAATAAGCTGCAGATAATGAAATTCTGTTCTGGAGGAAACTAAGATCAGCACCAACTTCCCATGAATTTATAAACTGTGGTTTAAGATTTCCATTGGGTAACCTGTTTGGTACAAATAAGTTAGGAGCTTTTGTGCTTGCGTTCCAGCCATCACCAAATTCAACGGTAGTTGCTAACTGATAAGGGTCGGTATCGCTACCAACTTTTGACCAACCGCCTCTGATTTTGGCAAGAGAAATAACATTGGAATTCAATCCTAACAATTCAGAAAGAACGATACTGGATGATACCGAAGGATAGAAATATGAATTTGCGCCGTCGGGTAAAGTACTGGACCAGTCGTTACGACCTGTAAAGTCTAAATAAATCGCGCTCTTATAAGAAAGCTGACCTGAGAAGAACAAACTGTTAATTCTTTTCTTTTGAAAATCGTTTGATGAACGGATAGGAACTTTAGAGTTATTGATAGTATAAACATCAGCCACAGCTAATTCATCAGCTGCACCAAATTCACTTCTGTAAAGTCTGTCCATTCTGTTACCACCAGCATTCAAGCTTAAGTTGATGCTTTCGGAAAGGCTTCTGTTGGCGCTGATTAAGAAGTCGGTATTAATTTCCCTGTAAGTGGAAATTGTTTGAGCAAACGAACCTTCTTTATTATCAATATCACCTTTAGCAGTTCTGCTCGAATTGGTATTTGTATAAGTATCACCACCTGTGCGTACAAAAGCCGTTAACCAGTCGTTAAACTTATAGTCTAGTTTGAAACTACCAACCAAACGTTCACGGTTCATTGGATTGAGGTTCTCGTGAAGTGTGAAGTAAGGATTGTTATGATAGTTATAGTTCCAGTTGTATTTTGTACCATAATCATCGGTAAAACCAAGGGTTTTATCGCGGTAATTCTTTAATCCGGCAAGGTCAACCTGACGGCCAAACCAGAAGAACTGCTGCATAACGTTCTGAGCGCTATATCCGTAACCAGGAAGGTTATCGCTGCTTATATTGCTGTAATTAGCAACAGTTGTTAACGAAAGCTTATCGGATGGTTTAACAGTAGCATTAACAGCTAAGTTATTCTTGATCATATCGGTATTAGGCACCATACCTTTTTCGTCAGAATAAGTATAGGATGCACGTACATTTGCTTTTTCGTTACCGCCAGTAATAGCCACGCTTGTGGTTGAGTTAACACCGGTTTCGAAGAAGTTCTTTACGTTATCAGGATGAGAAATCCATGGAGTAGCTGTTCTGTGGCCGCTTTCGTCCAGTGGAGAATTGTACTGTGGAATCATTAAACCAGCATCCAGTTTTGGACCCCAGCTTTCGTCAGTTCCATCATTGACACCACCACCAGCACCATCATAAAATTCAAATTCACCATTTGAACCCTGTCCGTAACTATTTTGGAAAGTCGGGAGACGCAAAGGTGAGGAGAATGTAGTTGTATTGCTGACATCCACTCCTAAACCTTTCTGGCTCTTACCAGATTTGGTAGTAATGAGAATAACACCGTTGGATGCTCTTGAACCGTACAATGCAGCAGCATTTGGTCCTTTTAATACCGAAACATTTTCAATATCATTAGGGTTAATGTCGGCAGCACCGTTACCACGGTTAACACCGTCGGTTCCAGTATCACCAAAGTTACCATTATTAATAGGAATACCGTCAACAACAAATAAAGGCTGGTTATTACCACTTAAAGAAGTAACACCACGGATAACAATACGAGATGAAGCACCTACAGCTCCTGAAGAAGAAGTAATCTGAACACCTGCGATTTTACCACTCAAAGAATTCACTATGTTTGATTCTCTTGCTTTGGCAATTTCATCGCCTTTAACATCCTGCACGGAGTAACCGAGAGATTTTTTCTCTCTGGAAATACCCAAAGCAGTTACAACAACTTCTTCCAAACCAACCACGTCGGTTTCCATAACAACTTCGATGCTGTTTCTACCTCCTATTGCTACTTCCTGTGTCTTCAACCCCACAAAGCTAAAAACGAGAGAAGTTGCGCTTGAAGGAACATTTAAAGAGTATTTACCATCAAAATCGGTGGTAGTTCCAATGGTTGTACCCTTAACAACTACAGATACACCAGGTACCGGATTACCGTCTTCAGAACTGGTAACCTTACCTGATATCTGCACTGTTTGCGCTTGTAGCATAGGCAACCCTACAAACACAAGAAATGCAAATAACAACGCAAATCTTTTCATAAAAATTTAAGTTTAGGTTTACAAATAGTTAAATAATAATTATTCGATGCCAAAATAGGAAATATTTTTTAATTATCAAGCATCAACAGAGGGTATAAACTTTATATTAAAGCTAAAGCCGGTATTTTTTTACAGTTTTCCAAGAAATTAGGGCAAAATATTAATAAAAAAAATGCAAAAATATTTTTTTTAAGGGGGTAATAAATAAGACTTTATTTTTGAAAAAACAATGCTTTTTTCACATGGGGTTAATATTTCTAAATGTTATATAAATAAGAAAGAGGTGATCAAAATCATGATCACCTCTTATAACTTTATATTATCTCGGATTTTAAAATTTATCCCAGAACAATTTCGTTGTTAACTCATCTCCTCCTATTTCCTGAGAGGCTTTGTAGTAATTTGCCGCATTTAGCGTTTGTTCGTTAACAGGATATGTAAACCGCTTGGGAATTTCATTATAATTTGTAATTGCCGGAGCTATATTTAATACCGGATAATCAAGTCTCCGCCATTCGGTATACCCTTCCAAGCCTCTTGTATAAAAAGCAATCCAGGCCTGTGTACCTATTTTCTGGCGCCAATCGCCAGTTGCTGTTGCATAAGCAACTGCCGGAGCGGTCAAATATGTCTGAGCTTCGGCTTCTGTTCCTCCCCAGAATAAAATGGATTCTTTTATTGCATTGTTATAAAAACTATCGGGTGTACCTCCCACATTAAAACCTCTTGCTGCAGCTTCGGCCAAATAAAACAATACTTCGTCGTATGTAAAAAGAATCCCCGGGAATGTAGGATCTCTGATCTCGTCCGATATATGAGAATACTGGGAGTAAGGGTTACTTTCCCCGTAAATTCCACCAACATAATTATTGTTTACCATGGTGAAATATTTTGGCCGCCTCGGATCGTTCAGAGCATTCATTATATCTACTATAGTGTTGGCAGGAACAAAGTCGTCGCGACCACTTAAAACAAGGTCGGAATTTAAAGGGTTGTTATTAGGTGTTGAAGCCAGATAATGGAACAAAGCATTGTCTTCGGACGATGTAAAAACATTCGGAGCAGCAGCTTCTATAACGGTTTTGGCTAACGTAGGATCGAAATCGGAAATTGTAATCCCCATTTTCAATTTTAAGGAATTACCAAATTTCATCCACATTTCAACATCTCCGTCATAAATGAGATCTGCATTACCAAAACTTCCTGCCGCAGGATCCATACTTGCTAATGCTGCATCAATGCGCGAAAACAAATCCTTATAAATGGTGAAGGCATCGTCGTACTTTGGCGAGATATTATTTACATCCAGCGCCTCGGTGTAAGGAATGTTACCGAAAATATCCACAAGATGCTGGTAAGAGTATGCTCTGAGTATTTCAATTATAGCCAGCTTATTCTTGTTTTCCTTTTCACTTTCGGCATTTGTGGTTGGAGCAGATCGAATCAGACTATCTGCCACCTTAAAGTCCTGCAAAAACCCCCGGTAATAAGTTCTGAAAGTAATATCCGGAATTGTCCTGTTTATAATGTCATAGTTGGACTCATCCGTGTAAGTTGTTTCAGTCCAGTATTGGGCAAACAGTTTCCAAACATTCAAATTCACATTGGTGCTCGAAACCTGATCGGTCATATCTTTCAGGGCATTCGTAAATAAAGCTTCTCCCGAAACATTGGAAGGATTTTTCTGATCGGTATTAAATGCTTCGAAATCTTTTGTACAGGCCATATAACTTATGGCCATCATAAATATTATGATGTATTTTTTCATATTTTTCATTTTTAAAATTGAAGTTTTATATTGAACCCAAAGTTTCTTGTTGTTGGCAAGGGTCCACTTTGCCATCCCTGGATATTTCCTGAACTTTGACTGGCTTCAGGATCGGCATAGGGTAAATTTTTGTGAATAATCCATAAGTTAGATCCCACAAAACTTAAAGAAGCTCCTTTTATAAAGGAATTATCAAGTAATCGCTGGGGTAAGCTGTAACTTACAACTACTTCGCGAAGTTTGACATACGACGCATCAAAAACAAAAGCTGAGTTAGGGTTGCGGGCATAACCGAAAGCCCTGTAGTCGTCACCCGGAATTCTTCTTTTATTTTCGCTTCCATTTTCGAGAACACCATTTAATATCAATCCTCCGCTTGTTGGAGCATATCCCTGGGAATGATCTCCAGGAACATTTAACACCAGCGGGTCACGAACCGGATTACCCAAATCGTTTGTGAATACTGTTTCGGGATACAATCCTGTTGCCATACCATACCACTGGTCAAGAGAGAAAATACTTCCACCCTTTTGCATATCGACAAGGAAACTAAAAGAAAAATTATCAAAACTGAAAGTATTGGTGATACCTCCTATCCAGTCAGGGTTAACATTTCCGATTACATTGTCAGAAGTTGCCGATATTTTGTAATAGCCTGTAGGAAGAATTACTTTGCGTCCATCCTCGGAATAAACATAATCGGTACCCTGAATAGTGCCGTAAGGTTCTCCCAAACGGGCATTGATAGTAACACCTCCTTGCAGCGAAGCTATCTGAAGATTTTTAATATCGCCTTCCAATGCAACAACTTCGTTCAGGTTTCTGGACCAGTTTAACATCATGTTCCATTCGAATTTGCCTATTTTAACCGGAGTTCCCGAAAGCCGCAATTCTATACCTTTGTTCTGAAGTTCACCAGCATTTACATATTTTGAAGAGTAACCTGTTGCATATGATACCGAAACCGGTAGAATCTGATTTACAGTATTGGTCTTATACAAAGCTAAATCCAAACCTAATCGTCCCTGGAAAGTACTTAACTCGATCCCTGCTTCCACGCTTTTTGTGCGTTCCGGCTTGAGGTCGGGATTGTTTTTTGTAATAGGCACTGATACAAGCGGACGACCACTGAAAGGAGCTATAGCAGTGTAAGTATCAAGAACAGAAGCAAATGGAGCATCATTACCAACTTCAGCATAATTCAGCCTTAACTTACCAAGCTGTAACCACTCAGCTCCCAATACTTCAGAGAACAAAAAGCTTCCCGATATGGAAGGGTATGTATATGTCCAATTGCCTTTGGGCAGTGTTGATGATTGATCGATACGATAGGTTGCATCAAGAAAAAGAAAACCACGATATCCCAGAGACAAACTGGCGAAATACCCGTTCATGCCAATCCGGCTCAACTGTTCTTCGGGAGGCAGCATGGCATCAACGCTGTTACTCAAAGCATAAACGTCGGGTACGCTCAGTCCACCGTTTGTGGAAGCAAAAACTCTGTCAATTTTCTGGCGACGAATATTTGTACCCACAAAACCATTGATGTTGAAGTTATCACCGATATCCTTCTTAAAAGTTGCCATAAAATCGACATTGGTTTCCAGATAAGTTCTGGTTAACCGTGAATAACCCGATGTCACATCGGGACGGCCAACGCCCAGCTCACTGGCAACCGATCCTACAGCACGCCGTTCTTCCTGAAGTTCATTATAGGTATCAACTGAAACTCTTCCCATGAATCCCAGCCAACCGGTAGCAGTGTAGTCGAATTGGGTATATCCAACTAAACGGTTGCGCTCATCAGTCTGATAATTTTTGTACCGGGTCCAGTAGGGATTATCCCAATAAGCAGGTATATCATTGTCAAAAGCCTTCCGGTTCCAGGTTACATTTTGTCCTGTCTTATCAAAAAGATCCTTTTGAAGCTTCATATCCACATTTACCTGATACCATTGACGAAACATAGACATAATATTATCGCTGTAACCTGTTGAGTTTCTTCCTTTGCCATTGGTATTGGTATAATTTGCCGAAGCGGAAACCTTCAGTTTGTTCGTAACATTGTATGATCCGTTAAATGCAATATTATTTCTTTTAATATGACTGTTTGGCATGATACCGGTTTGATCGAGATTGGTATAACCAAGACGGAAAGTTGATTTTTCCGATCCTCCGGTAATGTCAATACTATTCGTAAGAGAAACAGCTGTTTCGAAAAATGATCCAGGATCGTTTGGAGAAGCCACCCATGGTGTTTTCTTTTTATAATTTGGTGATTCAGGCACAAAAGAGTCCCACTGGTACACCATTAAATTCCGGTCAAATTGCTGACCAAAAGAGGCATCTTCATAAAATGGGACAACCAGGTCGGGCGCTCCATCACCATCAGCATCAAATTCTTCGAGTCCCGGATAGTCACCTTCGCTGTAAAAAGGTCCGTAACCACCTCCATATGTTTTCTGATATTTAGGAAAGGTACTTTTATCGTAAACTCCAAGAGTTGTATTGGAGTTTAAAGTAACCCCTACGCCTTTCGACTGCCGTGTACCCTTCTTTGTTGTAATCATTACAACTCCATTTGCTGCCCGTGCACCATATAAAGCGGACGCTGCGGCACCTTTCAAAATACTGATGGACTCTATATCATTCGGGTTGATATCGGATGCTGCATTGCCATAATCGTAACCACTTCTCCCGGTTCTCTGTCCTGCGTTGTTTGTATTTGAATTATCAACCGGAACTCCATCGATTACAAAAAGCGCCTGGTTACTCCCGGTTAAAGATTTGGAACCGCGGATTACAACGTTTGTTGACCCACCAATATTATTGTTGGCTTTAATCTGCACGCCCGAAACTTTTCCCGAAAGAGAATTAATAAAATTATCTGATTTAACAGGAGCTATCTGATCACCTTTTACTTCCTGGGTCGCATATCCTAATGATTTTTTTTCGCGCGAAATCCCGAGAGCAGTTACCACCACTTCCTCCAGACCAACAACATCCTGTTCCATAACAACATCTATATTGGTTCTTCCACCGATGGCCACTTCCTGAGATTTTAAGCCTACAAAACTAAAAACGACAGCAGTTGCCGACGGCGGTACATTTAATGTGTAATTACCATCAAAATCTGTGGTTGTACCAATTGTCGTTCCTTTTACCACAACAGAAACTCCAGGTATGGGAGTGCCATCTTCGGCACTTGTGACCTTACCTGTAATCTGCACAGTTTGTGCCTGCAGTATAGGCATTACCGCAAACAACATCATTGCAAATAACAATGTGCATCTTTTCATACATATCAAGATTTAAGTTTATAAATAGTTATTCTTATTTCCTCTAACTAATCAACTGGCTAATTATTCGATCATCTTTAACCTTTACTATTAAACAAAGCTTAAATAAAAATGAAAGATGTTTTTTAACTATTTTTCACCATACATTATACATTTTTAATTTTCAGCGTTTTAAGGTTATAAAACTGCATTATCATGTAATATTTTCGTAAAGCTTGACAAAATGGCAGCAATATTGTGTCCATCATTTGTTAAGGTGCTGTATTGCTGTTAAAAGATGTTAAATAGGAAGCATTCAAATAACATGTTAACCACTTTGGATGTTAATTTGCATAAGAAAAACAAAACCGAAATAATTAATAGTTTATTTAAATTATATACATATGAAAGCAAAGAATTTTATAATGAGTGTTGTGATTGCAATCCTTGGAGGTGTTATTGCAGTATTTGCTTATACCCGTTTTTTTGAAAAAGACGGTAAATACATCTCTGCCGAAAACCAATCACCAATTCGCCTTACTCAGCTATCCAATAATTTTGACAGCAACAGAGTTGATTTTACCTATGCTGCCGACAAGACTATACATGCCGTTGTGCATGTTAAAACGAAATCTACAAGAAGTGATGAATATTCGAGTGGCAATCCTTTTTACGATTTCTTTTTCGGATACCGTGGATTTGAGCAGCGCCCCCAACCCGTTGAAGGTTTCGGATCGGGAGTAATTATCAGCGACAATGGTTATATTGTAACAAACAACCATGTAATAGATAAGGCCAATGAGATTAGCGTAACACTTAACGATAAAAGAACCTATACTGCAAAACTTATCGGGACTGACCCCAACACCGATCTTGCGGTTATTAAAATCGACGAAAAAGATCTTCCATACATTATATATGGAAACTCCGACGAGTTAAAAGTTGGTGAATGGGTACTCGCTGTCGGAAACCCATACAACCTCACTTCAACGGTAACAGCAGGTATTGTAAGTGCAAAAGCAAGAAGTATCGGAATTATGGCCGGACGTCAAGGTAATGATCAAAACCGCTACCCTATCGAATCTTTTATTCAGACCGATGCTGCAGTTAATCCTGGTAACAGTGGAGGTGCACTTGTGAATATTCGCGGAGAGTTAGTGGGTATAAATACTGCTATCGCCTCTCCTACAGGTTCGTATATCGGAAATGCCTTTGCTATTCCTGTAAGTATTGTCAAAAAAGCAGTTGCCGATTTAGTTGAATTTGGTGAAGTGCAGCGTGCCGTATTGGGTGTTAACATTAAAGACATTGACTCCCAACTAGCTGATTCTAAAAAACTCGAAAAAATTGAAGGCGTTTATGTTGATAATGTAGTTGAAGGAAGTGCTGCCGACCAGTCGGGAATTAAGCCCGGAGACGTAATTATTTCGATTAACGGATTAAATGTAAACAGTGCTTCAGAGCTTCAGGAACAGATTGGCAGGTTCCGGCCGAATGATAAAGTAGAAATTTTGGTAAACAGAGAAAATAAAAGGAAACAAATTACAGCCACCCTACGTAATATGGAGGGCAATGGAAATCTGGTCAAAAAGGCTGAAATAAGCTCAATGCTGGGAGCAACATTAAAAGAGCTTCCTGATGACTTGAAGAACAAGCTAAGTTTAAAAGGCGGTGTACAGGTTCAGGAATTGACATCTGGTAAATTTAAATCTGCAGGTATACAAAAAGGATTTATTATCCTGCAAATAAACAATAAACCAGTGTTTAGCGTTGAAGATGTAGAGAAAACGATTGCATCGATCAACGGAGGAGTATACATCGAGGGTATATATCCAAACAGCAGAGCTGTTTATTATTATGCCTTTGGTAAATAACAACTGGCAAGGTTGTTATAAAAAAAGACTTGCTGCATGCGGGTCTTTTTTTGTTTTGATGTTAAAATAATTTTGTAGGAAAGAATCAAATAATCTAATTTCGCGAAAATTTTTGAGGAAGGAAAATGAGACAACTGAAGATTACTAAATCGATTACAAATAGGGAGAGCGCTTCGTTAGACAAGTATCTTCAAGAAATCGGTAAGGAAGAATTGATTACTGTAGAGGAGGAAGTTGAGCTTGCTCAACGGATAAAAAAAGGAGACAGAGCGGCGTTAGAAAAGCTTACCCGGGCTAATCTCAGATTTGTGGTATCTGTTGCGAAACAATATCAAAACCAAGGCTTAAGCCTTCCCGATTTAATTAATGAAGGAAACTTAGGACTTATCAAAGCTGCGGAAAAGTTTGATGAAACCCGCGGTTTCAAATTTATATCGTATGCAGTATGGTGGATTCGTCAATCCATATTGCAGGCTTTGGCAGAACAATCGCGTATTGTTCGTTTACCTCTGAATCAGGTAGGATCATTAAATAAAATCAATAAAGCATATTCGAAATTCGAACAGGAAAACGAAAGAACTCCAACTCCCGAGGAATTGGCCACAGTTCTCGAACTTCCAAAAGAAAAAGTTTCGGATACGCTCAGGGTATCTGGCCGCCATGTTTCGGTTGATGCCCCGTTTACCGAAGGAGAAGATAACAGTCTGCTCGACGTACTTATTAACAGCGACTCGCCTATTGCCGATCGCCAGCTTATAAACGAATCTTTATCGAAAGAAATCGACAGAGCTTTGGCAACGCTTACCGAAAGAGAACGTGATATAATTAAACTGTTCTTTGGTATTGGCGGATCGGAAATGACCCTGGAAGAAATAGGAGAAAAATTTGGCCTCACCCGCGAAAGGGTTCGCCAGATTAAAGAAAAAGCCATCAGAAGGCTTCGGCATACTTCGAGAAGTAAATTGCTGAAAGGCTATTTAGGATAAGATCTCAGCCTGGTTGATTCTCTTCAACCAGGCTTTTTTCTTTATATTCAACTTTATTCTTTCTTCGATATAAAGAAAGTTCATTTTTTAACATCTCAATTTCCTGGTTCTGCTGAAGCATAAACTGATACAGGCTTTTAATTATCAAAGACTGCTCGTTTAGCTTTTCCCTGAAAATAGTACAAACTTCAGCCTTTTCACGAGTAATATTCTGATGCTCGGTCAATTGAATGTTATGAGAAGCAATAAATGAAATCATTTCGGAAAACAGAATGTAGTGTTCTGTCATTTTCTCCACCTCTTCATGTGTTAAAACCGGGAGTTCCTCCAAAGCTTTCCTGTATTCTTCTATATTAATTCCATGCTCATAGGCAATTTCCTGCATACTAACAACATCAGGAACTTCATCATCATAAAGAAACTGGTTCACCACGAGTGTGCCCAGCATTTCTTTCTGAACGGTAATGGGGATAGCTATGGAATTTATATTACGATTACACTTAAAAGAATAACTATTTACATCGGCAATACGATTATTTACCTGGCGAATTGAAGTTTTGCAACTATGAAGCAACTTATAGCTGTTTTTGTGATATTTTAAGCAAATGTTTCGCCAGCCAATTGAAAAAAGTAGCTTACCTTCTTCGTCGTATAAAGAAACCGGAACTTTGTAAACCTGGTAATATCTGATAATCAGATTTTCGACCTCATGCATATTCAACGACCGCACAAATGTTGGCTTTTTACCCTGAGCTTTGGTTTGCCAGGCTTCCAGCAATTTAAGCAATTCATCATTTCGACGCTCCAGGGTTTTGTTCTGGATAATTTCTTCGTTTAAAGTTCTTGTATACTGCATAAACTTTTAATTATGTGTTGATACAACCGTAAACCCACTCTCTGCTATACTAAACTTTCGTTTTGATCGTAAAGTTTATAATCCCACCTGAAAAAATTCAGAAACAGAAAACCAATATTAAACAAGGGAACGACTATCTAAGAATTCCAATAGTCAAAATTGCATTTCATTGTTGGATAAATTTAAGACCAATCTGCATTAAAGTCAATAGCTTTTCAATATTTTTAATTCTATATTAATTAATTGTTGGTAACCAGCAATTATGCCTTCTATGGAATAATTGCTCTAATTAATCAAAAGTTTAGAAGCTCAGTTTACGGGGTATTCACCATTTCTTAGTATATTTAATCGATGAAACATTGGCCTGTTGCTAAATTTTCCAAGGTGCAACAAACCTTCATTAATGTTTTTCGTAACCCTGAACGAATATTTGTTATGATGAATTCATTAGTTCATGAGTAACCAGGAAAATCAGCTTGTAATACGTTTAGCAAAACTTGTTAAAGAGAATCAGGAACTTAGCAAAGAGCTAAAAACTTTGCGCGAAAGTTACGAAGCTCTTTTACTTAAAAGTGAAGCTTACGAGAAATTAGCCAATAACTATAATGTAGGAATCGACTTTGAAGATGGACATGTTGATAAATCCTCTTCAGTGAAGTTTAATATGGTAACGGTGATGTTTGCTGATATTCATGGCTTTAAAGAGATTCAGCCACATATGGACGCCGAAGAACTTATTGACCATCTGGATCAGATCATTCTCCGGTTCGATGAAATCACCAGCCGCTACAATCTTGAAAAAATCAAAACAATCGGCGACTCTTTTATGTGTGCCGGCGGCATTCCCAATAAGAATATTACAAATCCCATTGAAGTTGTACTTTCCGCCTTCGAAATGCTGAACCTGGTAAAGGAGAAAGATAGAAAAGCGCATATCTGGGAAGTGCGTCTTGCTGTTCATACCGGACCTGTGAATGCTTTTATAAACGGCAAAAACAAAGTTACTTACGACATTAAAGGTGATACAGTAAATATAGCTTCACGAATTGAATCATCAGGGAAAAACGGCCATCTTATTATTTCGGTAATGACTTATGAACTTGTTAAAGAGTTCTTCACCTGCGAATATTACGGAAAATTGCCGGTTAAATACAAAGGCTTGCTGGATCTTTACGAAGTTACCGGGATAAAGCCCGAACTCTCGGAAGATGGAAAAGGTCTGAAGCCTAACAGTATGTTTCAGACTAAATTCGACCTTATCAAATTTCACGATCTTCAGGAAGCAATACTTGATAAACTGGAGAAAGAATTACCTGCCGACCTTCACTACCACAACGTAAAACATACGGTGGATGTGGTTACAGAGGTTGAGTTAATTGGCTGGGCCGAAGGCATAAGCGACGACGATCTTCTGATCCTGAAGACTGCCGCACTGTTTCACGATGTTGGACATACCCGCTCCTATACCGACCACGAATATCATGGAACTGTAATAGCCAGGGAGATTTTACCCGAATTCGACTATTCGCCCGAGCAGATTGAAAAAATCTGTAAAATAATTATGTCAACCAAACTGCCACCTGCTCCCACCACACTGCTCGAAGAAATTATTTGTGATGCAGACCTCGACTACCTTGGTCGTAGCGACTTTATTCCGGTTTCCAATAATCTTTACGAGGAACTTAAAACCAGAAATTTAGTTGGAACACTTGATGAGTGGAACAGGAAACAAATTGCTTTTATCTCTAACCACCAGTATTTTACGAATACAGCTCTTAAACTTCGAGAAATTAATAAGCAAAACCAAATTGAAAGGATCAGACAATTACTTGAAAATTAAATTTTCTACTAACTGCAAATTCAGAACCACCAACCGAAAACCCAAACCGGGAGTTCCTTGTTCCTTTATAAAGCAAACACTAAATTGAAAAGTTATCAGAATTAACTTTTCGTAGTCTTTGGGCTAACACTAACATTTTTTTTACTCGCCGGATGGTTCTTCTTAAAAAGTTAACCGTTATTTATTTCATTCTCTTTCTTCATTTGAGCCTGCATGCCCAAATTGAAGATTCGTTAAAAGATTCCCGAAAATACGTTCAGATTGATACGGTAATCAGAATTCTTGAAAAAAATAATAACATAAAAATCTTCTATCAACCAGCCTGGTACGATGGTAAAGAAGTTGCTGCTGATGTTTTAAAGCTGCCATTGCCCGAAGCTCTTAACATCCTGACAAAAATCTCAAATCTGTCGTATTTAAAACTCCGCGATAACTATTTCATTCTGATCCCTTCAACCATGAAGAATGAACAGGGAGCAGATAGTCTGGAGTTTTATACCATTGGAGATGCCATGAGTTATGGCAGCAAAGAAACTGCCACCATCCGCGGCGAGGTGATTAATGGCAGCACCTCCGATGTAATGGTTGGAGCAAGACTCAATTTAAAAAATCCCGCCAAAAGTTATACAACCGACCATGCCGGAAAATTTGTTATGGACATTCCGGTAGGTGAACACGAACTCCTGGTTCAATCACCCGGTTTTGAAGACAAAACAATGAAGATTAAGGTTTTTGGAGATGGAAACCTGTCAGTGGAGATGTTTGTAAAATCTATTATTCTTGATGAAGTATCGGTTACATCAGTTAAAATTGACCAATACTACCGACGAACCAAAATGAGTGTAATGAGTCTGGATGCGAAGTCAATCAAGCAATTACCATCCACCTTCGGTGAAACAGATGTGATTAAAGGACTTTCGCTCCTGCCCGGAGTGCAGACTTCAGGAGAATTTGGTGCCGGTTTTAATGTGAGGGGCGGAAGTACTGATCAAAACCTGATCTTACTCGAAGATGTTCCTTTGTTTAACACTTCTCACCTTTTTGGGCTCATTTCCATAATAAACCCTGATGGAATTCAGGACGCAACTCTTTACAAAGGAGCAATGCCGGCAACTTATGGAGAACGGGTTTCGTCAATTCTATCCATTAAAATGGGAGAAGAGGAACTAAATCAAACCAGAATAAAGGGTGGCATTGGACTGCTAAACAGTCGTCTCAGTGTTGAAATTCCTTATAAGGACAAACTCCAGGTTATTCTGGGAGGTCGTACCTCCTATTCCGACTGGATGCTGAAACAAATACCCGATGAGGATCTAATGAACAGTTCGGCAGGATTCAACGACTTTAACCTTTTTGTAAATTATAACTTCTCCAAAAAAGACAAGCTTACTTTTTACGCCTACTCCAGTAACGATAAATTCAGCTTATCAGGTGTTACCAATTATAAATACCAAAACCTGTTGGGATCTTTAAACTATTCGCACCGCTTCAGCAGTAAATTATATACTAATGTTTTACTGGGTACCAGCTTTTATAATGCTGAAATGATTGAAAACGACAGCATTCAGCCTTCCAATGCATACAAAACAACAAATTCCCTTTTGTACAACAGCGTTAAATGGAACCTTGTTTTTAAGCCGGGCGAGAAACATATATTAACCATGGGTTCCAATGCATTTCTATACAACATTAATCCCGGAGAAATGGATGCGTATGGAAAAGAATCCCTTGTTTTACCTCAGAAAACTGAAAATGAAAAAGGCCTGGAATGGGCTGGCTTTATTGGAGACGATTACCGGATAAGTGACAAGACAAGTCTCGAAATCGGCCTGAGATACTCAGGATTTCATTATCTGGGACCTCATCAGGTGCTTATTTATTCTCCGGAATTTACAAAATCGATTGAAAATGTTACCGATACATTATTTTACACAAACAATTCAACAATAAAAAACTGGTCGGGTTGGGAACCGCGTTTTTCGTTCCGTTATAACCTGAATTCTTCAAGTTCAGTGCGCGTAAGCTACAACCGTAATTTTCAGTACATCAATCTTATTTCAAAAACTTCGGTATCCTCTCCCACCGACTTATGGAAGCTTAGCGACAATTATTTAAAACCGCTGCAAAGCGATCAGGCTGCTTTGGGTTATTTTAAAGATTTTAAAAACAGGAGCTTTGAAAGTTCTGTAGAAATCTATTACAAAAACTATAAAAACCTGATTGACTATAAAAATGACGCGGACATATTTCTGAACAACCATATCGAAACCGATCTGGTGAATGCAAAAGGCAAAAGTTATGGAGTTGAATTTTATGTAAAGAAAAACACCGGAAAGCTCAACGGCTGGCTAAGCTACACGCTGTCGCGATCAATCCGTCGAACCGTCTCGAACGATCCTGCTGAACAAGTCAACAACAATCAGTGGTACTCCGATAACCTCGATCGGCCACATAACCTTGTAATTAATGGTGGTTACAACATAAACCGGCGCTGGAAATTTGGTTTTATATTCAGCTTCAACTCCGGGCGGCCTGTTTCTATCCCCGAAGTGAAATACAATTTACAAGGTTACCAGGTTGTTAAATACTCAAACAGAAACGAATACAAAATGCCCGATTATCACAGGCTCGATATATCCATTTCACGATTTGAGAGTCTTCGGCTTCACAAAAAATGGAGAGGTTATTGGACTTTTTCGATTATTAATCTCTATGCGCGAAAAAATGCCTATTCAATTTTTTACCAGCGCGACAGAAGTCCGGATAATTACATGGGCCGATCCAGCCTTTACAAGTTGTACATCATTGGAAGGCCTCTTCCCACTTTCACATACAATTTTACATTCTGAAAATATGAAAAAGTATTACTACTGTCCGAACAAAATATTTAGATTCTTCGCTACACTCAGAATGACAGTCTTTTTATTCATTTATAGATGGGAGGGGTTGGTTGGCG
>JAJYAG010000143.1 GCA_021779665.1 Bacteroidota bacterium | reverse complement strand
TGAACCATCTGATCCGCCCTATGTTTTACGATTCGTACCATCATATTGTCAATGTGTCGTACCCTGAGGGAAAGCCTCGCATCTACACCGTGGTGGGCTATATTTGCGAAACAGATACTTTTGGCTGGAATCGCAAAATAAGTGAAATCAACGAGGGCGATTATCTTGCCTTTCAAAATGCCGGAGCTTATTGTTTCTCGATGTCATCCAATTACAACAGCCGCTTAAAACCTGCTGAGGTAATGATTATGAAAGGCAAGGATTATTTAATAAGGGAACGACAGACATTCGACGATTTAGTACAGAATCAGGTGATTGTTGATTTTTAAATTGTTGTTGTCCGGCAAAATACTATAAGATTTCTCCCTTTGGTCGAAATGACAAGGCTTTTATGGGGATTTAAAATGGAGGTGGGTTATTGTCATTTCGAATGGAATGAGAAAACTATTCTTATACAAATTTTATCCAATAGTATTGTTTTTAAATGGGTATAAAAGATAATTTATATCAGGTTTTATCGAAAATCCCTTCTCATGTAAAGCTTGTTGCGGTTTCAAAGACCAAGACAGCCGATGAGATCATGGAAGTTTACAACGAGGGCGTTCGGGATTTTGGCGAAAACAAAGTCCAGGAACTCCTTTCTAAAGTTGATGTACTTCCTAAGGATATTTGGTGGCATCTGATAGGGCATCTTCAAACCAATAAAGTCAAATACATTGCGCCGTTTGTACATTGCATCCAGTCGGTCGATTCCCTTAAGCTGCTGAAGGAAATCAATAAAGAAGCCATAAAAAATAATCGCGTAATTAATTGTCTTTTACAGGTTCATATTGCTCAGGAAGAGACAAAATTTGGATTTTCGGAAGAGGAACTATTTGAATGCCTCGAAAGTGAAGAATTCAAAACACTTCATAATATATCCGTTGGCGGGCTAATGGGAATGGCTACCTATACTCCCGACGAAGCGGCTGTAATGAAAGAATTTACCAATCTGAAAGAAATATTCGGGAGATTAAAACAGAAGTACTTTACCGCAAGCGAAGACTTTAAAGATATCTCCATGGGAATGTCGTCCGATTTTGAGCTCGCCATCAACTGCGGCAGCACCATCGTAAGAGTAGGCAGCTCCATTTTCGGGGAACGACCTAAGAAAATGTAATGTATTTTTCCCTCTAATACCCAATCACCCACAATGTTCTCGACTGTTCAATACACTTGTTTACCAGGTTGATAAGGCTATTGTTAATAGCTGATAGTTTACGGGTATACTGTTCCCAGTTCAGGCTCCAGCTTTTATCGTGTTTTTCAATCTCGTAGATGAAATTTGTTCCTAAAAACGTGGAACTTACGTGGTCAATAAAAAAATCGAGCGAATTAATTTCTTTTATTTTTTGATGATTCAATTTTAGCTCGTTTAAAAGGGGAACTATATTGCGGGCGTTATAACGGGTAGGACCAAAATAATCGAACAGCTTTTCGCTATGTTCGAAACAATGGGTAAAAAGGTTGAAGACATCGGTATCCATGTACTGCGATTCGTCGTCGCAGCGCTTGTAGGCTTCATTATCGCCCGTTATATTAAATTCTACAAAGTTCAGATTTCCTTTTCCGTAAATTTCGAGCCTCATATCATCCCATTTAGGTTATAATCAAATTTAATAAATTCTCTTCTCCCTTCGTGCTATTATTTTGTTAATTTATAAAAGCAAATAGTTTATTTTGCATTTTATTTCGTTAATCGCAACTGAGCGATATCATATACAACCTTTTGAACCTTTAGCCCAATGGATGAGAAAAGAAAATTAGAATTATTCTCCGCACTGTTTTATAATAAATTTGGAATTGAACCATCGTTAATTGATAAGTTGCCTCCTTCGGGCTCGTACAGGGAATATTACAGGCTGTCAAATGGTGCCTCTTCGGCCATAGGCGCATATAACGAAGACCTTAAGGAGAATGAGGCTTTTATATATCTTACAAAGCATTTTTATGCGAAGGGTATACCCGTTCCAGAACTTTACGGATCAAAACCGGAGAACGATATTTATTTACTGGAGGATCTTGGCGATGATATGCTTCTTTCGGTAATGGAGCAGCATAACTACTATAAATATGGTGTTAACGCCGAGATAATGAATGCCTACAAGCAAACGCTTGAACAACTTCCACGATTTCAGGTGGAAGGTACAAAAGGTCTCGACTACTCCGTTTGTTATCCCCGCCATGCTTTCGACAGGCAATCGATGATGTGGGATTTGAACTATTTTAAATACTATTTCCTGAAGTTAGCCCGGGTTCCGTTCAACGAACAAAATCTCGAAGACGATTTTAACACCTTGTGCGATCACCTGCTTTCGGCCGATTGTAATTATTTTCTGTATCGCGATTTTCAGTCGCGCAACATTATGTGGAAGAATGAGGCCCCTTATTTTATCGATTATCAGGGTGGCCGTCGCGGTTCTTTACATTACGACATAGGTTCAATTTTATTCGAAGCAAAAACACACCTGCCTGCCTATGCGCGCGAAGAGCTGCTCGACCATTACCTTGTTTCCTTACAAAAGTATCTCGATATTACCCGCGAAGCCTTTATGGAACATTATTACGGTTATGTCTATATCCGTATGATGCAGGCTATGGGAGCTTACGGTTTTCGTGGTCTTTACGAGAAGAAGCCATTGTTTCTTCAAAGCATCCCCCCGGTGTTAAGTCATCTCGAATGGCTGGTGGATAATGTTGAATTGCCTGTAAAGGTTCCCGAACTTACAAAAGTGTGGAGAACACTGGTGGAATCGGACTATCTGCGAAGCATGGCAAAGTCTCACTTTTCGTTAACAGTGAATATCAACAGTTTTTCGTACCGGAGAGGGATTCCAGTGGATGAATCGGCCAACGGTGGCGGTTTTGTTTTTGACTGCCGCAGTATTCCTAACCCTGGGAAATATGAGCAATATAAAAACCTTTGTGGCACCGATGGTCCTGTTATGGAGTTTCTCGAAAAAGATGCAGAGCAGCAGGCATTCATGAACGACGTTATTTCACTTACCGACAGAAGTATTGATAAATATCTTGAACGGGGTTTTACGAACCTGATGATATGCTTTGGATGCACTGGTGGCCAGCATCGCTCCGTTTATGCTGCCGAAGTGCTGAAAAAACATCTGACAGAAAAGTTTGCGCGAAAAAACCTGATTATCAATGTCAGACATCGTGAGCTGGAGATGCGGGCATTTAAATAAAACCTGAACAACTTTGATAAAGCTTGTGTTTTAAAGAACCATATAGTTAAACAAAAAAATTTTATATGAACAATTTTGTAGCTTATAATCCAACGAACCTTCAGTTTGGTAAAGGTTGTATTTCAAAATTAGGGGGAGCTGTTTCCGAGTTTGGTAAAAAAGTTCTTTTGGTTTATGGAAAGGGATCAATTAAGAAGAATAGTGTTTATAATGACATTATCACTCAATTGAAAAACATTAACGCCCAGGTTTTTGAATATGAGGGAATAAAGTCCAATCCGCTTGTTGACGATGTAGATAAAGCTGCGAGGCTCGGTATTGAAAACAATGTTGATGTTATTATTGCTGCGGGGGGAGGAAGTGTGCTGGACTCGGCAAAAATAATTGCAGTTTGTATTTCGAATGCATGTAAAGGCTGGGATGTAATGAAGGGCCGCGTAGACATTCGCGGAGCAGTTCCTGTAATTGGTGTTTTAACACTTGCTGCTACCGGCAGTGAAATGAACAGTACCTCTGTTCTTCAGAACCACGAAACCGATGAAAAGATTGGTTTCAGTAATCCGCATATGTTTCCTAAGTACTCTTTTCTCGATCCTGAATATACGGCATCGGTTCCTGCTAATTACACTGCCTATGGCGTTGTCGATTTAATAGCTCATTGTCTCGAAAACTATTTTGGGGATGGCGATGCTACACTCACCGACAGGATAACTATAGCCATTATTAAAGAAGCGCTGGAATACGGACCAAAGCTGATGGACGATTTGACCAATTATGAGTACAGAGCCAAAATCATGTGGGCATCTACATGTGCTCTAAACGGGACAACTGCTCATGGACGTAAAAGCGGCGATTGGGGAGTACACAGTCTGGGACATATTTTATCACTGATGTACGATGTGCCTCACGGAGCTTCACTGTCAATCGTTTATCCTGCCTGGTTGAAATATCACATGAATATTATCCCTGAGCGAATTTCAGATTTGGGAAAAGAACTCTTTGGCGTGAATACTGCAGAGGAAACAATCAATGAATTTGAGAACTTTTTCAAAAAGTTGGGAAGCCCTGTAAAGCTATCAGAGACAAAGATTAATTTTAAAACTGATGATATTCTGAAGCTGATGATAAAGAACAGAGCAGGTGGAGTTTTCTTCCGCTTTAATGAGGACGGTTTCAGGTATTTGCTAGAGGAATTTGCGTAAAGCCTGAATTATTTTTCAGGTCTTTTGAAAAACAAAAAAGGGCGGTTCCTCACGAACGGCCCTTTTTTTAACATTTACAACTACTAACTAACTACCTAATTTATGAGAAAAACACTACTAACCTTCTAAATTTTATTACAAAGCTGAAGCTTTTATATTTTTATAGTCGATTTATAATACTGATTATCAATCAACTTATTTACTATCACCCTCACCGTTAAATTCTGCGCAAAAGTAAAAATTATATTTAATAACACAAAAAATAATTTACTTTTTTACACTTCAAAATTAACTTTTTTTCTCCTGAGCTTCAAAAAACTTATGTTAATTAATTGTTAATTTTTCGTTGCAATCAATTAACAATACAAATGTAGGAATTATATTTTAATTTGCAAGGGGTATAATGAAAAAATATTAAAAAATATTTAGTTTGAGTATATAAAAATAGGGGGTGGTAAAAATATAATTCCATATCAATGGAATATGTTTTTAAAATAGGCGCTTAATTCAAATGAAATCCTATTTTTGTTGGCTAAATCATAAAATTAATAACTGTATATATGAGAAAACTTTTGATCATCTTAGCCTTTCTTGCCCTTCCCGGAGTAGGAAACCTTTTGGCTTGTACAAATTATATCATCACCCGCGGTGCATCAGCTGACGGATCGGTTATGATTTCCTATGCTGCCGACTCGCATACATTATATGGAGAATTATATTATCGTCCGGCCGCCGATTATCCTCAGGGTGCCATGATGCAAATTAATGAATGGGATACCGGTAAACCTCTCGGAAAAATCGCCCAGGTGCGTCATACCTATTCTGTTATTGGTAATATGAATGAATTTCAGGTTGCCATTGGCGAAACTACTTTTGGCGGCAGGGAAGAACTTGTTGATACCACTGGCATTATCGACTATGGCAGTTTAATTTACACTACCTTACAAAGAGCAAAAACAGCCCGTGAAGCCATCCAGATTATTGCCGGTCTGGTTGAGCAATATGGATATTATAGTTCCGGTGAATCATTTTCTATTTCCGATAAAAATGAAGCATGGATTTTCGAAATTATCGGAAAAGGTTCTCCTCAGGTTGTAAAGGACAAAAAAGGTAAAGCTACAACAAAATATAGCAAAGGCGCTGTTTGGGTAGCCTTGCAGATTCCCGATGGCTATGTTTCGGGTCATGCCAACCAGGCCAGAATCACCACTTTCCCTTTTCAGAAGGTAAACGATTTTTCCAATCCTAATCAAACCTGTTATCACTCGCCCGATGTCATTTCTTTTGCCCGCGAACGAGGTTATATCAACAATGAAGTAAACGAAACTAATTTCAGTTTTTCTGATACCTATGCTCCTGTTGATTTCCATGGCGCCCGCTTTTGCGATATCCGCGTATGGAGCATGTTTAACGATGTAAATAAGGAAATGTCCAAATACTGGGATTACGTAAAAGGTCATGTGGAAAAAGATTCCAGGACCGGATACGCTTCAAACAGAATGCCTCTCTGGGTTAAACCCGACCGTAAGGTTACTGTTCAGGATATGTTCAAATTTATGCGGAATCACCTCGAAGGTACCGAACTGGATATGAGCAAGGATGCAGGTGCTGGTCCTTATGGACTTCCTTACCGCTGGAGACCTCTTACCTGGAAAGTTGACGGAGTTGAATATTGCAACGAAAGAGCCACTGCTACCCAGCAAACAGGTTTTTCATTTATAGCTCAGTCTCGTAACAATCTTCCCGACTGGATCGGGGGTATTCTCTGGTTTGGTGTTGACGATGCCTCAAGTACCGTTTACACCCCTATGTATTGTGGTATAACTTCAATTCCAAAACCTTTTGCCGAAGGGAACGGAGATATGCTTACCTATTCTCCTACCTCAGCTTTCTGGGTATTTAACCGTGTTTCGAATTTTGCCTATATGCGTTACAACGTTATTATGCCCGATGTTGTTAAAGCACAACAGGATCTCGAAAATAAATATGTTGCCAATACTCCTGCAATTGATGCTGCTGCATTAAGTCTTTATAAATCTGACCCTCAGCTTGCCCGCAATTTTGTTACCGATTATTCGGTTAGTGCAGGTAATAATACCTTCACTGCATGGGATAATCTAAACAACTATCTTTTGGTAAAATATATTGATGGTAATGTGAAAAAGGAAAAGGATGGCAAGTTCCAGAACAACGGATATACCCAACCTGCAGCTCCTGATCAGCCCGGATATTCCGAAAGCTGGAAGAAAATGGTTGTTGAAGATACAAAGGACAGATTGAAAGTGGCGCATTAATATAGTCCATGGTTTTTAGTCGATAGTCCATAGTTAATACAGCAGATTTTTATTTTGTATCTGAACCTTGTATTGGCCATGGACTATTGACTATATGCCATCGACTTGTATTCATGTATTGGCTATCGACCATCGACTAAAGGCTATCGTCTAAAATTATTTTTCAATTATTTTCTACTTTAATTAAAAATTATTTCTACTTTTGCGTCCTATTATGAAAATGGAATTAATCTCAAAATACTCATAGTGATGGATTTAATGAATGTTATAAACAGCACTCTGGCTGTAAATACCGAAGCTCCAGATTTTTCTGCCGGCGATACTATTACGGTACATTATAAAATTAAAGAAGGAAACAAAGAAAGGGTACAGCAATATCGTGGCGTTGTTATCCAGAAGAAAGGTTCAGGACATACAGCTACTTTTACAGTTAGAAAAATGTCGGGAGACATAGGGGTTGAAAGAATTTTCCCTTTAAGTTCACCATTTATTGACAAAATTGAGATAAACAAATATGGTAAGGTTCGTCGCGCCCGTATTTACTATCTGCGTAAACTTACCGGTAAAAAAGCAAGAATTCAGGAAAGACGCGTTTCTTTCTAATTTTAATACTTATAAAAAAAAGGGGCTGCAATTTTGCAGCCCCTTTTTTGTGCTTATAGCTTTTCAGCTTCGGCTTTTGCTTTATCTATCAAAGCCTGAGCTTTTACATCGGCTTCTTTTTCAAGTTTATCAGCCTTTTCATAACCTTCTTTTTTGGTTTTTTCGGCTAATTTCTGTTGAGCCACCTTCTGCAAAGGGTTTTTCACATCTTTAGTCAACTTCTCTGCAGCGGCATCGCTTTCTTTTCGAATCTGGTCGGCAGCAGATTTAGCTACATCTCTTATCTTCTGAGCTTCAGCTTCAGCATCCTTTATCAGTTTGTCGGCCTGCTCCTTTGCTTTGGCCTTAACATCTTCTTTTACAGCCTGTACTTTTTCAGTGGCGGCAGTCTTTAACTGTTCTTTCACATCTTTCAGTGCATTTTTACCACTCTCTTTCAGGTTGAGTTGAACTTTAGGGTCGGAAACTGTTCCAACTACTTTGGCATCGATGTTTACCATTTCGCCCGGCTGAATATTCAATCCTTTTGAAGCTGCTGCGGATGTAAGACTTGTAAGCGCAGCATTGGCAGCTCCTCCAAATTCGGAACGCGGTATGCTGAAAGTAATGGCATAATTCAGTGTCTGGTCAATGCCCTGATCGCCGCCGATGATCATTTTTCCGGATAGTAATTTTGTTTCGAAAGGTTCGATATATACACGACCGTCTTTAATTTCAAAACTCAGGTTAAGATCGTTCAGACTGATTTTTTTGAGCTTTTCATTTTTTAATGCATCGGCTACTTTGTTAAACATTTTGGAGTTGCCAATTTCAATACTCTTCGACATCAGCTTTCCTTTTCCCTGCATGGTGCTGTAAACAGGGCTCATGGTTGCATCGAGGCGCGAATTCAGCGACATATCGGCTGAGATTTTGCCTTTTGCATTTTCGGCAACAGGAGCTAGCTTTTTAACAGTATTGAATGTGTTGAATGTAGAAGGGATATCGAAATCTTTCATATTCATGTTGAAATCGATCAATGGGCTTTTTACATCCTTTGTGTTGTATTCTCCGTTCATCACCAGGCTTCCGTCGAGCATATTCATTCCGAGGTTTTTCAGAATGGCTGCGCTGTTACGAACGATGATTGTTCCAAGTACGTTGGTAATATTCATGTTATCGTACTTGATGGTGCTGATATTCGAATTCAGTGTGAAATTGATATTACCGGGAACTTCAACTACTGTCATTGCCGAAGTATCTTCAACAGTGGTTTCTTCGGTAGATGGTCCCATCAATTCATTAATATCTAGCAGTTTTGATGAGAAATTCAGACTACCAACAATGGTGTCGTTACTAAACACATAAGGTATGAAGTTCGAAAGCTTTCCATTCATGCTGAAGTCGCTTTTCCCCATTAAAGCGTTAAAAGAAGTCAGCTCGACAAACTTTGGCGAGAAAACCATATTGGTTTCTACGATTTTGATCCCTTGCGGAAAATCCTTGCTGGCAAATTCGAAGTTGCTGAGCTTTAAAGTTCCATCAGCTTTAAAGTCTTCATATTGTTCCTTTTCAATGGCTGACATACGGCCAGCCATATCTATGTTGCTCTCCATAATACCTTTGAGTGTAGTGCTGTCGAGCGGAACTATATCAGTCAAACTTGAAAAATCAATTTTCCCTTTGAAATTACCGGCCATCTGCATATCGCTCATCGGGGTTTTAATGTGCAATGTCATATCAAAGGGGTTACCAGCCATTTCCATATGGAATTTATTCACATCCACGGTGGTGTTGTCGTTCTGAACGCCATCGTAAAACACTTTTGTGTCGATGTTGATGTTGTTCACCGATTTTGGCAGATCGGGATATTTAAACATTGCATTTTCAACAACCAATGTGAGGCCAACATTAGGCATCGATTTTTCAGCATAAGTACCTTTGGCAAAACCGTCAAGCTTGAGTGATCCTGATGTCTGAACTTTTTCAAAGTCTTTCATATAAACGGCAGGAACAAGCGAGAGCAGCGATTTGAAATCAGCCTTTTTGGTTTTGAACTTCAGATCCATATCAATATCTTCCTTCGGCATGGCGACACTTCCCTCAATACCCAGTGAGAGATCGTTAAGTTTGATTTCGTTATCTTTAATCGTAAAGAGCATTTTGTCCATATCGGCACCCAAAACGGCATCGAATCCAAAATTTGCATCGCGCATGTAGCGGATATTATCCATGTAGAAGTTTACTTTTTCGATGGTTGTTTTGAGAGTGGCATCGGTGGTACTTGCGGTAAAATCGCCGGTAAGGAACAAATCCCAGTTGTCCAGCGAGGCTTTCATTTTACCCTGTTCGTCGAGGTAAACTATCCGGGCATCACGTATTTCGAATTTTTTCAGACTGGCTTTGAATTCGAGTGGCTCTGAAGCCGTGGTATCCTCCGGAATGCTGTCAGTGGCCTTAACAATATCCCAGTTAACCTTTCCATCAGGAAGTACATGGGCATATACTGAAGGCTTGTCCAAGAAAATGGATTTTATTTTGATGTTCTCCATTTTGATGGCGCTGATAAGATCGATTTTAGCGCTGAATTTTTTGAAAGACATGAGAGTGTCTTTTTCAAATTCGTTAATGCCAACAACCGACATGTCTTCCAGGGCTACATAAAAATTAGGGAAACCGCGAATGAGCGACAGTGTGAAATCAGAGAAGTCCACTTTGGCATTTAACGACTTGTTGATTTCTTCCTTCACCTTTTTTTCTATAGGTCCTTTGAAGAAAATTGGAATGAGTATGATGATAATCAGCAGAGCAATAATGGTAAAGAAAACTATTTTAAAAAGCTTTTTCATATTGGTTGAGTTTAAAATTCGAAAATAAATTTACGCAATAACGTGGAATATGTTCGTAAATGAGAAACAAATTCTCTTTTATCATTAAACAATTGAACGAATGTTAAAATAGATTTAAATTATTCCTAAATTACAGGCTCTTTAGAAAACCGGCAGTAATGGCTTTTTTAAAAAATGTGAAACGACTCAATTGTATTGATCTGCTTGTTTCAGGTTATATAGTAGTTACATTTTTCTACATTCTTATTTTCTTTCAGAAGGTTCCCGGTGCCGGTTATCATATTCTGTTCCGGTTGTTTTTGCTGGCTTTGATCCTGGCTCTTCCATTGATGGATAAATACATCAACAAACCTTTACCACATTTCCTAAGGATAGCTTACCCGTTAATTATCTTAAGCTTTTTTTATTCCGAAACAGATGCTTTGAATAATGTTTTCTTTCAGAATCTGGATTATCATTTTGCCCGCATGGATTCTGTTTTATTCGGATTCCAACCAAGCCTTGCTTTTTATAATAAATTTCCGGGAAAGTTTTTCAGCGAGGTAATGAACTTTGGTTATTTCTCCTATTATTTTTTAATAGCTGCCTATACCATTATTATATATGTAAAAAACAGGAAAGAATTTATTAAGACCGTTTTTCTGATTACATGCTCCTTTTTAATTTTTTATCTTGTTTTTAGCGTTTTACCAGTAAGCGGACCCCAATACTTTTTTGAACCTCCGCACAACCAGATAGCTGATTCGGGAATTTTCAGGAAGCTGGTTCGGTTTGTTGAGTTTATCGGCGAAAGACCAACTGCTGCTTTTCCCAGCTCACATGTTGGAATTGTTCTGATTCTGATTATGATGGCCGGGCGCGATCATTTATCATCGTGGTGGTGGTTAATCCCTGTTTTTATTTTGCTGTCTTTTTCAACAGTATACATAAAAGCCCATTATGCTGTCGACGTAATTGGCGGAATAATTTCTGCTCCCATTGTGCTCGCCTGCTCAAAATATATTTATACGATTTTAAAAAGATACGAACTGACTCTAAAAACAAGGACGGATTATGCAGAAGGTTGCGATTGTTGAAGTAAAAACCCGGAAACAGCTCAGGGAATTTATCTATTTACCGGAGAAAATTCATAAAAATCATGCAAACTGGTTACCTCCCATATACATTGATGAATTTAAATTTTTTGATCCTGCTAAAAACCATGCATTTTCGCACTGCGACACGGTGCTATATCTTGCATACCGCGATAAGGATGTGATCGGCAGAATAATGGGTATTATTCACCATCAGTACAACGAAGCACGAGGTGAAAAAACTGCAAGGTTTGGTTTTATTGAATGCTATAACGACAGTGAAGTGGCGCGTTTACTGTTATCGACTGTCGAAAACTGGGCACGGGGCTTTGACGTTGTGAAAATTATCGGCCCCTACGGATTTTCGGATAAAGATCCGCAAGGATTGCAGATTTCGGGATTTGAGCACATGCCCATCCTGGCAACTGCAGTCAATTTCCCGTATTTGGTAGATTTGCTGGAAGAAAACGGGTATGTAAAGGATATTGATTGTCTGGTATACAAGCTCGACTTAAACAAGCCTTTACCAGAGGTTTACAGCCGGATTATTCAGCGGTTCGACGCACGAAAGGACTTTGTGCTGAAGGAGTATAAATCGAAAAAAGAAATAAAACCTTTTGTAATTCCTATCCTGCGACTGGTGAACGAGACCTATAAAGAGCTTTACGGATTTACTCCACTCACCGAGCTCGAAATGAAGGAATTTGCTGATCGTTATATGGATGTGCTCGATCCGAGGTTTATCAAAGTCATCATGAAAGGCGATGATATTGTTGCTTTCATTATCGGGTTGTCGAATTTTTCTCCGGGCATACAAAAATCGAAGGGAAGGCTATTCCCGTTTGGGTTTATCCATATTTTACGAGCCATGAAAAAAACCAACCAGCTGGATCTTATGCTTGGCGCCGTTAAACCGAACTGTCAGGGTCTGGGATTTGAAATTCTGATGGCGCTGCGGCTGATTGATTCATGCAGGGAAGCAGGATTAACCCAGATGGAAATCCACCTGGTACTCGAAACCAACACCAAAATGTTGGCTGAACTTGAAAGAGTAGAGGCTCAGTTACATAAAAAATTCAGGGTTTTTGGAAAGTCATTGATATAATTTCTATATTTGAAAATACCAACCACAATAACCTATTTTATGAAAAAGCTATTTTATTCCGTTTTAACCGTAATTATTGTATTATTTACCAGTTGCAAAAGTAAACCTGCAGCTGCTGATGGTGAAGCTGCCGAAGGCGAAGAAACCTATGCCGTCTGTATCTGGGACCGTGCTTCGTTGAAAGAAACTCCCGAAGAAAAAGGTAAATGGCTCGAATCCCTAAGTCTTGGCGAAAAATGCGAATACCTCGATGAAACCAAGGAAGATAATTCAGGCACCAAACCCGTTCAATATTATAAAGTACGTCTTTCCGGCGGAAAAGAAGGGTGGGTACAAGCCACTCTGATGTCGCTCAACAGCAAGCCGGCAGCTATCAACCAGAATGCTGAAGTTTATTCCCGTCCCGACCTGCTTACCAAAACCAATAAGGCATTCAGTAAAATGGATATAGTAGCTGTTAAAACTACTGATGGCGATTTTATTGAAGTTACCGGAAAACGCAAAGACGGCAAATGGGTAGAAACCGGATGGATTAAAGCTGTCAATGTTACTTATTCGGACATTGACATTGCCGTTGCCAAGTTTGGTGGCAAAGCTCTGAAAATAGAAGATGAAGCCAAAAAACGCGAGGCCATTAAGGAAATTTTGGATAACAGCGATTTCAGCAATTCTATATTTATTACCGATTTGTATGAAGTTGTAAATGCAGCTCCTGCGGGCGAAGCTACTTCTGATTCCACAGCCGCTACCGGCGATGGAGCTCCTGCAACTGAAGCAGAAGCTAAGACTGAATAATGAATTTAGTCTCAAAACCTTAAAACTGGTTTCTTGTTTTCATTAGGAAATAATAAGCTTATCTTTGGTCTTATGAATTGGCAAAATTACATAGAAATTAATGAAGATGTTCTGGTTGGGAAACCTGTTGTTAAGGGAACCCGATTATCAGTTGAGCATATTATTAATTTATTTGCTTCAGGTTGGACTGAGCAACAAATTTTGGATAATTATCCAAGGCTTTCCAAAGATAGTTTGAAAGCTGTTTTTGCATATATTCAGGAGATAATGAAGGATGGTTTAATTTATATGAAACCATTAAAAACCGCCTGATGCTTCTTCTTGCTAATGAAAATTTCCCGTTAACCAGTGTAATTGTACTGGAATCTGCAGGTTATAATATAAAATATATAGGGAAAGATTTTGCGGGAATTCTTGATAGTGAGGTAATGGAAATTGCTATAAATGAGAATCGGACCATCTTAACTTTTGACAGAGATTATGGTGAGTTGATTTTCAAAAAAGGATACAAACCTTTAAAAGGTGTAATTTATTTGAGATGGGATGATTTTCAGCCTAACGAGCCCGGAGAATATCTTATAGAACTATTTAAATCAGAAGAAATTAATTTTGATGGGATGCTTACCGTTATAAGCGAAAACAATATTCGACAAAAGAAATATCTGTAGTGTCCTAATTTTAAATCTATTTGGAATTATCCCTAAAATATCCCGGAAATCTGCTTCCGGGATATTTTTTATTTGACATAATCCTCTTCTTTTAATTCCTTATAAACACCTGGTAAAACCCATTTTCAATTTGCTTGTTATAGCTTCAGATTCAAATGAGAGCAAAATGAAGATAATACGCAATGCAGTAATTACTTTTTTGTTTCTGGGGTTTCTTAATTTTTCCACTTTACCTGACCCAAAATCGGTGCCGGTGATGAATTTCAAACAATTCGAACCTGAACTGCATAAGAAGAACGACTCCGTTTATCTTGTCAATTTCTGGGCAACCTGGTGCGCCCCGTGTCGCGAAGAACTACCTGCCATCGAAAAAGAAAAAGAAAAATATAAAAATGAAAAGTTCAGAATATTGCTTGTCAGTCTGGATATGCCTTCCCAGCTTAATTCACGGTTATTACCGTTTATAAAATTCAATCAGATAAAGTCGGATGTTATTCTGTTGAACGATCCCCGCCAAAACGAATGGATAGATAAAGTAGACCCAGGCTGGTCGGGCGAAATCCCTTTTACGGTCATTTACGGCAAAGACTTCAGGAATACCTATAATAAATCCTTTTCCTTCAAAGAGCTTGATTCTATTATTAACCTAAAATTAAATTCCTTATGAAACGAATGATGCTTGTATTTGGATTTGCCCTGCTTTCGCTTGCATTGGTCCACGGGCAGGGTTATAAAGTCGGAGACAAGGCTTCCGACTTCAAATTGAAAAACGTGGACGGCAAAATGATTTCGCTCAAAGATTATCCTAACGCAAAGGGATTTGTAGTGGTATTCACCTGCAATAATTGTCCTTACGCTAAAGCTTATCAGGACAGGCTTATTGAGCTCGATAAAGCTTATAAGGCCAAGGGTTATCCGGTAATTGCAATTAATTCGAACGACCCGTCGCTTTCGCCAGAAGACTCGTACGATAAAATGATTGTAAGAGCCAAAGAAAAAAGCTATTCATTTCCTTACCTGTTCGACGAAACTCAAGAAGTTTACCGCTCATATGGAGCACAACGGACACCTCATACTTATCTGTTAAAGAAGGAAGGAAATGCCCTTGTTGTGAAATATATTGGCGCTATAGACGATAATTACCAGGATCCGTCACAGATTGAAAATAAATACCTGTCGAATGCCATCGATGCAGTGCTTGCCGGTAACGAACCCCAGCCTGCAACCACCAAAGCCATTGGATGTGGCATAAAGGATAAAACTAAAAGGACTTAAGAAAATCAGAATTATGGTTCTCACATCAAGCCGGAGTTTTCCGGCTTTTTTTATATATTTTTTTTCAATAGGTCATTTTCCTGTAATATTTATTCACCCTCATCGTCTTCCATTCAAAAGCGCTTTTGATTTCTTTATTCTAAACTTTAAAAATGTAAATTATGAAATCAGTTATTATTTCAATGGCAATGCTTTTGGCCTCTTTAGGTGTTTTTGCACAAAATGGCAAACTCGATGAGGTTTTTAATAAATTCCAGGGAAAAGAAGGCATTACATCTGTGCTTATCACATCCGACATGATGAAGTTTGCAAGTGAGATCGATTCGAAAGATTCGGGAATGGCGGTTCTTAAAAATATAAGTCAGGTAAGGATATTGTCGTTTGAACATGCTTTAGCTCAGGATATTGTTGCTTTCGAAAATATGTTGAAAGAAGTACCTTTAAACAATTTCAAGGAGTTGATGGTGGTGAAGGAAAATAACAATAATGTCCGGATGCTGGCTCAGGATAATCAGGGTAGCTGGAGCAATTTTATTCTGATTGTGAACGGAGCAAAAGATCATGCTTTGATTCATATTCAGGGAACCATCGCCCCCAAAGATCTGCATGCGCTTTCCAAATCGATGCACGTGAACGGACTGGCAAGTGTAAATAAATTAAAGTAGGTTTTTCGGCTTATAGCCTAAAAGCTAAACACCTAAAAACTTTTTTTTGTAACTTTCGCTCACGTTAATGCGTCACAGGCAATATGAAAGCCGAAGATTTTAAGACTATCATTATTCCTCTCACCGGAAAACTTTACCGGATAGCATTACGACTCCTGGGCGACAGTAGCGATGCCAAAGATGCCGTGCAGGATGTATTTGCTAAAGCATGGAATATGCGTACCCGTCTTGCCGAAGTCAATAATGTTGACGCCTTTGTTACAACAATGATGAAAAATTACTGCCTGGATAAATTGCGGACAAACCATTCTTCTACCTGGGGCGATTTAAGCGAACGTCAGAACGGAGGGCCAATCGATTCGATGGAAGAACGGTTTATCCAGGAGGATACAGGAAGGATGATCAAAAGTATTATTCATAAACTTCCGGAGCAGCAGCGCGAAATCATTATTATGCGCGATATTGAAGGACTGGAGTTTGAAGAAATACAGAAAGTGACCCGGACAAATCTTAATCACATCAGGGTAAATCTTTCGCGGGCACGCAGCGCCGTTCGTTCCGAAATGCTCAAGCTTTTCAATTACGAACGGTATGTAATGGAAACAATAAAAGCAAAATAGTAAGCTCTTTTAAACATAACAATGGAAAACAGAGAATACATAAGAGAATTGCTTGATAAATACCTGGAAGGACTTACCTCGCTCGACGAGGAAAGGTTTCTGAAAGAGTATTTTAAACGGGGTAATGTTCCTGAGGAATTCTCATCGGAGGCCCTTTGGTTTATGAATGCTACCTCCAAACAGGTTAGCGAGGACGAAATTCGTTCTATGGAAAATGTACTATCAAAATGGGTCGATCTGCAGGAACATAAGGAAAAGTCAATCCGTTTTCGGTCCTGGTCAATTGGAATAGCAGCAGGACTGTTGATTGCTATTGCTTCAGTTTTCTTTTTGAAATACTATAATTCAGACAAGGTTTCTGATACTTACAACGATCCGCAAATAGCTTACCTCGAAGCTAAAAAGGTCCTGATGTATGTTTCTCAAACCCTCAATAAAGGAACTGATAAACTGCAAACTGTTTCACGCATCCAGGAAGGAACAGAGGAAATGTCGATTTTTTCTTCTTTTGGATCCGGCCTTAAAAATCTCGAATTAGTATCGAAGTACGATGAATCAATTGAAACTCAATAAATCAAAAGCTATGAAACTTTTTTCAATTATTATATTATCCATTATCAGTCTGCAGTTGTCCTATAGTCAAACATCACCGGTAGATAAGCTGTTTGATGAGTATGCTGAAAAAGATGGGTTTACAACGGTTTATATTACACAGTATATGTTCAGCATGTTCAAGGATGTTAAAACAGACGACAAGGAATTTGACAACCTGGTGAAAAACCTTAAGAGTATAAGAATTCTGGCTGTAGATCACGAAAATCCTCCCAAAGGTGTTAATTTTTATACTGCTGTAATGAAAGATCTCCCTGTGAAAGATTATAAAGAACTGATGGTGATCAAAGAAAAAGGTCAGGATGTGAAATTCCTGGTAAAGGATAATAATGGCAAAATTAGCGAACTGCTTTTAATTGCCGGCGGGAAGGATAATGCATTAATCAGTATTCAGGGGAATATCGATCTGAAAAGTCTTGCTCATCTCTCAAAGGCAATGAAAATTGAAGGTTTGGAACAGCTGGGTAAAGTTCAGCAAAAACCGGCCGTGGCACCTGCACCTAAGAAGTAATCATGCCGAATGTAGATTTAGCACCGTAATTTCGGGTGGCATTCCCA
>JAJYAG010000142.1 GCA_021779665.1 Bacteroidota bacterium | reverse complement strand
GACCAAAAGGAAGTTAACGCAACATATGGAGTCTCTTTTTCAACCAATTTACATTATAAGAAAGAGTACTACAAATCTAACGGTAACCAAAAAAGTCTTTGACGGCGGAAACGCGGTCCGTCTCCTTCGTCGACTTCCCTTGAACGGCCCGCCGTCAGCAAGGAATTAATATTTTAGGCTTCGCCATAATTTGACCAAGAGATGCTGGCTAAAATTGTATTTCTCCTTTAGTTATATAGTAGGTTTAATCCAATATTGAATAAGTTTTCTAAAAAGAACCTTATTTTTCCCATCTTCTAACCTTAGTAGAAGTGCATACCACCGCAATTTTAACCTTACTATCCTCTGCTTACTTATGCTCTGCATTCTTCAGATTGGGCTTGCTTCTCCAGCTTGCTTCCGGTCCGAAACGCATGTGGTAAGCTTTGTGGTTGAGCTTGTTGTATTCCGGATAATGATAAATCAGCCGGTTGGTCGAATAGAACAGCACGCCGGAGATCAACATTGCTGCAACAGTTCTTATCCACAGCTTTTTATAAAAAGGTTTATAATCTTCAGTTTCAGTTATGGCGATTGACATGCTTTCCTGCGGAAGCAGGAGCACCAGGACTGTGGCTATTATGGCATTCACAAAAATCACCCACTCGGTTAGCATACGCGTGGGATGCCAGCCCGTAAGTGCCCTTTCGAAATTGGCAACGACCATCATCCACAGTAAAATCAGGAAAATGATTTGTCCTTTTGCCAGTGAATTTCGGGGGATAATGGGCAGCGGAGAACGCAGGTGTCTGCGCACAATCAATATACACCCGATTACAAGCAGTGCCCAGGTGAGGTTAAACCAACCGGTGGGAGAGAGGTGAAGAAAATCAACTCCCGGTAGGCGGCCAATGTAGGGAAGGTCCCATTGAGCCGGAGCTGTCGTTACTGAGCCATCGGCTTTCTGTACTTCCTGTAACCAGACCTGCGGGTTGAGTTGTTCGCTCCACACGGCCACGTTTTTCACGATATTTAAATAAGTAATTCCCAGCAGAATAAACAACGCAGAGAAAATCCTTGTCCAACGGAAGTTTTGTTTGCTTTCCTGTATCGGAGCGGAGTGTACTTTAATGCGGGTAATCAGAAATGCGATTACAACTGCAATGGCAATTCCGTTCACAAAACCATAGCTCTGTTCCAGGAAGCTGTGCCAGTTCTGGTTCTGCCAGTCGGCCCATTTAGCTGCTTTTTCAATGTAATCAGGACTTCCGGGTACTAAACCATGGTTTACAAGCACCTCAGGTTTTCCAAATGAGTTCAGGAAATGTTTCAGCCATTGAATACCTGAGAACCCCAGTCCGCCTATAGTTCCGCCAATAAGCATGGCTACGGTGACCGGCCGCAGTTTGTTGCGCCACATCCAGATGCTTGTAGCAACAAACACTCCTAAAATTCCTGCCCAGTCGTCCGAGCGCGGAGGAGTCATTCTCAAACCTCCGTACTGAGCAAAGAAAAGACTTCCCAGAACGGGAAAAACAAGAAAGGAAATCAGCCATCCCAAACCCATCCAGGCAAATAGCGATGAGCCGTTGCGGAATTTTCCATAAACAACAAAATATACAATTATTCCGGCAATGAGTCCCAGAAACCATCCGATATGCTGAGGGTAGTCGCCGAACCATTGCGGCCAGTTATTCAGGAGGTTGGAAGCTTCGTAAGGGTGCAGCCCTGTTTCGGGGTTGATATAGGAAGGATCGCCCTGCAAATAGGTAAGCGCCGATCCTAATCCTTTCTCTATATTCAGCAGCCGGAGTATGTATTGAATTAAAAATCCCGAAAGGGCGCCTGCAGCTGCAAAAACCGGCAGAAACCATCGGTTCCGGGCTGCTTTCCGCTCGTAAAGATCGTAAGCAGCGGCACCGATTGCTGCAAAAGCTGCCGGGAGGTAGTCAGCATCGAACCAGTAGAGCGGATTTTTATGCCGCGACCAGGTTCCGTCGAACTGAATTCCCCGCTGCAGCATGTTTGCCACGGTGTCCTCGAAAGTATCGAGAAGGAGCCACGCACCAAAGACAAACAGCAGGGGTTTGAAGATTTTTCCGATCTGCTCATTTTCGGCCACTGCGGCAAAACTGGTTCCGGCACTTCCCATGCCAGCCCACAAGAATCCAATTAAAAACAGTCCCATGTAACCATACCACTGCGAAATGGCATGCCCACTTTCGGTGTACGATATTACCTGCATGTACGATATGGAAGCACCAAAGCCCCAGCCCAATGCACCAAAAAAGGCGAAATACGGAACTCTTTGTCGCCAGTCCTCCCTGCCCGATAGAATAGCAGCCGTTATGGCAGCAAGGCAGCCGGCAAAGGCAGCTCCGTATTCGTGCCCGAAATTTCCTCTGATGCCCCATCCGATGGAAAGGGATAAGCCAATGAGGAGAAAGCTTTTAAAGTTTAAAACAGGACTTTTGAGTAGTGTCTTCATTTTGTGATAAACTTAGTGTGGTTATTTTTTGATAAACCCATGGTAACGGCCCATCCAATAAGGTAATAACCAGGCAGCACCATCGTCTTCGCGTGTTCCGTTTCCTCTGTAGTCGAAATAATAGGGGTTGCTGTTCCATTTGGTGATGCCCCGTTCTGCAACGGGAATTACCCTTGTGGCCTGCGGTTTATTAAATCTGTCGTTCAGCGGGTTGCGGTGCAGATCCCAGCGATGGCTGTTCTGAACATCCCAGCAAATGATGTCTATGGGGTAATTCTGCAGTTCTTCAATGGCGGTGTTAATTTCGCAATCACGACCCAAACCTGCGCTGGCAATAATGTTCCAGAGCGGATTTTTATCGGGTTGCTCAACTTTCCAGCTACGGAGCAGACTTTTGCTGTAGGTTTCCTTTAGCTGTGAATTGCGGGTATACCTTAAAAGGCAATAATATGGGAGGAAGGCCAGCTCATCGTCCGAATGGTTGATTTCGAAAGGTGTATACATTTTTTGCTGAACCATGTTTTTGTCGTAGTGATGATCCTTTATAAGCTTCTGGTATGCCTCGTCAAATTTAGGATCGCCTGTTACAAAATAGGCACTTTCGAGAAACGACAGTATCTGAAGGGAGTTGATCCCTTTTTCGTATTTCCAGTCGGGTGAATTGTTCAGCGAGTCGGGAGTCCAAACACCCCAGCGGGTGGCTTTTCCATCGAGGTCGACCAGCTGAAAGTTATAATCTACAATGTGCGACATTAGTTTCTGAACCACTTCTTTCACGCGTTTTTTCATGGTTTCGTCGGCAACAAGTTCATAAAAAATGGGATAAGCAAACATGTGACCTACAATTTCGTCAGAACTTGTATCTCCTTTCCATTTCCATTTGCCATCGGAAGATACGTGCCATTCGCCGTCGTGACCTGTACTTTCGTCGATTGCCACATAAGAGCGGGCCACAAATCCGGGAATGGGATTTACGGTTTGTAGTTTTTCCATCGCTATGAAAGTACGCACTGCATTGTCATAGGCATCTTTCGATTTAGTGGCAGCATACCTGAAACTCTCTGCCGCCAGGTAAATGGCCGTCCACAGCCCGTCGTTGTCGTTGGTGGAGCAAACGGCAGTGGCTGTGTCGCCGGGATTTGTAAACTGACAATCGCTTACAAGGTTATGACGCAGATGCCGCTGGTTGAGCCTTTTCTCAAATCGTTGGGATTTCTGCTCGAGACTCATTGTCATATTTTTGATTTCGGAAATTCCTTCGGCTGTGGCGATCCAAACGGTATTGGGGTCGATTTGCAAGATGTCGTTGATGCGGTTATCGGGCAACCATCTTTTCCCGTGATAATAATGCCACGTTGCGTCTTTTTTGATTACTCCGTTTGGAGTGGCCATCCACAAAGCATCTTTCGAATAGTTTAACACAGTAACTGGTCCGAACGGCAAACCATCCTCGCCGGTGTAATTCCAGTGTTCTCCGTCACCCGAAATCTGGCTCACCGCCAGTGAACTGCCAAAAATGATGTCGTTTATAGTGGGACCATTGGCAAGACTGTAAAATTCATTTTTCAACCCCGGATCCATCACATAGTCGTTCAAATTGAGCCATTTGTTGTTTTCTCTGCAGAACAATCCTGCCGAGGTAGCCAGCCATAGCTTTTTGTATTCTCCGCTGGCAATCTGGCGGACTTTCAGTCCTGCTGTTTCAGGAATTAATTTCCATTCGCCGGTCCAGCAGTAAAGCCCTTTATTGGTGCCCACAAACAGCGTGTTGGGATCTTCCCAGAACATGCAGAACAGCGTGTCGGCAACGCTTGTCTCGGGAAATGGAAGTTTCTTATTTTTCTCAAAGTTGAGGATTAGCCCCGGTGCGCCAATCCAGAGTGTGCCTTTAAAATCTGCACATCCGGTTTGCCATTTTCCTGCGAGTTTTTTGGAATTCCACTTTTTACCATTGTAGATAAAGATCTGGTCGGCGGCAACTGCCACCACCTGTTTGGGTTGTGCAATCAGCTTTACAATTGCCGGTTGTTTGCCCGATACCACAGTTACGTCATTCTTAACTTCCTGGAAATAAGTTTCGCCGGAGTTTGCCTCTTGTCCATACATAGTGTAGGTTGTAGCAAGAACAACACTTAGAACTGTAAGGACTGCTTTTTTATTGAAATTCATAAATACGGTTTAAAGAATTATTTGATTTCTCACTTCGTTACAAATGACAGAATTCACTAAAATGCAATTTGAACATCCCTATTGTTCCTTTTTGATCGCAAAAAGGAACCAAAAACTCTTTGACGGCGAGAACTCGTTCCGTCTCCTGCGTCGACTTCACTTGAACGGCTCGCCGCCAGCAAGGAATTTGTTTTTAAGGCTTCGCCCTTTACCTGAATCAATACTTAAAATTTACGAAGGCCTTTCTTTTTCAGCCAGGGAATCATTTTTTCAGGTTCATCCGTCTGAATGATATTGGCGTTATATTTAAGAACCTGATCCATTGCTTTCTGAATTTCCCCTTTTCTGATCAGATCATCAGGATCCTCAAGTGCATTGATCCATACACGTGCATTTTTATTGCTGATGGAGCTTGTTAACTCAGCGGTATAGAACGACTCATCGATGTGGATAACCTGAGGACTGAAAAGATATAATGCCGAATCTGCCATGTGCTGATTGTAAGCACGGGGCATAAGCATTGCGCCCGGCTGTAAATTCCGTATTTCTTTTAAAGCATCATAATCGTTGTCAAAATAAAACACCTGCCCCTGGGTTCCGGTCTTTTTTATGACATCCCCTACAGGTTTTAAATTGGAAGTTTTAATATCTATATCCACCAATACTTTACCTTTGGCAAGCTTCAATGCTTCCTCCAACGTAGCAATCGGTTCGCTGGTAACTGTGCCATCGGGCATCTTTAATTTAAATTGCAAAAGTTCTGCATAGGTGAAGTTTTCGGGATTGCCCTTTCCGGTTGTGGTACGGTCAATTTTGCCATCGTGCATCAGCACTACTACACTGTCTTTGGTAACTTTAACATCAGTCTCAATAATATCCACCCCGATTTCGATGGCATGTTTCCAGGCAGAAATTGAATTTTCGGGAAAACCATTGTGACCTGCTCTGTGGGCCGCAACAAGAACGGTTTTTGATTTTGGATTGCAAAATTCCTTTAAAATCTCATTAGCCCTGTTCTGTGCAATTAAGGGCCATGCAAGCAGTAAGAGAGCGAGTTGTAGCAGGAATGTCTTTTTCAGGTTTTGCATAGGTCTTTTATTTTATCGAAAACTGTTAACTTCTTTTACCGCCCGCGCATCGGAACTTTTTGTGAGTGTTGCACCAACATTGTACATACGGTTTCCGTTCAGCATGATCCTTTGATTTTTAGCCCTGAGTTCCAGCAAAGCATTCGAAAAACCCAACACTGAGCTGTTGCTTATCATAATGTCGCCGGAGTTTTCGGCCATGATGTTACAGATATTGGCTTTCGTGCTTTCGAGTAACAGGTCGTTCAGATTAGCCTGATATACATCCGACAGCACAAAGGCCGGACGGTAATCATCCTGCTTTGTTTTTAGCCTTATTCCGGAGAACCGGATGCCTTTTGCATGCCGCACATAAAATCCGTACGCAGGAAGGTCACCAAACATATCGTACTCGGGATACGACTTTTCTTTTTCAGGAACCTCATTCTGGTAATTCTCACTGGTACCACCTCCTTCAAATTCGATGGTGATATCGTCCAATGAAATATTTTCCACCGGGTAACCTTGAAGCCCTGTAATGGAACATCCGTTTTTACCGGCATTGCGGGCAATAACATGACTTATGGATACATTTTTCAATGCACCCGGAGTTTCAATTCTTTGGCCGGGATAGTAACCTCGTCCCCTGTTGCCAAGGCGTATGAATATGGGGCAAATCGGTCCGTCCATGGTGACATTGGTAATGGTTACACCATCTATCACCGCTCCATCCACAGTCTCCAGGGCAATTCCGGTATGTCCGCGAGGATCTCCTTCTATCGATTTGTCAGTAACCCTGGAAGGGCGGATCACTATGTTGGAAATGGCTATGTTTTTAAAGCCGGTATTCGATTCGGTACCCATTTTAATGGCATTGCAGTGACTGCTGATCACGCAATTGGTGATGGCAATGTTTTCGTTACCACTTCCGGATGTGCTTTTAAGGGTAATGCCATCATCATCCGAGTCGCCCGTAACGTCCGAAATACGCACATTGCGGCAGCCATCGATATCCATCAGGTCGTTGTTTTTGTTGCTGTGATTAAAAACATCGATGTTGTGGATGTACACGCCGTCGCAGGCCAGATAATGCTGCATCCACATCGCGGAATTCCTGAGCCTGATGCCTTCCACTTTCACATTGCGGCACCGGATAATCCAAAGCAGATAAGGGCGAACGGTATAGGAGTCGGTTGCCGAACCTTCCGGTTGCCGGAAAGCTGCTCCCTGTCCATCAATAAGGCCTTCGCCTTCAATGGTTATGTCGGTGCAGTTTTCGGCATATATCAACGCTCTTTTAACAATGCCTTTCCTGTAAAAAGTGTACTCAGGAAGATTTTCAGGATAATCCGAAAGACGGGTGCTGCCGTAGAGCACAGCTCCCTTTTCAAGATAAAGAGTCACACTGTTTTTTAAGTATAAAGTGCCGGTTTTATAAGTGCCGGCAGGAATGATAACACGACCGCCGGTTTTGGAACACTCATCTATGGCTTTCTGGATGGCCGCCGTACTCAAAACGGAGGTGTCCGGTCGGGCTCCATATTCGGTAATTGAATATTCCTTCCCGTTTACTTTCAGGAAAGCGCCAAAAAACAGATATATCAATAAGAATTTCTTCATAGGTTACATCGACTCGGGCATTTGCTTTTCCAGAACAAGCTGGTTATTCTGAATTTTTACAGTAAACGACGGCCAGGTATTCAGGCGGTTTCCAAGTTTCAGACCATCGTCCGCAGATCCTTTCAGCAGATAAAATCGCATGTCCATGCTTTTGTTATCCTCATTGAGCTCTTCACGGAATACGAGTTTTTGCTCTTTCATTTTCCAGGTTGCAGCAAGGTGTTCAACCGAGCAATCTTTTACAAGACTGTAGCCATTATTGAGGTAAATAAATCCGTTTGATAAGCTGAAAGCAGGATTGTGCTTCAGGTCTGTGGGGATCTCCACTGCTATTTCCTCGCCTGCACCAGCCGAGTAAAAGAGTCCGTTCGGAGCAGTATCGAAAATAATTTCAACAGCTCCGTCGGCCGGGCGTTCGCAGTGAATATCGAAACGATACAGGTTTTCGCCCACCTGTTTGATGGTGCTTGTATATTTTTCGGCGCGTACCGACACCGGTAACGGTAACAATGCTGCTTTCGCCGTTTTGGGAGATAAACTTTCCTGCGGCATCATTCTGCCCGTTTGCGTTTCGAGCACCCAGGTTTTATCGCCCAATGGCAGCATTGTTTTTAGTTTATCGGCAACTTCCTTCAGGAGTTTTTTGCCCACAGCTACTTCATTGGCTGTATACTGAACTTCGACCGGCCATGGAGTCCAGCCGCTGGAGTCGGACACCTCGGCAAGCAGCAGATGCCTCCATGCTTCCTCAATCTTCGCCTTTAGTTCTGTAACGTCAATGCCTTTCGATGCTGCGTAATCCACAAGCTTTTCCATAGCCAGCAACAAACTGCGGAGCTGATAGCACAGCGCCCTCGTAATACCATCGGTCTCAACTCCGCTACGCTGGCGGCCCATCCACATATATGGACCGCAAACTTCCATGTTCCAGGTACCTTCGGGAACAAACTGATAATCGGGAACAGTATACGATTTAAGGCTTTTAATTTTATTTACAAGCTCGGTGATGGTAACAAATTTATAGCCCTGCGACTGTAATTTTTTGAAGCGGTCTACACTTTCTTTTTCCTGTTTGGGAACGCGGTAGAAGTTGCTATTGTAGTCGAGCGAATTGAATACTTCTCCGTCGTCGAGAAAAGCAAAGTCCCACTCGAGCCCATCCAGTTTTTTGGCACCGGCACCAATCAGTCCCAGTATTTCGTCGTTTCCGTAGCGAACATTCACCAGCGGCATAGTTCTGTCGCGGTAATAGCTGTGCGGATCGGAGCTTGTTGCAATAATGTTGTATTTACCTTTCAGAGCACTTGCATAGGCAGGCGTCCATTGTATTTCCTGACCAAAGAATACTCCCGAGCGCTTGAGACCATGTTGGGCAAGAATTTTATCTGATATCTCAATCGATTTTTGCAGATCAAGAGCCGGATAGCCAATAAAAAACTGGTCGGAATAATGAGCAATTACAAGTTCAATCTGGTTGCGGGCAACAAGCTTTTTCAACAGCGCCAACACCTGCGGATGTTCTTCGGCCAGCACCTCGATGGCATATCCCTGAATTTCGATATCGGATTTAAAAGCAGGGTTCTTTTCAAAGAATTGCAAAGCAGGATAAAGCGATTCTCTGATAATGCGGTTTTCAATTTTATAATCTCCTGCAACATATTGGAGATTAAAATGAAACATGCCCACTGCATATTTTTCCTGCGCACTTATCCCTATCCCTATCATCAAAAACAGGAGAGTAATTTTTATCTCTTTCATTTTAAGCTATTTGAAAAGTTATCTTTATTTTTTCTGTTTGAATCTTTCCATGATTTCTTTCCAGTTGGTAAGGATGATCCCTTGTTCCTGTAAGAATTTAATAACCTCGGGGTCGGAAAACATTTTGGCTTCCCATACTCTTTGCTGCCACGAATTGGTGATGGTCTTGAGATTTTCGGTTTCGACCGACGGATGAAAAATGATCTCTGTCAAACCATTGTCCAGTGAGTTGACAAGCGCAAAAAAGTTGGCTTTCTTTTCCTCATAGGTTTTCCCGTTGGGAACACTCGAAAAGTTATCCAGCTTCGGAAGCGAATATTTGTTCATGGCTTCAATAACTTCTGGAGTAATAGGATATCCTTCGGCCCTGAATTTTTTTGCTACGGCTTCGTTGGAGAGATCAATGGCATTGGCAGGTATTCCATATTTTTCGGCGGTAGACAGAAAGACTCCGGCAAATGCGGCAGAGCCATACAGGGTTCCCATGTGCGTATCCATGTGGGTGGGACGCCAGCCTAATTCAATCATCCTGTCGAGCTGGGCTTTTATTTCAGTTTCAACTTCTTTGGCTGAAGCGTGTATCACCACGCCGGGAACATCGTGCCACAGTTTTTTGTCGGGGTCGATTAATCCGGGTACTTTGGCAGGATCGGTTACCGAGGCCCAGCGGTAGGTTTTCCACTCACTGGTGAGGGTGAGATGCGCTCCAATGTCGTACGAATGTTTTTTAGCCCAGTTTACCATGTCGGCTGCAGCAGGACAAGGCATCATCACTGCAGTGGATGGGATGAATTTATTTTCGAGGTAATATTGAACGGCTTCATTTGCTTCGGGGCACATACCGGCATCGTCCATATGCAGCAGCAATACTTTCTTCCCGGAAGGGAAACCAAGTTTTTCGGCGTTGGTCAGGGGTGTTGTTTTCTCCATGATCCATTCGGGTGTAAAGCTCACATGTTTAATGGTTTTGTCGTTTTTTACATGCCACGAGTAGCTTGCCTGAAGGCGGCCGTCGCGGGTCTGAATGAGACATGGATAGGCAAAGCCGCCCTCTTTGTTATTTTCGAGGTACCGGGTATATTTCCAGGTGGTGCCTTCATCGTCCGAAAGACTTACGGCAAGCCGGTATCGTCCGTCTTCAAGGTCGTTATAGATGATCACCCATCTTCCGTCGTTCAGCACAACAGCATCAACACTTGCTCCGGAATTCGGAAGCTCTGTTTTTATACAGGCAGTCCAGGTATAACCATTGTCGGTGGAGGTGCTTTTCAGGATGCGGCCAGGAGCATCGCCATTGTCGCGCATATAGGCCACCAGGGTTCCGTCTTTCTTGCGGAGGACCGAAGGCTGAATATTGCCCCTGCCAACAACGGGCAGACTGGGTTTCCAGGTTTCGCCGTTATCGTCCGAAATGGCCATCAGCGAGAAGTTGTATCCGTCGGAGTATAAAGGCAGCAGAATTCGTCCGCCGGGTAAAAAGGTCGGTTTGATGCGGCCCATCCAGCCTGTTTCGCGTTTGGTGGCATCCTTGGCGGCAGCAATAATCTGGTCCTCATATTTGGGAGCATATCCTCCCCAGGCCAGTTCGGGGGTGTTGAGTTCTTTAAACAAAGCAGGCAGACTCTTGTAAAATTCTTCGCCGGGCTTTAAAAGAATGATATCCTGCCAGTTCCATTTGGGAGCACCTTCACCGGAATAATCCGTGGAAATACGGGTTTTCAATATCGAAGATTCCCATTGGTTGGCAACCACAACAATCCAGGTAAGATGCAGCCGGTTTGTATTATCGAGAAACATAACCGGGTTGCAGTCGGGGTTGTTGGGTGTATCGGCCATGATAAAAGGTTCGCTCCACACGGTCTGGCCTTTTTTGAGGCGTGCACCCTTGATGGCCACATCGTTTGCACTGCGTTCGCCCGATCCCTGAAACCAGCAGCTGAGAAGATCTCCGTTCGGAAGTTCCACAATGCAGCTACTATGAACGTGTTGCGTTTGCGGCGTGAAAATATTTTCGGCCAGATAGTTTGCAAGAGGAAGAGCCGGAAGGGCTTTCTTTTTCTGCCCAAAAGCTGACGGGGTGCTTACAAGAGAGAACGCAATCAGCAGGGTCAAAAGCTTGTTTAAAAGCCGGCGGTATAAGGTTAAGTTCAGGTGTTGCATTGTTTCAAAAATTAGTTAGTATATGGTGTTAATCTATATGAACCTGATTTTCACTATTTCCCGGAGGAGAGATAATCCCCAGATATCTTCCCATCCAGTAAGGCAGTAGCCAAACATCGCCGGCACTGATAAGCGTGGTGCCATTGCCATTGCTGTCGAGCTGATAGATGTTGCCATTATGCCTGTAAAGCGGCAGCTCGCTTAGGGGCAAAAGCTCACTGGTAGTTTGTTTCCTGAAGTTGTCAGGAATAAGTTCTATATCTTTTCTGTGAGAGTTTTGCATACCCCAATTTCTTAAATCCAACGGATATTGCTGCAAAAATCCAATAGAATTTTTAAGATCGAAATCCTTGCCAGTGGTCATGGCATAAATGAAGTTCCAGAGTGCATTTTTCTCCGTGCGTTCGCTGTTCCAGTGATCGGTAATACTTTGGATGTATTTCTTCTTTAAAGCTGGTGTCAGCGCATATTTTACAAGGCTGGGATAGGCAAGAAAATACATTTCGTCGTCGGAGTGGTTCCATTCTTCCGACAGAATTTTGCTCAGCTCGGTTGCGTCCGAAGGTCCGATCTCCGAAATGGGGCGCATTAAATTGTCGAGGTATCCGTATTTGTTGAGTAATTCCTCAGCTTTTTCCCTGAATTTTTTATCGCCTGAAAATTTGTATGCCGCCTGCAGAAATGCTGTGATATTGGACGAATACAATCTCCTGTCGCCTACATTTTTCGGAAAAGCATTTACGTAGTCAGGGTTCCATTTCCCCCACAGTGTTGGCTCTCCGTCCACATCGATAATGTAGAGGTTATTTTTTAAAATGTAATCCATGAGGTTGGACAGACACTTACGGGCACGGTTTTTCCATGTTTCGTCGTCGGCCAGTTCCAGAACTGTGGTAAGAGCAAAGATCTGACCTACTGTTTGATCGCTGCTGGCTGTCGAACGCCAGGTCCAGTTTGGATGGTCGGCGGCTCTGAGCCAAAGGTTCGCCGGACTTCCCGAGTAAAGCTCCTTTCGTTCCCAGTCGGGACCTTTTGTGTTTTCAGTTTTGTAGTCGCGCTCGTAACTTCGTGCAAACAATCCGGGAATATTGGTAACTGTAAAGAGCCTTTCCATGGCATCAAAAGCTTCCATGGCGTTCTGTTTTGCTTCTTCGGAGCTGGTTACCCTGTACCTGTAAAGCTGACTTGCCAGGTACATCGAAGTCCAGAGGTTATCGCTCGGCTGGTTACCGGTCACTGCCGTTGAGTAACCATTGGGGAGCTGCGATGCAGAGCAGTTGAGGCCGTATCGTATATTTTTCTGGCGCACCTGCCGCTCAAAGAACATGGCTTTTTCTTCCAGCGTCATTTTTTTGGAAATTATCTGAGCCAGACCTTTGTCGGTCAAAACTAAAACACTGCTGTCGGGGCCCTGCTGAATTTGCACGACATTATTACCCGGAAGCCAACGTTCACCTGCGTAATAGCTGTATTTACCCTGTTCGTTTTTATGAAAAGCGCCCATGGAAGTACCAAACCAGAGCACATGATTTATTTCGGTAAGCGAAGTTATATTGCAGGCGGGTAAAAGGGTATGAAGAGTTGTGTCCGGCCAGATAAAATATCCACCGGCTGTACCTGCCGCAATGCTGTCGCTGTCAGCCAGTGGTTCGGCACAGGTAATATTCTTTCGTTCTGCAATTTTTTCTATTGGTTTTCCGGGGCTATAAGCCAAAATCCGGGAGCTGGTTACCAGGATAAACCTGTTTAGCTTCTCCTGAAATTTTATCTGTTTTATACCGGTTAAAGTATCTGTTGCAGCTACTTTGCCATCGGAATTTATAAATGCAATGTTTTTGCCGTCATAAATCAGAAAGCTGAAATCTTTTCCCGCCGCGAACATTTTAGCATGCTGCATCCCGTGACTGATCTGCAGTTTTCCTGCCCAGGCATTGCTGAAGATATAAACCGAGTCGAGATAAATAAACTGATTGTGATAAAGACTGAAGTCGATAATTTTCTTATTCAGCATGGGCGAATAGGACAAATCCCTGATGAGCCTGCCGCTGTAAAAAAGCTGCCCGTTATCCGGGACAACAATTCCGTTTTCAGTCAGTACCTGGATGTTTCTGTTCCTGTCTGCAGCCAGTGCAAGAAGCATTCCTGCTGCACTGTCGGTATAATATTTAACGCTGTATTCCTGGATAAATCCATTATCAGTATAAACCTGCTTACTGCTCTGTTTGCACGAAATAATTCCACAACAGAAAGAAACCAGCAAAATAAATTTAGATATTCTCACCTGTTTTTGTTTTCGATAAGGGCAACGATTTAAAAGTTCGGCAACTAAGCGAACCACTAAAGTATCATTGACATTTGCTCTTTAATTTCGCAGATATACTGGTTTATTTTGCTTCTTTGTTCATCGTCGAATTTGCGCAGAGGCTGGGCTGCAAAGTCGCTGCAGATGTTGAGCACCGAAAGGGCACATTTTGTTCCAAGCGTGTATTTGGACGAGTGTTTTCCTACATTGTAAATGGTGTTGTAAATCTGCATCACAATTTGCTGCAACAGGACTATGCGTTCCTTATCTCCCGAAACCGAAGCATTATACAGATCAACATAAAGTTCAGGAAAGAAATTGGCGCCTCCCGATACAGCTCCGTGTCCGCCGTAACTGATTGTTTCGGGAATAAAGATTTCGGTGCCGGTAAATATTGAAAAGTCCGGTGAATCTTTGAATTTATCAATAAGCATATACAAGTAAAGCAAATCGCCCGAGCTGTCCTTTATGCCCAAAGCTCCCAACTGTTTTGCATGATTAACCGTTTCGGCTGTCATGTGAAGCTTTGTGTAAGCAGGCATGTTATAAAGAAAAAACGGCATAGGCAGTTTTGGAACGAGGTTATCAAGGTACTGCCGCATTTCACTTTGTGAAATCGGAATGTAATAAGGTGGAGCTATAACAGCTGCTGCTGCGCCGGCTTCCTTAAAATAATGAGCCATGGTGATGGAATCCTCAAAACTTGTGTCGGTTATCCCTACAATTATTGGAACCCGGTTATTTACATACCGGCATGCCATATTCACAAATTTTTCCCGCAGTTTATAGCTTAAGCTTGTCGCCTCTCCTGTGGTTCCAAGTAAAAATAAACCATGAACACCTCCTTTTATCATGTGATCCAGTAACTTGTACAATCCTTCTTCATCAATGGTGGTGTTGTTAATCAACGGTGTAATTACCGGCGGTATAATTCCTCTCAGAGAAGCTTTCATTTTATTTTGAGTTGAATTGAAATTCATAAATCGCGCATTTCTACAATACAAAGGAATAAAATGACGCTACAAATTTTTTATAGTATATTGTTTGATTTGCATTGAAAATTGACCTAATAGTCCGTTTATACTTTTATATTTTCTATTTTTGGTTAAAATATGTTCTTTTTAAAAGCGTAAGTACTATGGAATTTGTTTACGAAAAAATCTTTGTACCGCAGAAGCACTCTTTTATTACGAGGCGACTGAAGATGGACCCTGATTCTGATAAGAGTCACTCGCATAAGAATTTTGAATTGAACTTTATTACCTCCGGTTCCGGGCGGCGCATTGTGGGGAATAACATTTCGAGCTATTCCAAAGGCGACCTGGTACTTTTGGGACCTAATATCATGCATTGCTGGGAGGTGCTCGAAACTGAGCCCGATATGGAACCCGAATGCATTGTAACGCATTTTTACGAGAATATTATTTCATCCGATTTCTTTAAGATCCCTGAACTGGAGCCGATTATGGAACTCCTGCGGCAGGCCGATGGAGGTATTTTATTCAAAGGCTCCACAACAAAAGTGGAGAACTCGCTCAGAAAAATGGTGACACTTACAGGGCTTGAACGGTATATTGAGCTTTTAAAAGTTTTTAATTACCTGCTGCGTGTCGAAGAAAGGGAGTCTCTGGCGCTGCCTTCGGAGTTGAATACCTACGACAAGGATTACGATCAGATCAACAAGGTGTACGAGTATGTTTTCAAAAACATTCAGGAAGGAATTAACCTGAAAGAGGCTGCGTCGCTGGTTTGCATGGAGCCCAGTTCGTTTTGTAGGTACTTCAAAAAAAAAACCAAGCAGACCTTTCTCGACTATGTTATCAGTGTGAGAATTGGTATTGCTGCCAAGCTTCTTGCCGAAACCGACAAGCAGATCACCCAGATATGCTACGAATGCGGATACAATAACCTGGCAAATTTCAACCATTACTTCAAGGTATTTATGAAAAAAACACCATCGGAATACCGGAAGGATTTCAGATAGGGTGCCGGAGGAGTAAAAATCTGAATCAGATTAGTAATATAGTTCGAACTGATCACCTTGTCTTTTAGTCCCGTTAGGGACAACATTATGGTAGAAATCTAATTACAATGATTATCAGAATCCCGTAGGGATGACATTATCAAAGTATGCGTCAGCGTGAAATAGATTATAAAATCATAATGTCGTCCTTACAGGACTTAATAGGTTTGCGTTCTTTCTCCCCTCTCCTTCAGGAGAGGGGCCGGGGGTGAGGTCGTTAAGAATTATCACGCCGCAAAATATAATCAGACCTGTTACACATGGGCGCCGTTTCACTTTGCCCCGGCTGAGTTATACAAGGCTTTCAGCCTTAAAACTTAAAAACAATACCTATATTTTTGTACAACCATGCCAATCGATTAACCCCGACTCTCTCGAATTTGCCATACAAATACTATCCGCAAATCTTATAATAATTAAACCCTCTTCCACCTTTCTTACAGCTCAATCTACCTTTTTGGGTTAAGATTTATTACTTTTTGGATAACAATTGATAGGATTTGATTCCCGAACTGATGTTACTTTGAAATCAGGCAATTAAGTTTTGGGAGTTATGACAAAATGGTTTAAAAAAATAATATTTCCACTGTTCCGGAGGTTGACTCTGTTCCGGCTACTGGCTGTATTGACTCTGGTTTTGATAAGCAGTTGCAGGTTATCGGCCGGTAACCTTACATTCGACCGGTTGCTGGTGGAATATACCGAAGCTCCAACGAATATTTCCCAGAGCCATCCACGTTTCTCATGGATTGTTACTTCTGAAAAACGTAATCAGGTCCAGACTGCTTTCCGGTTGCTGGTGTCTTCTTCGCGGGCATCGCTTGCCTCAAATCGGGCGGACTTATGGGATTCGGGCAAAAAGCTGTCAGCCACCACTTCAAATGTGATCTATCATGGAAAAGAACTCGCTTCCAATCAAAAATATTACTGGAAAGTTATCATCTGGGATGGTAAGGATCAGGCTTTCGAGAGTCCGGTGACGTCTTTTGAAACCTCGCTTTTTTATGATCATGAATGGAAAGCCTTGTGGATTGGAAAAGGTCCGGCTGACGAACCGCTTCCCGCAAAGGGCTTTTACGGAAGTGTGAAAGAGCAGGCTGGTTTGAAGGACACCGTTATTCATGAGGGCAGATCGCTGTTGCTGCGGAAGGAAATTGCCTGTGCCAGAAAAATCAAAACAGCAAAGGCTTTCATAACGGGATTGGGGTTTTACGAATTTTACATCAACGGGAAACGTGTTGGCGACCTGGTGCTTACTCCGGCAAAAACGCCTTATCACAAGCATATTCTTTACGATACCTACGATGTCACTTCTCTTTTGAAGCAAGGGAAGAATGCGCTGGGCATTCACCTGGGTAACGGCTGGTATAATCCATATAAGAAGTGGTGGAACCAGTATCGCATGCAGTGGTTTGGAGCCAAAAAAGCCATTTTGCAGATTCATATCACTTACGATGATGGCTCCACCGAAATAACAGGCACGGATAAAAGCTGGTCGTGGTCCGACGGTCCTGCTCTTTACAACTGTATTTACGATGGAGAAGTTTATGATGCCAACGGGCAAAAAAGGGGTTGGAATACAACTGATTACAATGCGGGTGACTGGAAGCCTGTAACTGTTTATGCCAATGTGAAGGCAAAGCTGGTTTCTCAGCAAATGCCTCCCATCAGGGAAATCAGCGAAATCCGACCAACAGAGGTTCAATCGCCTGGCACGGGCATCAGGGTGTTTGATATGGGTCAGAATTTTACAGGCTGGGCAAGGATTTTCTTAACAGGGAATAAAAATACCAGGGTTACCATGCGGTTTGCGGAAGATATAAAACCCGACGGTAACATTGATGTTTCAAGCAACGAAAATGCAGGTGCAACGGCTCAATATATTCTCTCGGGCGAAGGAACTGAGGTTTATGAACCTTCATTTACTTATTTCGGGTTTCGATACGTGGAAATTACGTCCGACAAGCCATTTACTCTGAACGAAGTTACAGGAAGGGTGGT
>JAJYAG010000141.1 GCA_021779665.1 Bacteroidota bacterium | reverse complement strand
TTTCCGAGAAATGCTCCCGATTCTTGTTGGTCTTCCTGTTCACCGGTAATTTTGATATCTACTGCATCTGTTTTCTGGAATTCGGGTAACGCATCGCGGATACTTGCCACAATTTCGTTGGCATTGTAGTCAGTAAGCACGTTTGACGATACTGTTACAATACGCTTGGAGTTCAAACGGTTGATTCCACTGTAAGAGTTCAGGTAAGTAACCTTGGCAAGCGTTGCAAGAGGAACTTGCTTTAATTGTCCGGAACTCATGTCCATAAAGGTAATTTTTGTATTGAGCAGCTTGTCGATATTCGAACGCTGATCGTACTTATAGCGTACCTGAATAGGATATTGATCTTCGCCTTCGCGGTATTTTGAGGCTTCGTTACCATAAATAGCTGTTAAAAGCTCCATACCAATCTGACCTGTGGAAATTCCCAACTGGTTCGCTCTTACACGGTCAATTTCGATTACCACTTCAGGTTTATTCTTGTCGAAATCCGACTTCAACTCTTCAATACCCGGAATCTGTCGGGAATTGATAAATTTGATAAGTCTGTCTGAAGTTGTTGTTAACTCTTCAAAATCATCGCTGGTGATTTCAATGTTAATTGGTTTTCCGGTAGGAGGTCCACCCTCGGGCATACTCACGGTAATCTCAGCACCCGGAATACCTTTCACAGCATCGCGAATCCTCTGCATGTAAGGTACCGTACTTTCACCATTACGTTTTGAGAATTCCACAAAGTTAATGGTAACCTTTCCTTTGTTTGGAGTGGAGTTTCCAATATCGAACTCGCTCTCGGAAGCTCCTACTGCGACGTTGGATACAACTGATTCTACAAGCGGATTGTCGTTACCAATAACTTTCATTACTCTCTTTTCAACCTCATAGGTTATCGAGTCTGTAACTTTTATATCTGTCCCAACCGGTAATTTAATCAATGTGTATATTGCATTGGGTTCCATATCCGGAAAGAAAACCACCTTTGGAGCAAAGGCCCCCATGATAAAAATGGTTATGAATAACATACCGGTTAAGCCATACAGTAAAAAGTACGGGCGCCGTTTTTCAAGTACCCAGTTTAAAAACTGCTCGTAACGGTTGAGAGTTTTGGGTATAATGTAATGCTGAAAATGCAGTATGGCCTTATATCCCCATATATTATGAGCCATAAAAGAGAGAGCAATAAACAGAACCAGATTGGCAAATGCATGCCAGCCAACCATGTGGAAAACAACGCCTAAACCTGCTATAATACCGGTGGTAGTAAATATCCGCTTACGACTCAGGGTTTGTATCTCTTCTTCATCAGGTTTCATAAAAGTAACCGCAAAAACCGGGTTGATGATGTAAGCCACAAATAAAGAAGCGGTAAGTGTAATTATAATGGTTACGGGAATAAACATCATAAATTTACCAATAACGCCCGGCCAGAAGGCTAACGGGAAGAAAGGGGCAAGAGTAGTTAAGGTACCAGATAGAATCGGGATAAATACCTCACCGGCAGCAAATTTGGCTGCTGTGGAAATGTCCATTTTCTGTTTCTTAAAAATACGGTGCGTGTTTTCAATTACCACAATCGCATCGTCTACTACAATACCCAGCGCAAAGATAAACGAGAACATCACAAGCATGTTCATGGTAAACCCTATGGAAGGCATAAAAATATAAGCCAGGAACATGGAAAGAGGTACCGATAATCCTACGAAGATGGCATTGGTAAGACCCATGAAGAACATAAGCACTATGGTAACCAGGATGAAACCAATGATAATGGTATTATTCAGGTCCTTAAGCGTTGTCCGGGTATAAATGGATTGATCGCCTGTGGTTGTTATCTTCAGATCTTTTGGGAATTTGTTTGCTTCAAGATCTTTGGTAATTTCTTTAATCTTATCCGATGCATCCAAAAGGTTCTGGCCGCTCTTTTTGATAATGTTGAGTGTGATAACATTTTCACCATTCAAACGGGCATAACTTTCTCTTTCTTCATAGGTATCTTTAACTTCGGCAATATCCTTCAAATAAACTTTTGCACCTCTGGACGAGCTGACAACCACGTTTTTAAGCGTTTCGATGTCTTTAAACTCACCCACAACACGTACCGACCGTTTCATCCCCTGCATGTCGATACCACCGCTCGAAATTGTCACGTTTTCGGACGAGATTTGACCGATAACATCGTTGAATGACAAGCTGGCAGCCTGGAGTTTGTACATGTCAATATTTACCTGGATTTCGCGGTTGAGAGCACCCACAATATCCACGCGGGTTATTTCTTTCAGACCCTCAATCCTGTCCTGCATTATCTCTGCATACTTTTTAAGGCGGTCGAGCGTATATTTTCCCGAAAGGTTAATATACATGATGGGAATTTGTGACAAGTCGATATCCATCACCGTGGGGCCATCGGTAATACCTGTTTTAGGCAGATCTTTTTTGGCGCGGTCAACTTCATCCTTCACTTTTTGTTTTGCATCGGCAACTTCCACGTCAGTCTGAAATTCAACAGAAATAACGCTAAAATCCTGAACCGAGCTGCTGGTTACCTTCTTTACCCCACTGATGGATTTCATACCTTTTTCCAAGGGCTTGGTAATAAGATTCTCAATATCAGTTGGAGAGGTACCAGGATAAACTGTATTAACAAGAATTGTAGGAATTACAATCTCGGGGAACTGTTCCTTGGGAATACTGTTATAGCTGAATATCCCAAATACGGAGATGATAATGGCCAGCACATAAATACTGGTTTTATTATCGATACTCCAGCTGGTGGGTTTAAATTCTTTGAATGTCTTTTCCATTACTAATAAACTTAGGGTCGTTTTAAAGTTTAATTGCTTCGCCTTCTTCCAGATCCAGATATCCCGAAGTGATAACCTTATCGCCGGTTTTAAGACCTTCGGTAACCTCTACAGTGCCGTTATAGCTTTGTCCCTGTTTGATATATGCTTTTTTGGCAATATCTTTTTTACCATCATTACCTGCAACATATATGAAATTGCCTTTTGGATCGGTTTGAATTAAATTCACCGGAACAACGATAGCGTTATTTGCCTTGTAATCAATAATTTTAAGCACTGCAACCATGTTAGCCTTATATCCGTTTTTTTCCGGACTTAACCGTACTTCAACCTGAAAAGTACGGTTAATTGGGTTAATGTAGCGGCTGGCAGTATTAACCTTAGCAGGAATTTCTTTATTCAAATCGGGGAAAAACACGATAACGTCGTCGCCAATATTGATTTTATTTGAATATGCTTCAGCCACATCAGCTTTGATCTTTAATGATCCAAAATTCATAACCCTGAAAGCCGGAAGCTGAGGTGTGGCAGTTTGTCCAACTTTGAGGTTAACATCTTCCACGGTGCCGCTGATAGGGGCTTTTATGGTCATCATGTCAAGTTGTTTTTTCACGGATGCTATCTGCGATTCCATCGACTCTTTCTGTGACTTTGCCTGCAGGTACTGCACTTCAGAACCAATTTTCTGGTTCCACAGGCGCTCCTGTTTTTCAAAAGTTTCTTTTACGAACTGATATTGGGTTTCCAAGCCTTTCAACTGTTCGCGGGCGGCAGCATCGTTTATACGAGCCAGGACCTGACCTTTTGACACAGCCTGACCGTTCGAAACATTTACCGATTCTACAATACCCATAGCTTCAGGATAAACGTCAAGATTATCTTCACCGTCAAGGCGTCCCTGAACTTCAATATAATGTTTAAAAGTTTCAGGTTTAACATCCATCGAAGAAACCTGTCTCATTTTACTATCGTCTTTTGTCGTATCCGACTTGGCAATTTCGGCTTCCAGCTTTGTAATTTTAGCCGAAAGTTCTGCCTGTTTCTTCTTTAATTGATCAAGCTGGGCTTTTTTGTCAGGTTGGCAGGCTGCAACTGAAATTACTAAAGCAACTGCAATTAATTTGTAATAGAATGATTTCATATTTTTCATTATTTAATTCTTGGTTAAGATTTTTTCGAGTTTGTTTTTTTCTGTAATTAAACTCTGAAGAGATTGATAGTAAGCAGACTGAGCCGTAAGATACTGTGTTTGTAACTGGGTAAGATCGATGCTTGAAATTACTCCGTTCTGGAATTTAATTAACCCACGGTTGTATATCTTTCTCGAAAGTTCGAGATTCGACTTATCCGACTCAAATTTCTCCTTAGCCGAAACTAATGCCGACTTGGATTGGTAATATTCCAGCCGAAGCATATCGGAGGTTTGGGTAAGGGTATTCTTCGATTTCTGAAGCTCCATTTTAGCCTGTTTAATTTTCGACCAGCGCTCACCACTGTTAAATATTGGAATGCTTACTGTTAAACCTACCAAATCGGGTGGGGTAAACGAGATGCTGTTTGTATTTAATAGCTCTTCATGTTGATAGAATGCAGCTATTGTTGGCAGTGTCTCGCTCTTCCTGAGCTTAACAATTAGTTCCGACGATTTTACCTGGGCTTCAAGCATCTGATATGAAACATTATTGTCCAGTACCAGATCGGCCAGCAGGAGCTGATCATAGGTCATGGCGTTAATCAGGTCAGGTAAATTATCAGTTAAAGCAACCTGCTGATCTATTGGAATACCAAGCTGGATCTTAAGCAGCCTTTCTGCAATATCAATCTGACGGCGAATCATATCCAGAGATGATTTTAAATTCGTCAGTGTGATTTTTAGCTGATCGGCATCCGTCTCTTCCACAAAACCCTGCTGGTACATAGCCGATATCTCGGTCAATGTTTTCTCAACGTTCAATCTTGTTGAGTCCAGCAACAATGCATTTTCTTTCGCTACCAGCACCATAAAGTATGAGTTCGTAACCGATTCCAGAACATCCTGGGTGGATTTCACCTTGTTTAATTCCGACAAGCTCCTGTAAACTTTGGAAGCTTGCAGACCAACCAGGTACGATCCGCTGAAAATCAACTGCGAAACGGTTAAGTCGAGTGTTCCCGAAAAGCGCATGGAATCGAGCGACTTTTGCAACAAATCTTCCACCTTTCTGTCGTGATCCGCACCCTGCGGCACCGATGCTTCAATACCGGGACGCAAGAACTGTTCAAAAAAAGCTGGCATTGTCAGAATGTACGAAGTCGAAACTTTAGCATCAACATGAGGCAATCCCATGGTGGTTGTTTCCCATACTTTCTTTTTGGCAGCTTCTACGTCGAGATTGGCATTCAGTATCGATTTATTATTTTGTAATGCATACTCCTGTGCCTGTTTCAGTGATAAACTGATTGGACCTTTATTTTCCTGCGCCGACAGTAAAGCAGGAAATATTGTCAGTAAGGTCCCGTAAAATAGAAATCTGAAAATCTTCATAAACTGTTTTATTGATTGTGTATTAACTGGAGTTCCTTATTTTTTAACTTTTCTTCCAGGATTTTGATCCCTTTTTCGCTGGCGATGCCGCGCACATGGTATACAAAAAACTCATAAAAAACTTTGAACGAGGTTTTTTCTTCGTTTGTGAGTAGTTCGGAGTCGAAGGTATTTTGAATGCGCGATACATGAATTTTGGTGATTATCTCTTCGTCAAGATCGCTGCGGTAAATTCCTTCTTCTTTGCCTTTGCGCAAATTATTGATTACAAAATCGTACATTCTCTCACGACGAATTTTTTCAATACGGCGATAAAGGTCGGGGTAATACTTTTTAAGATCGTAGTCCGAAACAGGACTGTGTTCTTTCATGCGCTTTATCACCCAGCGATGGACATCGAATAATTGTTCTATGGCATTGGATTCTTCGCTAAAAGAACATTCGAACTGGGTGCAGTTGTCATCAATTTCTAATTCAAAAACTTTTAATACCAGGTCATTTTTATCCACAACATGCTGGTAAAGAGTTTTCTTCGAAATTCCTAGCTGATGTGCAACATCGTCCATAGTGACGCTTTTGATCCCATAACGCACGTAAAGATCTCTTACTTTTTCCAGAATATTTTTTAGTTCTTCATTCATATTTTAAAAAAACGAATAGCACTTCGGAAACAAAATTTATGCCAAAAGTTTCCATAGTGTAAATATTATTCAAAGTAACAAATGATTCTTTAAAAAGTTTGAATTAGTGAAGAAAATAAAACTGAAATTTTCCACCATAAAGATTAGGAAAATAGGATATAAATATCTTATATTTGCAAAACACACATTTAAGAAGGAATGGACCTTTTTGTAAAACATACAATCATCTCAAAATTCAACGGACTTGCCAACGGTCTTTGTTGTTGTATGTGTTCATTCTGTTGTTGTAGCAGCCGTTAATTAATTCCCCCGGGTTTTTAATTTTCATTCGTGAGGCTGTTGCAAAACCGGTCTCCCGGATTTTCTATTTTCTTTTCACTACAATTTTATGGAACAAAAACGAAGAAGCATTCTTAAAGCCATTACATGGCGTATAACGGGCACTATCGACACATTTCTTCTGGCGTGGCTTATAACAGGTAAGCCCGAAATTGCTTTAACTATCAGCTCGGTTGAGGTTATCACGAAAATGTTCCTCTACTACCTGCACGAGCGCACATGGACACGCATTTCTTTTGGCAAAGTCAACCCTAAAAAAGACGATTATGTTATCTGACCGCAATTTCGATAAGAGCTTTATGCCTGTGGCTATCAATGTAAGGGGTAGAAAAGTACTGCTCATAGGCGGTGGCCGTATAGCCTGGCATAAAATTCAGAGTCTGCAGCAGTACGCTGATAACATACAGGTTGTAGCCACCGAGGTTTCGGAACAGATAAAAGCTGCCGGAATTTCTTACACCGAGAAACCTTATGAACCCTCTGATCTGGCAGGCGCCATTTTTGTATATGCCTGCACCAATCTTCGTGAGCTCAACGAAAAAGTGCTGAACGATGCGCACGAGCTTGGAATTCTGGTGAATGTTGTGGATAATCCTTCACGGTGCGATTTTGTTTCCCCGGCTATTTACCGCAAAAGCTATATGAGCGTGGCCGTTAGCTCCAATGCTCAGGATGTGTACGAGTCAATTGATTTAAGAAACCGCATTAAAAATTTCCTTGAAAATGGTTTATCATAGAAAAGCAGATTATAACAGGACTGGCGCTGAACGTGAGTTTTTGCAACGGCAGATAAAAGCATCAGGCGAAAAAGGTGTTATGCTGCAAACCTGCAACCGCGCTGAGTTTTATGGCGGTAATGGTATGGTTCCTGAGGTGATCGCGCGTCATCTTTTCAGACTTATATGTGGTCTGGAGTCGGTTTTTCTGGGTGAGACTTTTATTCAGGGCCAGGTGAAAGAAGCTTACCAGCAGGCTGCGGCGAAACAACAGCTCGACTCCTCTTTACACCGATTATTCCAATGGGCTTTCTTAACCGGAAAAAGGGTACGAACTGAAACCTCACTTTCGCGGGGCGCAATGTCGCACAGTCATGCAGTTGTCGAAATTATTAAGCAACAGGTTGAAGATTATCAGCATAAAAGGTTTGCTTTCATAGGAATTAACAAAATGAACCGTACCATTATGAATTTCCTGAAGGCTAATATTCACAATACTTTTGTGCTTTGCAACCGGAGTTTTGACAAGGCTCTGGAGCTGGAGCAACAGTTTAACTGCACAGCCTATAGACTCGACCACCTGAAAGTGGCTATGGAACAAACGGATATTGTTATCTCGGCTACCTCTGCCCCACATGCCATCATAAAAAGTGAGCATATTCCGCAAAACAGGCCTTTGGTTTTATTCGACCTTGCTGTTCCCGCCGATGCGGATGAAGAAGTGCAGTCACATGCAAACATTCAGTATTTCAACCTGAAACGCATCGAGAAGCAGGTGAATGGCAACAGGGAGGTCAGAGCCGGTGAGGTGCGGAAGGCTGAGGCAATTATCGGGGAAGAGATTGCAAGGTTTATGGAATATCAGAACAGAAAAACTCACCGTAAACGCTTTGAAGAGTTATCAATTTAGGGTTATGCGTTATTTCTCCCCTCTCATTTTAGGAGAGGGGTTGGAGGTGAGGTCATTATTGTTTAAATCATTATTTTTTAATTGATATGAAGATCAGAATTATAGGTCGGAATAGCCGTCTTTCGCTGGTGCAGATTGAAGAGATAAAAGCCTTTTTGCCCTATGTCGAATTTGAGGTAACTGCCATAGCGTCGCTGGGTGATAAAAACAAACATATACCGCTCGAAACCTGCAATATCGCCGATTTCTTCACCCGTGAACCCGACGAAGCCTTATTGCGGAACGAGGCCGACATTGCCGTTCACTCTGCTAAGGATCTGCCATATCCAATTTCGCCAGGACTGGAGGTTATTGCTCTTACTAAAGGCTTGGATAAGTCCGACTCGCTGGTGAGTCGCGATAATCTTAGGTTAAGCAGTCTTCCTGCTAATCCGCGGATCGGAACCAGCTCATCCATCCGGGCCGAAAGCATCAGGAATTTGCGGCCCGATGCGCAGATAGTCAGCATCCGCGGCACCATTGAAGAAAGAATAAGCCTGATTGACAAAGGAGGTGTCGACGCCGTGGTTGTGGCAACCTGCGCCTTGCAACGCCTGAACCTCGATTCGGAGATTGCTGAAATTCTTCCTTTTGGAACGCATCCTTTGCAGGGTAATCTCGCTGTGGTGGCACGCAAGGGCAGCGAATACCTGAAACAGCTATTTGCTCCTTTCGACATTCGGAGAAATTATGGTAAGGTTTATCTCGCAGGTTTCGGACCGGGCGATCCCGAACTCCTCACCATCAAGGCTCATAAGGCTTTGGAGCAGGCGGACGCTATTTTCTACGACGACCTCATTAATAAAAGCTTTCTTGACAATTTCCGGGCTGAAAAGACATTCGTTGGAAAACGTAAAGGCAACCATTCCCATTCGCAGGATCAGATTAATGAAATGCTTTACCAGTCGGCCATTGCCGGTAAAAACACCGTCAGGTTAAAAGGCGGCGATCCGTTTATTTTCGGGCGGGGAGGGGAGGAGTTTGAATACCTTCATTCGCGGTTGATATTGCCCGAAGTCATTCCGGGAATAACCGCTGCTGTAGGAGCTGCTGCCCAGGCAGGCATTCCGCTTACAAATCGCGGCGAAGCCTCTTCTGTTGCTTTTATCACGGCCTCTTCGCAAAAGGAAATTGTTGTTCCCCAAACCGATACCCTTGTTTACTACATGGGCGCCTCAAACCTGAAAGAACTGCGCCAAAAGGTGCTTTTAACCGGAAGAAACAGCGAAACTCCGGCTGTTATCCTTACCAATGCCACACTTCCTCAGGCCCAGGCTACCTTTACAACTTTGGGTGATTTACCCGATGAAACTATTTCGCCTTCAGTGATTATGATTGGCAAAACCATTAAAAACAGAAATATTATGAATTCCCGACCAAATGTACTCGTAACAGGGCTCTCGGCCGATCAGTACCAGGATCTGGGACATGTGATCCATCAGCCTTTAATTGAGATTGTCCCGATAGAAATGCCCGACGACTTTTTTAAGTTCATCAGGTTTGTGCATAACTACAAGTATATCATTTTCACAAGCCGCAACTCGGTGAATTACTTTGTGGAATGGGTGCGGTCGGTTGGATGCGAAACAAACAACCTCAACAGCAATACTATAGTTTCCATAGGTGCAGTTACTACTGCTGAACTGCGAAAATACGGGATTGAACCGCAGCTCGAGCCTGAACTGGATTCTTCCAGGGGAATTGTTGAACTGTTCAGGCAGAAAGGAATTACGGGAGAAGAAATTCTGATTCCCCGCTCCGATATTGCCCTTAACATCTTACCCGATGGATTGCGCGCTCTGGGGAATAACGTCCATACCATTACGGTTTACTACACCCAGCCTGTCAGGAAGATTGAAAAAGTGGATCTTTCCACCATCGATATTATCGTTTTCACCTCACCTTCAGGAGTTAAGAGCTTTTTGAAGCATTACGGTGAAGTACCCTATCATGTTAAAGTTGTTACACGTGGAGAACAAACACAGGAAGCTTATGAAAGAAATTCAGCCTTATACATTTAATGCTGCACCTTTTAAGAGGTTCAGACAGTTGCGCACCGATGCAGCCATGCGCGATTCTCAGGCAGAGGTAAGACTCTCGGCAAACGATTTTGTATTACCGTTTTTTATTGTCGTCGGCAGAGGTGTTAAAAAGGAAATCGGCTCTTTACAGGGAGTTTATCATCTTTCGCCCGATGTTTTGCTATCGGAACTTCAGGAACCTGCACGTTTGGGAATTAATAAAATACTTCTTTTTGGAGTAATCGGCGAAGATCATAAAGATGAAAACGGCAGTTTCTCTGCTTCGCCCGATAGCCCGGTGAATATTGCGATTCGGCTTGTAAAGGAAAGTTATCCGGATTTAACAGTAATTACCGATGTTTGCCTCTGTGCTTATACTTCTCACGGGCATTGCGGCATACTCGACGGCGAGGTGATCGACAATGACAAAACCCTCGCACCATTGGCGCAAATGGCACTCTCGCATGCCCAGGCCGGAGCCGACATTGTTGCACCTTCGGCCATGATGGACGGTCAGGTATGGGCAATACGGCAGTTATTGGACCTCCATGGATTTAACAAGGTGAAGATCCTGGCCTATTCGGCAAAATATTCGTCCAATCTTTACGGGCCATTTCGAGGAGCCGCCAATTCAAAACCAGCTTTTGGCGACCGGAAAACCTATCAGATGGACTACCGTTCTGCCAGTCAGGCCATAGATGAAATGGCTGCCGACCTGGATGAAGGCGCCGACTTCCTGATGGTAAAACCTGCACACACTTATCTCGACATTATCAGCAGAGGAAAGACAGCATTCCCAAAAGTTCCGATGTTAGCCTATCATGTTTCGGGCGAATATATGATGCTGAAAGCTGCCGCCAATGCCGGTATTGTAAACGAGGAAGCTGTGGCCCTGGAAATTCATACCGCCATCAAACGCGCAGGCGCCGATTGGATCATCAGTTATTATGCGCCCTTATTGGCAGGAATGGTTAATTCGAAAGTCAAGACCTTTCAGGTTTTCAAAACCTGAAAGGTTTAAAAACAATAGAAATTATGAACAACACATTATCATCCCAGGCTTACAACAGCGCCCTCCAGCTTATGCCGGGTGGTGTAAACAGTCCCGTGCGCTCATTTAAGTGTATCGGCATTCCGCCCGTATTTATTAAAAAGGCTTTTGGTTCAACCCTGAAAGACATTGATGGCAATCGTTATATCGATTTTTGCCTCTCCTGGGGAGTATCGATCCTCGGTCATGCACATCCCGAAATAAAACAGGCCGTTCACGAAGCTGTTGAGAACGGCTCGAGCTATGGTGCTCCCACCCTTCTTGAAACCGAACTGGCATCGCTTATTGTAAAATCCACACCATCAGTAGAAAAAGTTCGGCTGGTGAGCTCTGGAACTGAGGCGGTGATGAGTGCCATACGCCTGGCACGCGCTTATACCAAAAGAGATATCATTATAAAATTTGACGGAGGCTACCATGGGCATTCCGATATGCTGCTGGTGAAGGCTGGTTCCGGGTTGGCCGGCGAGACTTCAACCTCAAGTCAGGGTGTGCCTGATCAGGTGGTAAACCACACCGTGAGCATCCCTTTTAATGATACGAATGCATTGCACGAAGTTTTCAAGAAATACAGCCGAAATATCGCGGCAGTCATTCTGGAGCCTGTTCCTGCCAATATGGGTGTGGTGCTTCCACAGGAAGGATTTCTTGAAACGATCCGTCGGATTACAAGGCAATATGGCAGCCTGCTTATTTTCGACGAGGTAATCACCGGGTTCCGGTTTTGCTTTGGCGGAGTTCAGAAGTTACTTGGGGTTGAGCCTGATATCACAACCTTTGGAAAGATCATTGGCGGCGGTTTTCCGGTAGGGGCTTATGGTGCTTCGAAAGAAATCATGTCGCTGATTGCACCCGAAGGACCAGTTTACCAGGCAGGCACACTCTCGGGAAACCCGGTGGCCGTGAGTGCCGGAATTGCAACATTAAAGCTGTTGAGCGACGAAGTAATCTACAGCGAAATCGCGCAGAAATCCTCCCGCTTTTTTGAGAAGCTGCAGGCGATAGCAAACAAAAACTCCCTTCAGCTGAATGTTTTCAGAAATATGTTCACCCTTTATTTTTCAAAGGATAAGGTTAATGATTTTGCTTCAGCTCAAAAAGCAGATCATTCAGCATTCGCTAAATTTTATATTGAATTGCTGAAGGAAGGAATTTACCTCTCGCCCTCAGGATATGAAGCGAACTTTATTTCACTTGCCCATACTGAAGAAGAACTGGAAAGAACTGTAAAAAAAATCAATCTTTATGCAGGAGCGAAGAAATCTCATAACAATCAAAACAATAAATAGATGTCTGTATCTCCTCCCCTCTCTCCCGATAGCTATCGGGAGAGAGGGGCCGGGGGTGAGGCTTTAAATCTTTATAAAATGGACAATCTCAAAAAACTTTTCCCCATTACTCCTGAGCAACAGGAGCTGGCACAAAAGGTAATCACTAATTTTCAGGAAAACGAGCTGCTTTGGTTCAGCGGTTATCTGGCAGGGTATGTCAGCGGCAGCCGCAAAGAACCGCAAAACCATGTCAACGGTACAAAGCCTGAAGTTCAGGAAACGCTTGCCGCCAAGGTTCATCTCAATGGCAATGGTCACCTTAACGGTGAAGAAAAAAAGCAGCTCACAATACTTTACGGAACTCATACCGGGAACAGCCGCAAAGTTGCCGGTTTGCTGCAGCAGAAAGCTTCCGAAAAGGGGATAAAAACAGTTCTGGCCGACATGAACGATTATAATCCCAAAAACCTGAAGAATGAAAGTCATCTGGCAGTGATTGTCAGCACGCATGGCGATGGTGAGCCGCCCCTGGCTGCCGAGGAGTTTCATAATTTCATTCACAGCAACCGTGCACCTAAACTGGAAAACCTCAGTTATTCGGTGCTGGCATTGGGCGATAAAAGCTATGCCCAATTCTGTAAAACAGGTCAGGATATCGATCAAAAGCTCTCGTCGCTTGGAGGGAAACGGCTTACGGATCGTCACGACTGTGATGTCGAATTTCTTCCGGTCGCCGAAACCTGGGTTGATGCTTTGCTGCGGAATTTCAACGGTGTTGCTGCACCTGAGGTAAAACCATTGAACGGTGCTGAAGTCAAACCTGCGGCTGTTACTTACAGCAAAGCAAATCCCTTCGAAGCCGAAATTCTCGAAAAAATAAAGCTCAACGGCAAAGGGTCGGCGAAGGAAACCTACCATTTTGAGATTTCCCTGCAGGGATCAGGTCTGACTTACAAACCCGGTGATGCTTTGGGTGTAGTGCCTGTAAATTCCGATCCGCTCGTGGATAGTCTGCTTTCTTTAACCGGTTTTTCGGGCGATGAAACAGTCAATATAAATTCCGAAAATATTTCCCTTCGGAATAGCCTGAAAGAACATTTTGAAATAGGCATTCTGAGTCGCGATACCATCGAAAAGCATAATCAGTATGTGAAAAGTGAGGATCTGACTGCAATGTTAGCCGATGTTACCCAGTTAACCAGATTTACCTATGGCGCTGATGTTTATGATTTGCTGAAGGCATATCCCTACCCTTATTCGCCTCAGGAATTTATCGGCATTCTGCGAAAACTGCAACCACGGCTGTACAGCATCTCATCGGCCTTTGAGGCATATCCTGAGGAGGTACATGTTACAGCTACTGCCCTGCGATATACCTATTGCGACCGCAGTAAGGACGGCACCTGCTCTGGTTTTCTGGCCGACAGCTCTAAAGTGGGCGATAAAATCAAAGTGTTTATCGAAGCAAACGAGTCGTTCCGCTTACCCGAGGATGCTGCAGCTCCTGTGATTATGATTGGTCCGGGTACCGGCGTGGCGCCTTTCCGCGCGTTTGCACAACACAGGGCCGAGACAGGATCCCAAGGCAAAAACTGGCTGTTTTTTGGCGACCAGCATTTTACAACCGATTTTCTTTACCAGAGCGAGTGGCTCGACTACAAAAAGAAAGGCCTGTTGTCGAAGCTCTCGGTGGCTTTCTCACGCGACCAGCGCAAGAAGTATTATGTTCAACATAAGCTGAAGGAGCAATCGGCTGAAGTTGTGAAGTGGATTGATGAAGGCGCCTTTATCTACGTTTGCGGCGAGATGAAACACATGGCCAAGGATGTGCTTAATACTTTCGTGGAGATAGTTGCAGAGCAAAAGCAACTTAGTCCCGAACAGGCGCGGGAGTTTGTGCAGCATTTGAGGAAGAGCAGGAGGTACAGGGAGGATGTGTATTGAGGAGGCCTCACCCCCAACCCCTCTCCATTTGGAGAGGGGAGGAAAACGGGTTTAGCCCTGAAGGGGCGTGACATCATAACCCGGGGCACCGCTCCGGGCTCATGAAATCACAACCCTCCATACCGGTGCACGGGAAAACTTTCATTGAAAAACTGTGATGCCTGCACCGGAACAAAAGTTCTTCATTGAGAAGGAGTGTATGCTGATTCTGAATAAAGAGACACGGCCGCCTGTCCTTACATAAGCTGAACTGTAATAAAATTTTAATCGAAATAATATCAATCATGAACACAGATAAATCGAAACTTTCGGAAGTTGAGCACATCAAGGAAAAAAGCAACTACCTACGGGGCACGCTGAAGGAAAGCCTTTTGGAAGATACCACAGGCGCTTTGCTGGGTGATGATACCGCTCTCATCAAATTTCACGGAACATACCAGCAAACCGATCGTGACCTGGATGCCGAACGCAAAAAGCAAAAGCTTGAGCCGTTATATTCGTTTATGATCCGGGTGCGTGTTCCGGGTGGTGTAGCTTCTCCGTCTCAATACCTGAACATTGACCGGCTAAGCGACCAGTTAGCGAATGGTACCATCAAAGTCACAACGCGACAGGCATTTCAGCTGCATGGAGTCTTAAAGCGCAACCTCAAAACCACCATGAAGAAAATTAACAATTATCTCATGGACTCCATCGCGGCATGTGGCGACGTAAACCGAAATGTGATGTGTAATCCTAATCCATATGAGTCGCCCTTGCACCAGCAGGTGTATGAAATGGCAAAGCTCATGAGCAAGCATTTTCTTCCCCGGACCAATGGCTATTATGAGGTTTGGCTTAACGACGATCTTCAGTATTCGTCTCCCAAAGAGGAAGAAGAGCCTATCTATGGGAAAACCTATCTTCCGCGTAAGTTCAAGATTGCGTTTGCAATACCACCCTATAACGACACCGATATTTTCTCGAACGACCTGGGATTGGTTGCCATCGAAGAAGAGGGGAAACTGCTTGGATTTAACGTTTATGCCGGTGGCGGCATGGGCATGACTTTCGGTATGGCCGAGACTTATCCGCGCCTGGCCAGCTTTATTGGCTTCACCACGGCTGAGAAGGCCCTGAGTGTTGCTGAAGAAATAATTAAAATTCAGCGCGACAACGGCAACCGCGAGAACCGCAAATTGTCCCGGCTCAAGTACACCGTAGACCGTATGGGGGTTGATAGCTTTAAGGCGGAACTGCACAAGCGGCTTGGTTGGGAGCTTCAGCCCGAAAAACCATATACATTCAAACAGATGGGCGACCGCTACGGCTGGGTACAGGGTGCCAACGGACGCTGGAGCATCACCCTGTTTATTGAAGGAGGACGTATCCGCGATACTGAGAATTTCAAATTGAAAACGGCGCTGAAAGAAGCGGTTCAGATACTCGACGGCGATGTACGGCTCACTCCCAACCAGAACATCATGCTTGCTAACATCTCGAACGATGCCAAGCCTTTTGTAGAAGGTATTCTGAAAAAGTACAATGTTTATCACTCAGCTTCCACTTCGGGTTTACGGCTCAATTCCCTGGCCTGCGCGGCTTTGCCCTTGTGCCCTCTTGCTTTCGCTGAAGCAGAACGTTACCTCCCTTCGCTTGTAACCAAAATTGAAGTGATTTTAAACGACCGGGGCCTTCAAAACGAGGAAATCAGCATCCGCATGACCGGCTGCCCCAATGGTTGTGCACGTCCATACCTCGGTGAAATTGGTCTGGTTGGCCGTGCTCCCGGCAAATACAACCTGTACCTGGGTGCCAGCTTCACAGGAAACCGGCTGAACAGGCTTTATAAGGAAATGATTGATGAAACTGCTATCCTGAGCGAATTGCAGAAGTTATTTTCTTTGTATGCAAATGAAAGGGCCGAAGGAGAAAAGTTTGGAGATTTTGTGGTGCGGAAGGGTATAGTTTAAGGAGGAACAAATTTCCTGTCAAAACGATAAATTAATTTGTATCTTTCTTAATCTGATGACAATTCCCTAAAGAATACTTTATAAAAGATAAAAATCAGGGATTTGGAATGTCGATAATGTTTTAGGTAAGGTTTAGGATTAAAACAATACATCCTGCTATCTATTTCTTAATCAGGAAATATTTGGTAGTTTTGGGAAAACATTTCTTTATGAACATAGAGAGAATTACAACCGATCCTGAAATTTGTCACGGAAAGCCTTGCATAAGAGGCATGCGGTGGCCTGTTGAGGTATTAATTGATATGATTGGCTCTGGAATGACAATTGACCAAATACTTGAAGACCATCCGGAATTAGAGAGAGAAGATATATTTGTCTTAAAGATTTTGGCAAAATGAAAGGACTATGAACAAAAAGTTAATTCATAAAATCCATGATTATTTATTAACCCAACCAGTGGAAAGAGCCTGGATATTTGGATCGTATGCCCGATCTGAGGAAAGTAAAGAAAGCGATCTTGATATTTTGGTTGATTTTAGTCCAAACTCCAATATTACTTTATTCAAATATATTCATATAATAAATGAGCTGCAGTCGTTGACGGGGAAAAAAGTTGATCTGGTTGAAAATGGTCAACTTAAGGATTTTGCTCAGGAAAATGCCGACAAAGAAAAGATTCTGATATATGAGAGAAAAACCCAGGAATAAAGAAAGGCTGCATCATATTCTGGAAGCTATTGATAATATTCTTGAGTTCATTGATAACAAATCTTTTGAAGAATTCAAGAGTGATAAAATGTTACGTTTTGCTGTAATCAAAAACCTTGAAATCATTGGTGAAGCAGCCTATTTGTTAACAAAGGAATTTAAAGAAAAACATGGTACTGTTGAATGGGATGACATGATTGGAATGCGTCATGTTCTTGTTCATGGGTATTACGAAATTAAAAATGAAATTATCTGGACAACAATTGAAAGTGATATTATTCCTTTAAGAAGTAAAATAGAAAGTATAATTACTGAAATTCAATAAGATCCATGGAACGTCGCGATTACCTGCTCACCCAAATTCAAAAGCTGGGGCAGTTTTTGAAAATATTGATTGAAAAACTTCTTGGCAAGTCGTCGCCTTTGGACTTTGAGCAACTGGTGCTACAAAATCAGGAGGAGTTTAAAGAAAAATGCGGTTTTGATATGCACTTGCTGGCAGCTCCGGACTTCGACGAGTTAAAACATGTAGTGCTTGAGAATGATTCGTACAATTCAGAAAATGTTGAATTATTAGCCGATTATATGGTTTTACTGGCTGAGAAAGATTTGATTTCGCCTCCCACGCTGCTCCATCGCTTAAGGTTAAATGCCTTGCAGCTTTACGAAGCCATGGAAATAAAAGAAAAGACCTATT
>JAJYAG010000290.1 GCA_021779665.1 Bacteroidota bacterium | reverse complement strand
TTCAGGTTTACATTATTGTTGACCCTGACACAACAAAAGAAAATCCTTCGCCCAATTACATATCGGCCGATGACATTAAGGTAATAACCCAATGGGTAAAAAAAGGCGGAGTATTGATGGTTCTTGCCAACGACGCACCCAATTGCGAATTCACAAACCTGAATAAGCTTATGGCGAATTTTGGTATGACCTTCGACTATGTGACCGATCATCCGGTAATTGGCAAACAATGGGATATGGGAGCATTCACCAAGTTTGGCCCCCACCCTGTATTTAACGGAGTAAATAAAATCTATATGAAAGAGATTGCCTCCATTAAACTCTCAGGAAATGCCAAAGCTGTGCTCGAAGAAAACAATAAAGTTTATATGGGCGAAGCAAAAGTTGGAAAAGGTACTGTACTTGCAGTGGGCGATCCATGGATTTATAACGAATACATTGATCACAGCCGGTTAACAACCGACTTTGAAAACAGAAAAGCTGCCGAAAACTTAACCACTTATTTACTGAAACAGGTAAAAGGGAAAAAATAAGGAACTTGAGTTAATTCGCATATTGATTTGTTTTTGTGAAAGCGGGGTGATCATCATCCCGCTTTTTTTCTTCCTTTTACTGGACCTGATAATATCTCTTGCGCTTCCTTTCCGAAATTTCGTTCAAATAATTTTCGAGCTGCATGGCCCGGTGATTTGCTGTGTGATTGGAAAGCACTTTGATGTAAGCTCTCACGGCAATATTTTTTCGCTCCGGCTCTTTGATGCTGCTTAAAATATGAGTCACTTCATCGGGCTCCGAGGCTGTTAAAATATCCTCGCCGGGTACAAAAACCGACTCAAGACCATCCCAATAATCGCTGATAATAGGAGTCGCACACCCGGCAGCCTCAAAAAGCCTCACGCTGGGAGAATAACCCCATTCTTTCATATCGTCGCGGGTAACATTAAGGGTAAACCGTTGCGAAGCATAAAATTCGCGATGTTGGTCAGGTGGCATGTGATCGATCCTGTATACATTGGAGGGCCACTGAATATGAGAAGGATACTGCGGACCTGCTACCACAAATCTGTGATGAGAACTCCTGCCTGCAGGCTCAATCAACAGTTTGTTCAAAGTAGGCTGCCGGTCGTCGCTGTAGGTTCCCATGTAACCCAAATCCCATTTCATTGTAGACGATTGCGGATAATACAATTCAGGATCGAAGGAACAATAAAGCGGTTCCGCCTTGGGTGATCCGAGCTCCTTTTCAATATACTCCAGAACGGGTCCTCCGGTAAACGAAAGATACAAGTCGTAACCAGGAATCAGATCACTGGAAAGATATTCGCAGTTTTTATTCCTTATTTTGGCAAGTGTAACAGGTGTATCAATATCGTAAAAGGCCACGGTACCTCCGGCCGTTTCCTGTATCCAGGCACCAACACTTATTCCGTCGGGAACAAAAGAGCCGACAATTACACAATCCGCATCTTCAATGTTTATTCTGTAAAGTGATTTTAGCTCGTCGACAGAGTTATACAGCCGCACAGAGCAATGAGGGAAACTATGCAAATCGCGCTGATTTGCGTACCAGGGCATATCTCTTTCGAGAAAAGTTATCTGATGGCCGCGCTTTGCAAGCGCTTTGACAAGACTGCGATAAGTGGTTGCATGACCATTCCCCCATGAGGAAGTTATTGATAATCCAAGTATGGTTATTTTCAAAGGCATAATCCGTATTTTTAACTAATTACAAAGTATATTTTCAACCTGCCCGGCACGATGATCATAGGTATGCATGGCCATTACCTTTTCACAGGCAGCATTCCCCACCTTGCGGGCTTTGTCGGGATTGAGGTCCGACAAAAGACCTGCAACTTCTTCTCCATTATTTGCTACAAGTATTTCCTTTCCCGGTTCGAGAAAATAATCAATTCCTTTCCAGTAATCGGTAATGATGCAGGCGCCGGCTCCTGCAGCCTCGAAAACCCGTGTCGCAGGCGAAAAGCCATAATCGGCCATACTTTGCCTGGAAATATTTAAAACTGCCTTAGGCGTACAGTTAAAAGCATTATGGTCCTTTGTATAAATATGCCCCAGATAGCTCACATTAGAAGGCAGAGGCTTATTTTCCCACCCGCTGCCACCTAATAAAAAGCTTTTCTTCGGGAGCTTTCCGGCAACATCAATAAAGAAATGTTCTACCCGCTCCTCTCTGTCGGGTAAACGGTTGCCGAGAAAAGCCAGGTCGCAGTTAAACTTTTCAACAGGAGGCACTGCATGATGGGTATCGGGATCCAGCGCATTATACACCGAGATGCATTGAGCAGCATTAAGCTTTTTGTAAGCACCCACAACTGCATCGCCACCACCATAAGTCAGAATAAAATCATACTGAGGAATTAACTTCCGGAAAGAATGTTGTTCATCTTTGAAAACACCATCGAGGGTTGCAGGAGCATCAACATCCCAGAACACCACACGGTTACGACCATTTTTAAGCCGAACTACCTCTTCCGCAATTTCATCGTCAAAAACACCAATGCCACTGGCTTTAATTATTACATCAGCCGAAGAAGCCAGTTCGAGCATCCGGTGTACTTCCTGAATTTCGGGCTGATAAACAACTACCTTGGCCCACTCAGGATCGGGAATGTCGCGATGCTGCTGACGCTCGTAAGCATCGGGTTCATAAAAAGTAATTTGATGACCGCGAGCATTCAAACTTTTAATAATACCCCTGTAGTAAGTAGCTGCACCGTTCCAGAATGCCGAAACAAGACTAGAACCGAAAAAAGCGATGTTTAATTTCTGATTCATAATTGTAAAAACTGATGCCCGATAAAAAAGATTAAATCTCCTGAAAGTGCAACCTCTAAGAGGCTGGAGGAATTACCTTCAATTTTATTTTCTACAATATGTAACTTCTACGGAGTTAAGCCAATATCCTCGTAGAGGATACATTATTGTAGAACAGACAGATCCCCTCATCTTATCAACCTCGTAGAGGTTGCATAAATGTTTGCAATTAATTTACCGGACAACAATGATTTATTAATTAAATATCCGGTACGACTTGCCGTGATGTTTCTATACATTTTCCTTCCGTGAAAATGAAGATTCCCATGTATTCCGTTTAAGCCCATTATAAATCTCCATCAATTGGTCCTTACGATGGTGACAGGTATGTTTGCTGCGGATGGTTTCCAGGCCATGAGCTGCCAAGGTCCTGGCAAATGCCTTATCTTCAAGAATTCTTAACAGGGCCAGTTTCATCTGGTCGCTATTTTCCACCATCAGATAATCCTTATTTTGCCTGAAAAGGCCTTCGGTATCTTCCCATGGTGCCGAGATAAGAGGAATTCCACAAGCCATGGCTTCAAAAGGACGGATAGTAGGAATTCCGGGCAGAGCCTTCACATAAGGAAGCCGGGGAACATGAACCGTAACTTTATAACGGGCAAAAACTTCAGGAACTTTATAATTGGGAAGCCAGCCTCCATATGCGATTCCAGCATCTTTAAGCGCATTCAAAGCCTCAGCCGGATAACGAACCCCGTAAAACTTAGCTTTCAATTTCAATTCTTTAACAGGTTTTATAATAAACTCAAGTAACTCCTGGTTACGTTCGTTATCGCCCCAGTTCCCAATCCAAACCAGATCCCCATCCGAGGCCGGACGGGGATCGACAGGATGAAACATGGTAACGTCGGCAGCTTCGTGCCATGTCCATGCCTGTCTTGCCCAATTATTAGCCAGATAAATATTTTTTATTATATCGCCGAACGCAAGAACACCATCGTAACCGGAAAGGTCGTTTTGCTGCATATTGTCGTGATCGGTAACCGACCGGTGATGCGTATCGTGAAATAAAAGTATGTAGTCGCCTTTAAGCTTATGGTGAGTCCCAATTTTCCGGATAAGGTCCGGGCTGTTCCATTCGTGAACGATAACCATATCTGCATCATTTAGTAACTCTGTCGAAAAATTCTCTTCGGTATAAAAAATAACCTTATGCTTCGGGAAATGCTGTTTAAAATCGTTAACCGGCTCCATACCGGCATCGGCAATCATATTACTGAAACTCCACCCGTTTAATTGCTCATAAACTGTAACATCATGTCCATCTTCCTGCAAAGCATTTACAATTCCGCGAAGGAAATGGGCATTACCGTGATTCCAATCGGAGATTAAACTGTGATAAAATAAAGAAATCCGCATGTTGTTTCATTTTAAAAATTTATAGCCTTAGAAGAATAAACATTACCCTGATTAACTGACCAGGAGGAAC
>JAJYAG010000140.1 GCA_021779665.1 Bacteroidota bacterium | reverse complement strand
GATCGCTGGAAAAGCTACATGAACAACCTGAAACTGTCGCAGGAAGGTTTTTTCAGAAGATTGAAAGAAAAACATCCTGACCTTACCCCGAATGATTTAAGACTGTGCTCCTATCTTCGTATGAACTTTACCACCAAAGAAATAGCCCACCTGCTGAATATTTCAGGACGCGGTGTAGAAATTGGCCGTTATAGATTAAGGAAGAAAATGAACCTGCCACACGATGTGAATCTGTCGGAATATTTAATGGGAAGCTGAAATTTAGTCTTAAGTCGTAGGTCGTAAGGCGTAAGAAAATAGTTTAGGAGATTAGGCTGTAGTAGTTAGGTCTTAGATCAAACAACCAGGAAGCATTTATGCCCAAAAACAATTTGCCAAAACAAAACCCGTAACTCATAACACGTAACCCGCAACTCAAAACCTCTTATCCCTGTTTTTTCACAAAATAGGCAACTTTCTCAAGAGAGGTGATCATATCGTATTCCTCGAGATAAACTTTTGGAGATACATTCAAAGGTACAGTAGTAAAATTCAGAATTCCTTTTATACCTGCATCCATAAGTCTTTGTGCGGTTTCAACAGCAACTTCGGGCGGAACGGTTAACATACCGATGGTAATGGACCGTTCTTTGATAATGCGGGCAAGATCGTCCATATGAAAACATTCCACTCCCAGAATAACGGTACCAGTGCGATCAGGAGCTATATCAAATGATGCTACAATATTCAGTTTGGGACGCTTTCCTGTGAAGTAATGCGTAACAGCTGTGCCAAGATTACCCATCCCCACAACAGCAATGTTCAGCACCTCGTCGCTATCGATCACTTTACCGATCATATCGATCATTTCCTTCACATCGTAGCCTTTGCGCTGAGCACTGGTAAAGCCAAGGAACATAATATCGCGACGTACCTGTACTGCAGTAATATTCTGAAGTTCGGCCAACTCATGAGAATAAATATGAGTTTTACCCATGCTGAGGCAATTCAGAAGAGTGCGGCGGTATTGGCTTAAGCGTTCTACAGTTTTTTCAGGTAACATCACAAAAAAGTAAAATAATCAGTCAAACAAACGCAAAAATTGTAAAAAGTTCACTTCGCAAATATAGATATTTTTGTGGTTAGCTAAAAAACCGTTCCATTTTTAACTTACCTGCGATTTTTTAAAGAAAGCATTTATCTTTCTCAGTAATTCTTCGCGTCCTATTGGTTTGGCAATAAAATCATCGCATCCTGCTGCAAGAGCTTTACCCCTGTCTTCAGTGAGTGCATATGCCGTTTGTGCAATAATAGGAAGATCTTTCCTTACCGCTTTTATTTGTCGCGTTGCTTCGTAGCCATTCATAACCGGCATTAAAATGTCCATCAATACCATATCTATTTTGGTGTTCGACAAACAATAGTCAACAGCCTTCTTCCCGTTCTCGGCCCTTATAATAATAGCTCCCGTTGGGTCAAGCAGTTCGTTGATATACATGAAGTTTAATTCTATGTCTTCGGCGACAAGAATTACCTTTTCAGTCCAAAGATATTCTTCTTCGGCATAAGCTGCTGTCTTTTTGAGTTCTTGTAAATTCATAATCAATCAGGTTACAAGTGCTTATCTTTTAATAAATATAACAAAATATAAAGATAAAGTTGTGTCTCTTTTTAAAAAATATTGATCTATAACAAAGTTTAAGCTTTCAAAAGTCATGATTCCCTCAGTGAAAAATCCCCTAACTTTGTTAAAACAAATAACCTTTATATGATCAATGAGCAATTAATCAATCCCTCAAATATTGTTGTAGTAGGCGGGTCGAATAATATACAGAAGCCCGGTGGTAAAATCCTTAAAAACCTTATTGACGGGGGGTATAAAGGGACAATTCATATCGTAAATCCTAAAGAGGATGAAGTACAGGGAATAAAATGTTATAAAACAGCTGCAGAAATTCCCAACACAGAGATGGCTATTTTGTCTATTCCGGCGAAAAGCTGTGTGGAAGCAGTTGACATATTGGCAAATACCAAAAACACAAAAGCATTTATTATTGTATCGGCCGGATTTAGTGAAGAAAGCCAGGAAGGTGCCGCTCTTGAAAAAAGAATAGCCGAGATTATCAACAAAACCTCCGGCAGCTTAATAGGACCAAACTGTATCGGAATATTAACACCTTCGCATCACAGCCTCTTCACTTCGCCTATTCCAAGGCTCGACCCTAAGGGTTGCGACCTGATTTCGAGCTCTGGAGCAACAGCTGTTTTCATTATGGAGTCGGGAATCACCAAGGGTTTGCGGTTTTCATCGGTATTTTCTGTTGGAAACAGTGCCCAGAATGGTGTGGAAGATGTTTTGAAACATTTCGACGAAACTTTCGATCCTGAAAAAAGTTCCCGCATAAAACTTTTATATATCGAAAGCATAAAAGACCCTGATTCCCTGCTTTATCATGCATCGTCGCTTATCAGAAAAGGATGCACTATTGCGGCCATTAAAGCCGGGACTTCCGACGCCGGTAGTCGCGCTGCGTCCTCTCACACGGGCGCCCTTGCCAGTTCCGATGCTGCTGTGGAAGCTCTTTTCCGCAAAGCAGGAATTGTACGTTGTCACGGACGTGAAGAACTTACGACAGTTGCCAGCGTGTTTATGCACAAAAAACTGAAAGGTAAGAGAATAGCAATTATCACCCAGGCAGGCGGACCGGCAGTGATGTTAACAGACGCATTATCGCGCGGAGGACTGGAAATTCCCAGGCTTAATGATGATGATGCCGTCCAAATAAAAAAAATGCTTTTACCGGGATCGTCGGCTCAAAACCCTATTGACCTGCTCGCAACAGGAACAGCGGAACAGCTTGGAGCGGTAATTGATTATTGTGAAAATAAAATAGATTATGTGGATGCCATGATGGTTATTTTTGGTAGTCCCGGTCTGGTAGAGGTTTTCGATGCTTACCAGGTGCTGCACAACAAAATGGCCGAATGCAAAAAGCCCATTTTCCCGGTGTTGCCTTCGATAATCACGGCCAGCAAAGAAACTGAGTTTTTTATTGAAAAAGGACACGTAAACTTCCCCGACGAAGTTTCGCTTGGCTCGGCCCTCACAAAAGTATTTGAAACCCCAGCCCCCGCTGAAGAAATAACTGAGTTCCCGGGTTTGGATATCCTGGGGCTCCGAAGAATAATCGACAACTGCTCCGATGGCTTTGTCTCGGCCGAAACCATTCAGAAAATATTGAACACTGCCAAAATTCCATTTGTAAAAGAATATATCTCATCCAATAAGGACGAAATACTTTTTGCTGCATGCGAAATGGGATACCCCGTGGCTGTTAAAGTGGTGGGCCCCATTCATAAGTCCGATATAGGCGGTGTTTCGCTCAACGTCAAAAGCGAAAAGCACCTGGCAGTTGAATTCGATCATATGATGGCACTGCCCGGAGCAACTGCTGTTCAGATCCAACCTATGCTCGCCGGAAAAGAACTTTTTATTGGCGCCAAATACGAGCCTCGATTCGGCCATGTGGTTCTTTGCGGTTTAGGCGGTATTTTTGTTGAAGTGCTGGAGGATTTTTCCTCAGGTCTTGCCCCCCTCACCTACGACGAGGCCTATTCAATGATCCATTCCCTGAAAAGCTACAAGATATTCCAGGGCACCCGAGGCCAGCAAGGCATTAACGAAACCCAGTTTGCCGAAATAATTGTAAAACTCTCGGGATTATTAAGATTTGCCACCGAAATAAAAGAGCTTGATTTTAACCCGCTTATCGCAACACCTCAGGGGATAACGGTTGTAGATGCGAGGATAAGGGTGGAGAAGGGGTAAGAAAGTCAACGGTCCTCGGTCCTCAGACGACAGCTAGAACAGCCGGGTAAAGTCGATAGCTTTTATTCCGTAGCGGCTTAGTTTTACAAAAATGTAGATCTGGTTTAATGTTCTTTAGGCTGAAAGCCTTGGATAATTGAGCCCGGGGCAATGTGAAGCGGCGCCCCGGGTCGTAATAAAAATAGAATTTTGGCGACCTGAGAATGTCCTAAACAGAACTATACTTTTAACATCGCCGCAATTGTGGATCTTATTTAGTATCAACAATAATCTGCAACAGAGCATCCACAGACCTTGGGCTGCAGTAAACAACCTGTTTGGTGAGCAAAACCCCAATTTGAGCAGGACTTTTAATTTTTACACTTTCTAAATTATCGTAAATAACTTCTGTATTTCAAAGTATTACACTAATAACACCCAAATCCAGGCCCAATTTATGGCATTCTTCATCCGGTCTATATTTAAAAGATCAGTATATTGCAGGGATGTTGTAAAACATTCGTTTAGTACCAAGTAGTAAGTCATAAGTCGTAAGCTAAAAAATCATTGCTATCAGCTTAGGACTACGGACTATTTGCTCTAAGCAAAATCATTAAAAAAACAGCTATGATTATCAAACAACTGTCCATCTTTCTGGAAAACAAATCGGGGCGTCTGGCCGACGTTCTTGGAGTCCTTGGCGATGCAGGGATCGCAATTAAAGCTCTGACAATTGCTGACACTTCCGAATATGGCATTTTACGTCTGATTGTTTCGGACGATGCAAAAGCACTGGAGGCTTTGCGTAGTGAGGGTTTCTCGGTTAATTTTACTGATGTAATCTCAATAGCTACCCCCAGCGAAGCAGGATCGTTTGCAAATATCCTTAAGATAATGGCAGCTAATTCAATAAGCGTTGAATATATGTATGCTTTTAGCTTTAACCAGAAAGCGGCCATTGTTATGCGACCTGAAAATATAACCCGGACAATAGAAGTGATGAAAAGTCAGGGAATTGACCTGATCACAAGTAGCGAACTGCGAGCAATGTAAATAATTCGTTTCATGGAGAAAGGCTGCCCGTCATAAAGCTGGTTGCCTAACCTCCTATCCCGATAGCTATCGGGACCTAACACCTAAACACCTATTAAAAAATGATCTGGAACCCAACGTTTGAATGTATGAGCCGCGAAGATATGCACAGATGCCAAAGCAGGCGTTTGAGTGATATGGTTGAGCGCGTTTATCACAATGTTCCGTTTTACCGCAATAAAATGCAGGAAGTCGGAATCCATCCGGAAGATATTCAATCAATTGACGATTTAAGTAAACTCCCTTTTACAACAAAGCAGGACCTGCGAGATAATTATCCTTACGGCTTATTTGCTGTTCCTATGAGCGAAATCGTACGTGTACATGCTTCTTCAGGAACAACAGGTAAACCAACCGTAGTCGGATATACCCGCAAGGATCTCGGAACCTGGAGCGAAGTTGTTGCCCGTACCCTCACCTGCGCTGGTGCTCACAAACACGACGTAATCCACATCGCATACGGTTACGGCCTTTTTACCGGAGGCTTGGGTTTGCATTATGGCAGCGAAAAAATTGGAGCCACAGTTATTCCTGTTTCTGGGGGAAACACGCAACGTCAGTTGCAGATTATGCAGGATTTTGGAAGCAGCATTCTGGCCTGTACACCTTCGTATGCCCTTTATCTGGCCGAAGCTCTGGAAGAATTCAAAATCAAACGATCTGATCTGAAACTGCGGGTTGGCGTTTTTGGAGCAGAGCCATGGACTGAAAATATGCGGCGCGAAATTGAAGCTAAATGGAGCATTAAGGCTATCGATATATTTGGTCTAAGTGAAGTGATTGGTCCGGGCGTTAGCGCCGAATGTTCCCAGCAGGATGGACTGCATGTCTTTGAAGATCATTTCATTCCCGAAATCGTAGATCCGGTTACTCTCAAGCCACTCCCTGAGGGTCATACCGGCGAACTGGTATTTACAACAATCACCAAAGAAGGATTACCTCTACTTCGTTATCGTACCCGCGATCTCACCAGCCTTAACTATCAAACATGTGGTTGCGGCCGTACTCTTGTCCGTATGAAAAAATGTACAGGACGAAGTGATGATATGTTAATTATCCGTGGCGTAAATCTTTTCCCTTCGCAGATAGAAACCGTTCTGCTTAACATGAGCGAAACCAAACCTCATTACATGATTATTGTTGACCGTGTGAACAATCTTGATACGCTTGAGATTTGGGTAGAGGTGGAGCAGGAATTCTTTATGGATCGTATCAGCGAGTTTCAGAACCTTACCCGAAAAATTCAGCATAACATCGAAAGCGCAACAGGCCTCGGAGTAAACGTGAAACTTGTTGAGCCTAAAACCATCGAAAGATCGGAAGGCAAAGCCAAACGTGTGATCGACAAACGGAAATTCTGACATTTAGCATCCTTGCGGGTGTTTCTTAACATCCACGCATACTTAGTAATTTATCTAATGTTGTGTAATATTGCACAGCTTTCTTGACTTATGTTTTAAAATGAAAAATACACCTGTAAAACAAGAAATAGTTAACAAGATAATTGCCGAAAGCGGACTTAAATCCGTGGGCAATGCTTCCATCAGGGAAATTGTTAAAGTTGTCAGTCAGATTGAAGCAGCCTCGGGAGTAAAGTTCATCCGCATGGAAATGGGCGTTCCCGGACTGGATAGCCCTGAAATTGGTGTTCAGGCCGAAATAGAAGCACTTCAAAACGGTGTTGCTTCTGTCTATCCAAACATGGAAGGACTTCCGGAACTGAAGAATGAAACTTCGCGCTTCATTAAAAGTTTCATGAACCTCGACCTCAGTCCACAGGGATGTATCCCAACTGTTGGATCGATGCAGGGAAGCATGGCAGCTATTATGGTTGCGAACAGATGTGTTCCTGGAAAAAATAAAACCCTCTTTATCGATCCCGGGTTTCCGGTGCAAAAAGTGCAGTGCAAAGCTTTGGGTGTTCCGTTCGAAACCTTTGATGTCTACGAGCACCGGGGCGCCAAACTTCGCGATAAACTCGAAAGCATTCTTTCAAAAGGAGATATTAGTTCTGTCATCTATTCCAATCCCAACAATCCCTCGTGGATTTGCTTTACAGAAGAAGAGCTTCGGATAATCGGTGAAATGGCCAATAAATATGAGCTTATCATCATTGAAGATCTGGCATATTTCGGAATGGATTTCCGCCTGAACATTGCTACACCCGGAGTTCCGCCATTCCAGCCGACAGTTGCAAATTATACCGATAATTATATTTTGCTTATTTCGAGCTCAAAGGTATTTAGTTATGCAGGACAACGGCTGGGTATGATTGCCATGTCGAACACTGTATTTAAAAAGGAATACCAGGCTCTGATACCATATTTTTCGTGTACCGATTTTGGTCACGCTGTAATTTACGGAGCATTGTATTCCCTTTCGGCAGGCACGGCGCACTCGTCTCAATACGCACTGGCAGCAATGTTAAAAGCCGCCAACGACGGTAAATATGCCTTTGTGGATGGCGTAAAGCCTTATGGAGAAAGAGCTGCAATTATGAAAAAGCTTTTTACCGATAACGGATTTTACCTGGTATACGACAAGGATGGTGAAAAACCATTAGCCGACGGCTTTTATTTTACAATCAATTATCCTGGTTTTACGGGCGCTCAACTCCTCGAAGAGTTGTTATATTATGGAATCGGATCAATCGCTTTGAAAATAACCGGCAGCAATCACGAAGGATTGCGCGCCTGTGTTTCGCAGTTCCATCCCGATCAGGCAATAGATTTAAAAGAACGTCTGGAGACTTTCAGGGAAAATCATCCGTTGAATTAATACCTTCGGCTTGGCTCATCTGAGTTAAGTCAATGAGAATAAAATAAAACTACTTAAGTGTCATTCCGGGTCAAACCGGGAGAGACCATAATGCTAAAAAACAAAACTATGGCAAAAGCTCGTGGAGCAATAGAAGTGGACATCGAGAAATGCAAAGGCTGTGAACTTTGCATCGGAAGTTGCCCTTTTCATGTAATTAGCCTGGAACAACACGTTAATTCAAAAGGGTATCATTATGCTTATATGGGCAACCCGGAAGCTTGTACTGGTTGTACAAACTGCGCGGTAGTTTGTCCCGACGGAGTAATTACCGTTTTCAGGGCTAAATCGGAAGTTTAACAATAATAATCCGGGAATGAAAGAATTTTTACTGATGAAAGGGAACGAAGCTATCGCTGAGGCCGCCATTCGTGCGGGAGCAGATGCCTACTTCGGATATCCCATCACACCGCAGTCGGAGATAATGGAATATCTCATGACCGAAAAAGCTACCGAACGTACCGGAATGGTTGTATTGCAGGCCGAAAGTGAGCTTGCCGCTATCAACATGGTTTATGGTGCTGCCGGAACAGGAAAGAAAGTGTTAACCTCATCATCCAGTCCGGGTATCAGTCTGATGCAGGAGGGAATTTCATACATCGCAGGTGCCGAATTGCCCTGCGTGATTATCAACGTGGTTCGTGCGGGTCCTGGTTTGGGAACTATCCAGCCTTCGCAGGCCGATTATTTTCAGTCGGTAAAAGGTGGTGGCCACGGCGACTACCGGTTGATAGTTTTGGCGCCATCATCGGTCCAGGAAATGGCCGATTTTGTGCCACTGGCTTTCGATCTGGCCTTTAAATATCGCAATCCGGCTTTGATCCTCTCCGATGGCGTGATAGGACAAATGATGGAGAAAGTTGAGCTTTTTAAACCCATCCCCAGAACAGAGCAATTCGACCAATCGTGGGTAATCACAGGAAAAACGCCCGACAGAAAAGCGAATGTCATTACATCGCTCGATTTGGAACCTCTTCCTATGGAAAAACACAACCATCACCTTCAGGCAAAATACAAAAAGATGGAAGATGAGGAAGTGCGTTTTGAAGAAATTATGTGCGACGATGCCGATTATATTATGGTGGCTTACGGATCCAGTGCCCGCATCTGTTCCAAAGCCTTGCAACTTGCCAGAGCCAAAGGAGTAAAAGTTGGATTGCTCCGCCCCATAACCCTGTTCCCATTCCCAAAAGTGAGAATTGCCGAACTGGCACAACGGGTAAAAGGCATGCTTTCGGTTGAATTAAGCGCTGGTCAAATGGTGGAAGATATCCGACTGGCCGTTAATGGCAAAATACCTGTTGAACATTATGGCCGTTTTGGAGGAATGGTTCACTCTCCTTCCGAAGTACTGGAAGCTTTTGAAAAAATCTTCATCAAAAATTGATGACATGGAAGTAAAAGAGATTATAAGACAAGAAAATATGGTGTATCAACGCTCTTCGTTGCTCACCAGCAAACCATTCTCCTATTGCCCCGGTTGCGGTCATGGAACATCCAACCGCCTGGTAGCCGAAGTAATAGAAGAACTTGGAATTCAAAACGACACAATAGGAGTTGCTCCGGTTGGATGCTCCGTTTTGATATACGATTTTATTGATATTGATTTCTCGCAGGCTCCTCATGGCCGTGCTCCGGCAGTTGCAACCGGCATCAAACGTGTTTTGCCCGAAAAGGTAGTATTTACCTATCAGGGCGATGGCGACCTTGCTGCCATTGGAACTTCGGAGACCATTCACGCCTGTAACCGTGGCGAAAATATCACCATCATATTCGTTAACAATGGTATCTACGGAATGACAGGCGGCCAGATGGCTCCTACCACCCTTCCCGGAATGAAAACCTCAACATCGCCTTACGGAAGAGAGGTTGCAACCATGGGAACTCCGTTAAAGATCACAGAAATGATAGCCCACCTGGATGGGGTGAATTTTGTTTCGCGACAGGCAGTGCATACTCCTGCGGCTGTGCGTAAGGCAAAGAAAGCCATCCGTGCTGCTTTCGAGTGCCAGATCAACAAAAAAGGTCTGGGTTTTGTGGAAATTGTTTCGAACTGCAACTCGGGCTGGAAAATGACGCCTGTAAAGGCAAACCAATGGATGGAAGAAAACATGTTTCCCTTCTACCCGCTGGGCGATATTAAAGTTGACGGCAAACTTGTAAAAACCTTGTAATTATAACTATAATGACAGAAGAAATTATCATTGCAGGTTTCGGGGGACAAGGCGTTCTCTCGGTAGGTAAAATTCTGGCTTACTCCGGAATTATGAAGGATATGGAAGTAAGCTGGATGCCCTCGTACGGCCCCGAAATGAGGGGCGGTACGGCAAATGTAACCGTTATTTTAAGCGACGACCGCATCTCCTCTCCTATTCTGAATGAATTTGATACGGCTATAATCCTGAATCAACAGTCGATGGACAAGTTTGAGCCACATGTGAAAAAGGGAGGAGTTTTATTGTACGACAGCAACGGAATCACCCGTCATCCGGTGCGCACTGACATATCAGTGTACGTTGTTGAAGCAGCTGCCGAAGCTGCACGCATGGCCTCGGCAAAAACTTTCAATATGATTGTTCTGGGTGCTTTCCTCAAATTAAAACCCATTGTAAATCTCGAACATGTAATTAAAGGATTGGAAAAATCTTTGCCTAAACGCCACCATCATACTATTCCCATGAACAGGGAAGCAATTCAAAGAGGGATGGAGATTGTAAAACCCTTTGAAATGGGAGTTACAATTTAGAGTTTCTATTTTGAGTTACAGAAAAGACTTGTCTCAAAAGTCAGGAGAATCAAAGCTTCTGATTCTTTGAGACATTTTTATTGCTGAGTACTGAGAGGAATCCAATAAAACATAGACCTGTCGGGAAATATAAAACTCAGGTACTGAACATCGAAAACCCCTTTTGCCCGAACCACCTTTAATCTTCGGGTAACCACCCGCTCCATGGTTCCGGAGTAAACCATAAACTCCCCCCCGAGGATAAGATCAGCTCCAATGCTTTCAAAAGCTTTATTAATTTCGAGATCTTTTTTACTGATATTTTTACGGGAAATTGTCTGAATACCTTCCTGATCATCGTAACTGTAAACCCAATCAACAATTTCGAGTTTCTGCTTTACAGTCATTAAAGTATCTTTGAGCGCTTGCAGTTCAACAGCTTTGTTTGACTTCTGAAGACTATCTATATGGTTCATAATATGGTCCACCTTGAAATAAATCCTTGCAAAAGGTTTTACATAAACAAAAATCTTCTCACCTACCGTATCAATAGTTTCAGGCGTCAGCTTTTTGTTTTTTATATTCATGTATTTCGATTGCCCCATAATATTGTGACTTATCACCAGAAGGACAAGAACCAATAAAGCTCTCATATACTATTGTTAAGGTTATTATTCAATTAACTTTACTTTAAAGATAAACCTTTCGTTAAATATTGAGAAGAAGTAATTAAACTAATTCTCAAAAGACTTGATTTTTCGAAATTATGAAAGAAATGGTGTAATAATCCCAACGTTTTGCATACTAAAGAATGTAACCAAATTTTACGCTATGAAATATTCAAATGAAAAAGCACGGAATAATACCTCCGAAAAAACTAATTGTGCAGGTTTCTCCTGGTTCATTCTTAAAAAATCCTGAATAATTCTTAATTTTTGATTATGCAAAAGAACGAAAAGGAAACAGCATTCTCTGAAATATATTCAGGTTATAAGGACCGGATATACAGAATTTGCTATGGGTATATCTATGAAAAAGAGCAAGTGGACGATCTTTTCCAGGAAATTATGATAAACATTTGGAACAGTCTGGAACGTTTCAGAGGCGATTCCACGATTGGAACCTGGGTTTACAAAGTAGCAGTAAATACTGCGCTGCTTTACAATAAGAAAAACAAATTCTACGGCAAGCTCAACTTTTCGGTGCCCGAAACAACAATCGATGTTGAAACTGATGATTCCAAAATAAGGGAAGAAAAGCTTGGAATGCTGGCACAATGTATCTCCAGGCTCGAAAAGAACGACAGGATTATCATATCGCTTATCCTGGAAGAACTAACCTACGAACAGGTTTCGGAAATTACCGGTATCACTGCCGGAAATGTAGGTGTTAAGGTCAACCGCATTAAAAAGAAACTTTTTAACATGTTAAAAGAATTGAACTATGAATGAATTGAACGAACTTCAGGATATATGGCAAACGGGAACAAATAAAGCTAAACAGTTCTCCTCCGGCACCGTATCAGAGAGCCTTATTGAAAAACTTAAAACACTCGAAAGCAGTCAAACCAGAATTAACCGGCTGAAAATATTTATACTCATCATGATCTTTTCCCAGATGGTTTATTGGTTAAACCGGCTGAATGCCGGTACAATATGGATGTATGGTGGCCTGGGGGTAATATTTACAGGTGTAACGGTTTTTATGCTCTACTACATGAGAAACCAATTCAATATTAAAAAGCTGAATTTTACCGCGCCAAGTGACGTTTTTATGGACGAAGCGGCTCATATGCTCGAGAAACAAAACTCAATATTTAAAGTCCCGTTTCTTTTGTTTTCCGCATGTCTCTTAATAGGTGCCAATATCATGGCCATCGGGTTCTCATCCACACATGAGAATAAATTCAGAATGCATATGATATATTCATTTTTGCTGGTAGTATCTACATTTTGGGGGCATCGCATACGCATGTGGCGAATCAGAAAAGAAGTAACTCCGTTGCTGGACGAATTAAAAACGCTGAAAGAAAATCTGAAAGCTGAATAGATAAAAAAGCTGGTGATAATGCCAGCTTTTTTTATTTCTACTGACAATTAACAGATTATGCTTGACTTCCCATTTCTTTTGAAGTAATTTTATTGTGTTTAAAAGCCTACTTATTGACCTAATTTTTTAAAATCAAAAAAAGTAATTGTATGAAACTAAAAAATGTAATGACTGCCAAAGCTTTGGTTTGTCTGTTTTTTGGCATTCCATTGCTTTTCATTCCGGTTCAAATTATGAAACTTTACGGATTAGATCTTGATTTAAGCGGAACAGTTATGGCGAGGCTTTACGGGGCAGCAATGCTCGGTAATTTACTACTCACCTGGTTTGCACGGGAGGATAATGGTTCATTGTCGCAACGGGCTATTATTTTGCAAATGTTTTTGTACAACGGAATTGGTTTTGTTATCACCCTGATGGCTACGCTGACCGGAGTGATGAACGCTTTCGGATGGACGGCTGTGGCTATTTACCTTTTCTTCACGGTAGGATTTGGCTATTTTGAGTTTGTTAAACAATCCGTGATACTAAAACATGAACACTAGAAACCTGCCCGGATCGGACATAATTTAAATACCTCGAACCGGAATCCAGATTTCTTCTTCCGAATCCGGATCGTTGTTTTTATACTTTTCGCCCAGTATTTCGAAATGCGGACGTGAATCAATTGCATAGCCCGAAGCAGGAAGCCAAACATCGAAAATAAACTGAAAAGTTTGCTGAGCTGTTTGAGCTGCTCCTTTATGAAGAAACACAGCATAAAGTCCCTGAGGTAGTAAAAAAGTTTCCATGCCTCCGGAGACTTGGTTATAATCGGCAACTTCTATTGCAGCCCATTTCTCGAATACCTCATAAGGATTAATGCTGCTAAAATCAAAAGAAGCCGGAAAAATCTGCATCGAAAACAAATCAGAAGAGACAGGATTCTGAATTTTACTTCTCTGAGGCATAAAACTCCGCCATAACTCTACGGTTTTATTGTCGGCAAACGACATGGATAAATGCATACCAACGAGTTTCTTTTCAGGAAGTAGTTCTATTCTGGATTTCATATCTATTTGTTCATGAGGTACGAAGTTAGCTTTTTTATTTTACCGTTTTCCATTTCAAAAACATCGCAAAACAAAACATCCAGCTTCTCGCCCGATTTCATGGTACTAATAACGCCACCTTCGGCAATTACCACGTTGTTTTCCTCGGTTAAACGGGTTACAGCAATATCCGGATGTCCCACAAAATTATCGTTTTCGATTTCGCTGTCGAAAGCTATTTTACCCATTCTATGGAACATACCCGGTATATACCAAACCACATCGTCAGTTAAACATTCCAGAATGCGGTCACGATCGGTTACCCGGAAAGCATCCATATAATCCATTACTGTTTGCTTGTTTGAAGTCATAAAGAGAGTTTCTTACAAAACAGATAGATTAAGAAAATGTTAGAAATGCTTTTCAGATGCCCAGATAAACTTATCTAAACCAAATACCAAAACATTCCAGCTGCAACCAGTAAAGTTGAGATAAGTATTAAGCTTCCCCAGAAATGCATATTCTTAAAACGAAACCAGATCAGGATTCCGGTAATTACGAACAGGAACATGGCAATAGCCGTAATATCGAGTAAAATTGCCCAGGCTTTGTATAAAGCGCCCCCTTCGAAACCATGTAACCGGTGAATGCGTGTACTTATTTCCTGAAACGTTTTTTTGGATGTTTGGGTGATACTTACACTATCAAGTTCATGGTTTACCAAAACTTTAATCCTCTCGCCTGGACGAATATACATATACTGAATTTGCCCTGCACCATTTCTTGACCAATTCATTCTTCCTGTAATTTCAAACTGCTCCATGAGATCTTTCCCAAACTGATCGAGCCGGGAGGTATCTGGCGTGTAATTCAAAGGCAACACTTTCGTCGTTACCTGCTCTTCGCCGCTTTCGAACCAGTTATGCTTACTCATAATATATCCGGTGGAGATATAAAGAAATGACATTAAAAAAATTACCAGACTCAGATAAAGATGTAATGCCTTAAGCGTTTTGCTGAAAATTATCCTACCAGCCATACGTAAAGAATAAAGAAAGTGGAAATGATACACGAAACAATAACGATGGTGGTTTGGTAACGTTTTTTAACCGATTTCCTGAACCAGAAATATATTGAGATACAAACCACAAGAAATGCCAGGATTGTTGAAATCTGAGCGAACCACGACCAGGCTTTTAAAATTGGATCGTCTAAACCAGCTATACTGCCAGTATGCATTGCTCTCAGAATCCGTCCGGCACGATAATGAATTTCCTTAACAAAGACTTCGTTGGAGTTACGATTCAGTTTAACAACAAATGATCGCGCCGGTCTTTCAATTTTATAACGAAAAGCCCCTGAACTGTCGCTTCTCATTTCCCAGGGAGGTATATGGCCGACAATTTTTAACTCATGTGCTACAAACCTTGCAAGAGAGTCATTCGCAAGAGCAGCATCGAATTGGATTTGTTTGCTGAAAGCTACGGTGTCCTTTGGTTCTTCAGAAATAAAATGATGCTGAAAGTTCAATGCACTTAAGGCCACAATGCACAAATACAGAGAACTGAACAGCCCTCCATAAATATGCAGATTAAAAAGAACCCGGAAGACTGAATTTTTCGATAACGCCATAGGCTTAGGTTTATGTTTAACCTAAGTTAATAAAAAAAGTGTTGCTTGCTATTCTTAAAAGAACTGCGCACAACACTTCAAGGCATTCCGTATCTCAAATAACTACTGTTTCACAACCTTAAGGGTTTTTACTTCCTTTTTATCCTGTACTACTTTAATAAAATAGGTACCTGCAGCCAGACTTTCAAAAGATATCCCCATATCGGTTTTTGTTATTTTACCCGAGGAAACAACTTTTCCATTTGAATCCATCAACAAATACTCCAATGTTTCAGGAAAATCCTTATCAAATTTTAAATTAACAAGGTCAGTTGTGGGATTAGGATAAGCCGATATGGAATAATTAAGGCCTTTAATTTCGTTAACAGCTGTTATGATAAGCCTTGATTGCTGAAACCCCTGAGTAAGCTTTTTATCGGCGCCATTGTATGTATCAATAATCAATTCGCCTAAGGTGTAGGTTATGGTTCCCGAAGTACTCTGACCTGTTCCTCCGGAGGTTGCAATTACCTGTTGTGCAGCCAATTTTCCTGTTAACAGAAACATTACTGCTACCGACAAAGTTGAAATTCTTAGTTTTTTCATATACTGAAATATTTACTTTATTTCTGAACTGCTTTTTTCAACGCTTCAATATCAGCTTTCATAGAACTGATTGTAGCTTCCAGATTTTCATTCTTTTGCTGAAGTTCAAGGTTTTTCTTGTTAAGCTCCTGAACGGAGTTAATGAGAGGGATTACAAATTCGGCGTAGGACAAACGAAGATATTTTTCCGGATTATCCTCCGTTACCAGCCCGCTAAACTGAAGTCCCAAACCATTAAGTATTTTTTGAACATCTTGCGCTATTAACCCATTATATTGAGTTTTGGCTTTATCGTTCCTATAATTATAAGTTGCAGTTTGCAAACCGTTTATAAAATCCAAGCCAGGTTTGTTTGTATAAACAATATTCTCCTTCAAACGGGCATCGGAAGTGAGCGACCAGTTCACTTTTCCGCCGATACTGGTAACATCGCTGTTACCGATAACTACTTTATTGTTTGCATCTGCAATAGCAAAATAACCAATAGCAGTTGCATTTGAGAAATTTCCAGTCACATCGGCCCTTGAACCAATGGCTGTATTATTGTTCCCGGTAGCACATCCTGTAAGGGTATTCTTTCCAATGGCCGTATTTGCATCGCCGGATGTGTTGGCATTCAGAGCATCTGCACCTACTGCAACATTATCGAAGCCATCGGTGTTTTTTAATAAAGAAGCGTATCCTACCGCAGTATTATCCCACCCGGTTGAGACATTTAGCGCTTTATAGCCCACTCCTGTATTTTTATCAGTATTTGCATTAAGTAAGGCTGAATCTCCTACCGCAGTATTCCATCTGCCAATTACGTTGCTTCTGAGAGCCCGGGTTCCAATGGCAGTATTTGCAAAGCCCGTCTGATTTGAATATAAGGATTGAAAACCCACAGCAACATTATAACCTGCGGTCAAATTATTAAACATCGATTGGTAGCCAACTGCAACATTCCCGTGAGCCAGAGTATTATCTCCTAAAGCCCAAAATCCAATTGCAACATTATTGCTTCCTGACTTATTTCCGTAAAGTGCAGCTCCTCCTACTGCAACGTTACCATCACCTTCCAGGTTGTACCACATTGAAACAGAGCCAATAGATGTATTATATTTACCCAGGGTATTGCTTCTTAAGGCCATAGAACCAAAGGCGGTGTTCTCTGTTCCGGTATTATCCAAAAGGGCATAGAATCCCATAGCGGTATTCTTCTGGCCTTGAGATGACCATAAATTTGAAAAGTTTCCAGTTGAAATATTGTATTTCGCTAAATCAAATCTGGTAGGCGTATTAAAAACATCCGAGTACTCGCCGCTAAAGTTACTTTTAGCACTCCATCGTGTTGTGTCCGATGCTTTGATTGACTTTGCCACCGAAGTCCCATAAACAGGATCAGTTTCAGCAGGTTTATTAAGCAAATCGTTATAGCTGCCCGAGGTAGCAACAGTCGCTAAAGTTGGCTTTCCGGTAAGGTCGGTATAAGCTCCACTGAATCCGTTACCAGCTTTAGCAGCATAAAGTGCATAAGGTACGCTCATCATCTGGCTTGTACTCATTTCAGTGCCATCCACAGTAATTTTAATAAAATAAGGGCCTGAACTCCAGTTGATGGTGGCAAAAGTTCCGGAAACCACCGTCCCTTTACCAACCTGAAGGTTAATCAAACCAAAAGCATTGGAGGTTGCAGCAAATGTTTCGGCATACACTGAGGTGCCTGTAGCCGAGGTTTGGATAATATCCACCCTTAAAGCAACATTGGCATTTACACGAATATTACCCGATGCATCCCGAATTACAGCCTGGTAATTAAAGGCTGCAGGGGATTGCGCGAAAGCAATTAAAACTCCTAAAAGAAGTGTTAATGTAAGTGTAATCTTTTTCATGATGCTTGAATTATTTATTAATTGAAATCAATACTGTCCCATTAAATTCTAAAATTGTTCTTTGAAATATTTGAAATTTAGCGAGTTATACTGGTTTTTTAATTAAACGGATTTCAATTTGCATTTTGCAATCTTAAAGATATTGCAAATGCA
>JAJYAG010000289.1 GCA_021779665.1 Bacteroidota bacterium | reverse complement strand
GTGGACCGGTGTCGGTGAACTGTCGACTCGTATTTACGCCACAGTGCGCGAATAAAGCACCTCTTTCATGTTTTCGAGAACCGACTTCCAGCCTTCGACTGAATGATCGCGTTTTTCTTCATTTTCGAAGCCTTGCTGCGAAATTTCAAGCAAAGTTCCTTCTTTGTCCGGGGCCAGCGAATAGGTAATTAAACCATAATTTTCAGGAGTGTCAGGAGTGCCACTCACTGAGCTCCAGTAGTCGTAAACAAGTTTGCGTTCCGGGATTAACTCCAGGATTGTGCCTTTGTCAATATACTCATGGCCTTCCCATTCACCGCTAAATACAATGGAGCCTCCAACTTTCCAGTCGGAGGTTACTTTTGTCCCGAAAAAATATTTTTTGATTTCTTCCGGATCAGTTAAAACCTTCCAAACATCCGATGGAGTCGCATTCAGTTTAACTGATTGTTTTGCTACAAGTTCTTTGTTCATAATTATGAGTTTTAAATTTTTCCAAAGGTAAAGCTACCCGATGACTCATTTGTGTATATCAGGGAGCAAGACTTATATCAGAAGTTAATCGCGGGCTTTTCTGACGGATTTGGGCGACATGCCAAATCGTTCTTTAAATGTTTTGCTGAAATGTTGCGGCGAAGAAAATCCTAATTCATAAGCAAGTTCGGCAATGGACAAGCTGTTCGACTCGAGCTTTTGCTTTGCTGTCATAAGCCTGTAATTGGTCAGGTATCCGAAAACGGTATCGTTGTAGGCTTCTTTAAATCCGCGTTTGAGCTTGTATTCGTTCAAACCGGATATTTTGGCCAGTTCACGCAACGATGGTGGCATATCGACATGTTCGATGATATATTTTCGGGCAAAATCAAGCCGTTCCAGGTCGGTTTTATTTTTGGGGTAAATATGATTTGTTTTTTCGGTGTGCATAAACGACTCTGCCTGAAGCACCAGAATCTCAAGACACTTGGATAACAGAAATGTCTTTCTGATACCTCCTGAATATCTGCAGTTTATAATTTCGTTTATGGCATTGGTAAGCTGTAAATCTATTATTCCGGATGATGCAGAAAGAACTGCTGGCTGACTTAAGGACATTTGTGAGACAAACTGTTTCAGCAGATCATTGCTCTCTGAAGTAATCTCGGCAAACATTTCAGGATGGAATTCGATCTTGAATGTCTCGGTCTCCAGGTCGTGATTTTCAAAATAGTTATGGGTCCCGGGCGAATAAACAATATTATGCTGCTGATTATTTACCTTATAAATGTTGTTATGGTGATAAATGTTGTATCGTCCCTTCATGTTGAACTCCAGGCCAACAACATTATCGTCGTTGTGATTTTTAAAAAGATAATGATTGTGATATCTCGTTTTTGTGTAAAGAATGCGTATCCCGTCGAACATCCATTGTTTCATCAGGGATATTCCATAAGGAAGATGATTCTCCTGCGATTCCTCCAGTAACTTTGTAGTTGCTGCAGGCTGATTCCCCAGAGAATAATTCAGGTATTTGAAATCGTACTTTTTTCCTGATGTTACAACGCTCATATTTACCAATGCTAAATTAACCTGGGCTGAAGTTTTGGTTTCTTTTCAAGATCCATAATTATTTCGAACTCATCCTTTGTTACCGGCTGGACAGACAAACGCGGACTGTTAACAAGAACCATATCCTTTAATGCGGGAGTATGCTTTACTTCAGCTAGTGAAATAAACCTTTCCAATGGACGAACCGGCACTACATCTACCACAAGCCAGTTACCTTCGGTAGCCGTCGGGTCGGGGTAAGATTCGCGCGAAACTTCAGCTATGGCTATAATTCCGGGGTTTTTACCACTATGATAAAACAGGAGATGATCCCCCTTTTTCATCTTTTTTATATTATTTCGTGCCTGGAAGTTGCGAACACCATCCCACATGGATGAACCTTTGCTTACCAGGTCGTTCCAGCCAAAGGTCTCGGGTTCGGTTTTAACAAGCCAATAGTTCATAGCTTTATTTTTTGATTAATAACAATAGGGTACACATAAAGTTTAGAATCTAAAATTCATTAGCTTGCAAAAGTAACTTAACCTATCAATCTTATATCAATGGAACGCAGATCCTTTATCCGAAATTCCGGTATGGCTGCCGGATTTATGGCCGCTTCGCCAGTTTTGAACCAGCTGAATTTAGAGGAAACTTACGATTTTCCTTTGCTCGATCTTCATGTGCATACAACCAATGAATTTACAATCAAAAACATTCTGGAATTAGGAGAGAAACGGAATGTGAAATTCGGTATCGTTGAGCATCCTATATTTTGGGCACTCAGGAACGATGACGATTTGAAAAAATATATTGAGAATTTACGCAAATATCCTGTTTACGTGGGACTTCAGCCTACCTATATTGGCTGGCACAAGAATTACTCGCCTGAATTAATTGCAAAGGTTGACTATATCCTTATGGATCCTCAAACCATTCCGGTTGAAAACGGTGAGCCCATGCAGATATGGAAATTCGACACTTATGTGGAGAATACCGAAGAATTTATGGAGCGGTATATGGATTACAGCCTTAAAATTTTAAAATATGAGCCAATCAACATTTTTGCATGGCCTTTATTCCTGCCGGTTTGTATAGCGCGCGACTATTATTCACTCTGGACTCAAAAACGAATGGTGCAGTTAATTGACGCAGCCAAGGCCCGTAATATTGCATTTGAGATAAACGATATGTCGCACACACCTCACGATAAGTTTATTATGATGGCCAAAGAAGCAGGAATTAAATTCACTTTTGGTTCCGATTCCAGGAATTCGAATGTGGGACGACTCGATTACAGCAAAGCAATAGCCAAAAAGTGCGGATTAAAACCCGACGACTTCTACGTACCTGTAAGAAAAGCCTGAGAGTTTATTGCTGCGACTTGTACTTTTTGATAAAAGTCCTGAGCTGTTTAAGGATGTCGACATCCAGCTCGACGGTGTCGTTGGTCTGCAATATTTTTACATTGGAGTTAAAGGCTGCCATCATGATTTGATATGCTTTCTGAAATCCTTCTTCATCATAGAAAAGGTTTCGCCATTCCGGGTCAACATTATCGGGTTTTATAAGAGATAAGCCATTAGCTGCGACATTTATCGGATTGGTTATCAGTTCGAGATAGTTTTCGTTTTTGCGCGAATCCTGCAGAACCAGTACCAGGTAATCGATGAAATTTACCAGTTTGGCTTTAATTTCCTTTTCAGTAAGTTTTCGGGTGGCTTTCACAGCCCATTTGTTTGCCTTGAAGCTGTAAGGGTTATTTGAGGTATAATACGTTATGGTGTCCGGAATAAAGGTGAGGGTTACACTTTCAGTAAAAGCATCGAGGTAATTGGCGAGATTATGACCGGATATGAGTCGTAATTTCAGTGTATCTTTTCCGCACTTTACAATTTGCATTGGAATGGTATCCTTTTTTGAAGCAACAAAAACGAGAGTAGAGTCGTTTTTCAGGTTCCATTTCCCCTGTGTGTATATGGAGCCAATCCTGAAATTATAATTATTAAACGATTTCATTTGGATATAGGAACCACTGATGGCCGATTTATAGCGAACGTCAGACCGGGGACCTGTAAGATCGATTATTACCTGGTTAAAACGATCGAAATCCTTACTCAACCGGGTTTCGTTTTCGAGAAGTACCCAGCGTTCTTTCAATCGCGATTTTTGAGGGTTGCAGGAAACTACTACAATTAATACAATTACCCATAACAGGCTTGAAAGGCGTTTCATATAATCAGATTCGGTTATGCCGGCAGTTTACGTTAAAGTTATAGTTAAAGTTCCTTTCTTTTTTATTTTGCCGCTTTACCTTTAATTATATCGGAACGTTTCCCGAAATCGTTGCTGTTTGCAAATTCCATATAAAGGCTGTCCCCCCTGAATTTACACGTTATATTTTCAGAATGGGGACTCTCGATATACCTTAATTTGAGTTTCAGGGTAACGCTGTCGGACCATTGATAATTGCCGGCAATTTTTAAAGGAGGCAGACCTGCGTAACGCGCCTGAGCTTTGTCAAAAAGGCTAAGATAAGGACCTGGGCGGTTGGTTTCTCCTGTCTTCCAGGTATCGGAACAAAATATAAGTTTGTAGTTCTTTGATGCTGAGGTCAGATTGAGTGTGAGCAGATTGTTTTTGAATGAAAATTTGACAGAATCGGTCATCTTTTCATTTGTTTGCATAGCGTAGGTTTTACCTTCGAAGGTACCGGTCAAAGGTGATTCTTTTGTTTTGGAAAATAAAGGAAGAGC
>JAJYAG010000139.1 GCA_021779665.1 Bacteroidota bacterium | reverse complement strand
GGAATGCTCGGACTGCCTTACAGTTCTTCCCTGAAAACCAGATTTTTTGCCAGTCTTGTGGACAGGTTTAACTGGTTGATTCATTTTCACCTGTCTTCCGGTGTTGAAGAATCCAATAGTTTCCTTGAGCAATTCAGCCTGGCTGGCCAGTTCTTCGGAGCTTGAACTCATTTCTTCGGCAGCGGCCGCATTTTGCTGGGTAACCTGTGTGAACTGGATAACAGCTTTTGTTATCTGTTCCGATCCCATCCTTTGTTCGTTGCTCGATGCAGCTATTTCCTTCACCAGCTGAGCGGTCTTCTGAATTTCAGGAATTATCTTCAGCATCATGCTTCCCGATTCCTCGGTTACACGCAGGCTCGAAGCTGAAAGTTCGTTGATTTCAACGGCAGCTTTCTGGCTCACTTCGGCAAGTTTGCGAACTTCGGCAGCTACAACAGCAAAGCCTTTGCCCTGTTCGCCGGCACGAGCTGCTTCAATAGCTGCATTGATGGCGAGAATGTCAGTCTTACCGGCAATGTCGTTGATAATCTTAATCTTTTCCGATATCTGACGCATCGCTTCCAGACTCTTCTGAGCAGCTGAATTTACATCCATCATACCCTGAGCTGATGCAACAGCAATTTTTTCGGTTGTAATGGAGTTATCACTATTCTGCTGAATCGTTGAGGACATTTCTTCGATTGAAGACGATACTTCTTCTGCTGAAGCCGATTGTTCGCTTGCTCCTTCCGAAATCTGAACTGCAGAGGTGCTCATTTCGTTACTGCTGGTAGCTACATTCTGAGCAGCTTCCATTACCTGGCTTACAATTTCGCTCAATCGGGCAACCATATCAGAGAGAGCTCCCATTAATTCGTCGTTTTCCGAACGTTTGGCAAGGGTAATGGTTAAATCGCCCTGAGCAACCATTTTAGCCTTGGTTATGATTTCATTAAATGCGTTAATGAGACTGTTAAGGTTATTCTTAATGCTGTTGAAATCGCCATTGTAATTATCGGTAATTACTTCGGGCATATCGCCTTTGGCTATTTTGTCGACATACATGGCAGCTACATTTAACGGGCCAATTACAGCATCTAGGGTATTGTTAACACCTTCAACAATTTTCCGGAAATCGCCCTGGTGACGCGCAGCATCGGCACGGGTAGCCAAACGGCCATCAACGGCGGCTTTTGCAAGCATATTGGCATCTTCTATCAGAGCTTTCAAATTAGCGCGAACCTGCTCAATGGTATCGTTTATAAAGCGTTTTTTGCCGGGAAGCATTTCCATAGGAGCTTCAAAGTTACCTTGGCCAAATTCCATAAACACGCCCATAGCTTTTTTCTTTACTGCAATGTGCGAACCAACCATGTCGTTAACACCCTGAGCCATTACTCTGTATGCTCCTTCAAAACGGTTAGTGTCAATTACTATATCAATATCGCCTTTTTCGTGTTCGTTGCTCATACGGTTCATCTCTTCAATCAGACCGTTAAGAGATTTGATACATTGGTTCAGATTGTTTTTGATTGTATTGAAATCGCCGTTGTAATTGTCTGTAATAACTGGAGGGATATCACCATTAGAGATTCGTTCTACGTAATTAGCTGCAACGTTAAGCGGATTAATAACTGAATCCAGCGTTTTGTTTACTCCGTCAACAATCCTTGCAAAGTCACCTCCATGTTTCGATGCATCAGCACGTGTTGATAGTTTGCCTTCCACAGCTGCGGTTGCGAGCATTGCAGCATCGTTAATAAGAGCATTTACTGCATCAATACAAACGTTGAGATTGTTTTTGATTTCGTTGAAGTCGCCATTATAATTATCGGTAATTTTTTCTGGAATATTACCTTTTGAGATACGGTCCACGTATTCGGCTGCTACATTTAGCGGGCCAATAACTGCATCGAGGGTTTGGTTAACGCCATTAACAATTTTGGCAAAGTCGCCTTCGTGTTTCGAAGCATCGGCGCGGGTGGCAAGTTTACCTTCGATGGCAGCTGTTGAGAGCATTGCAGCATCGGCAACCAGAGCGTTTACAGCATCGATACAGCCATTGAGGTTATTTTTAATTTCGTTGAAGTCGCCGTTGTAAGTATCGGTAATCTTCTCGGGGATATTTACTTTCGATATACGGTCCACATATTCGGCTGCCACGTTAAGGGGACCAATAACTGCATCGAGGGTTTTGTTTATACCTATAACAATTTCACGGAATTCTTCGTTGGTGTCCTCGGGTTTGGCACGTGTGGCAAGTCTTCCTGCAATGGCAGCATCAACCAGGTCCTTGGTTTGTTTAATAACTGATTTTATAATGTTTTGGATGTTGGTAGCAATGATAAAGCCGAGTGTAATGGCTGCAATAAGCGAAATGATAACCAAAACGAGCATGAAAGTGGCTGCGCTGTTTGCCAATGCAGTGTTTCCTTCAGAGGTTTGCTTGGCAATTTCAAGTTTGGAAGCCTGAAGTTCGTCCAAAGCTTTCTGACATGCATCGTTATCAGCTTTCATTTTACCGTTCATGATCATTACGGCACCATTTATATTGTCATTTTTAAGCATGTTTTTGATGTCGGGAACAGAAGAAAGATAGGCGTCAAAAGAGTCGCTCACCTTTTTCACTATTACCTTGCCGGTATCGGTCAAAGTAGTTGCTTCAACCTCGGCTTCAGCTTCACGGAAAACTTTCGATAATTCATCAATTCTGGTTAGTTTTGCATCCCTGTCTTCGTTATTTGTAGCATAAATGGCATCGCGAACATTAACCCGCACCCGCTGGAACGATGTGGACATATCCATCAGATGAGCCATAGGGACGGTAATTTTTTCATACAATTTTTCGTCGGCAGTATCCAGCTGTTTTAATCTTGTAATGCCCATGTAACCAATTACTCCGGCTAATATAGCCACCAGCAAAAAGCTAACAAGTAATTTTGTCCGAATCTTCATGTTTTTAAACCAGTTCATAATTTTAGTTTTTAAGTTATAATTTGTAAAATCCTTTCTTATGTTTGCTATTATTCCGGTTAACATATTAAATTCTTGGGCATAACGAGTTCTTAAAAGCTTGCCAGCTTTTCGCTTTTCATCAGTTCAAAATTTCTGTCGTTAAAGCATTGCATGGCTCCGTGACCCGGATAAACCGAGTTGATTTTCTTTTTCTTCAAACGTGCTAATACTTTCTCATTTTCGGCTAACAAGGCGGCATTACCCTCCGAAACGGGGAAAGAGGTGTCGCCTGAAAAGAGAATTCCTTCATTTTCGTTGTAAAGGCAAATTGAATCGTAACTGTGATAAGTGATATGGAAAACTTCGAATTGCTGGTCTCCGATTTTCAGTAATTCACCATCGTGTAAAACATGATCCACATGTTTCAGGTGAGCGTTAAAGGCATACACTTTCGGGTTATAGGCAAGTTTGATCTCCTCAAGAATTGCTGCATGGTCCGAGTGGCTGTGGGTTAAAATAACCTGATCGATTTTGTTTTTTCCCAGGCCGGTGTTGATGCATTCAATTTTGCGGATAATGTTTATGTCACTGCCAACATCAATGAGGGTATTGACATCATCAATGGCATTCCAGGTGCCTAAAACCATAAAAACGTTGGCTGTGTAAAGATTGCTGTTGTGGGTAAGGTTGGCGATTTTCATCCTGTCATAAATTTTAAAAGTTGGGGTTGCAGGTAAGGCTGCATGAATTTTTTTTTGGTTGGATTCCATGCAGATTCTATTAGATTTTTTCGTGTAATTGTGCGTAATCGAGCAACTTCCTGAATTTTCCGCTCAGTTCTTCGGGCATGGACTGGGTGTTTTCCATTGCCAGGAGTCCTCCGGAGAGCAGCATGTCGTGATACAACGATATAACTTCAACCCGCTGTGGATAGCTAAAATGCAGAAGTACATTTTTGCAGATAATAAGGCTGTAATCGTTGCGCAAAGGTTTTAAACTCAGTAAATCATGTTTTTTGAAGGTTACGAGATTCCGTAGTTCCTGATTCACAATAAAATGGTCTTCTTTTTCGTATGGACTGAAATACTTCTGGAACAGATGTGGAGGTATACGCTGCAGGTGTTCTTTATGATAAACTCCTTCGGTAACGGTTTTCCCGAAATCCACATTTTCATTGTCGATATCGATAGCCAGGATTTTTACATTTCGCAATGCAAATTTGCCCATGCTTTCTGCCAGAAGAATAGCAAATGTGTAAGTTTCCATACCCATTGCGCATCCAGCGTTCAGGATGTGGATACTGCTGCGTCCCATAGTTAATGGCACCAGCTTTTGCACAGCCTGCGACAGTATTTGTTCGTCTCTGAAAAAGAAAGTAAATGCCATGGAATTACGAATTAGTTATGGAACTGTGTAATTCGTTTGTTTCTTTTATGGTCTTTAGCTCAGTTCCTGAGAATACACGTTCTACATTCAGGAGCATGATAAATTCATTGCCGAGTTTGTAGATACCATGAAGAAAATCGGTGTTAAACTCTTTGCTCATTGCAGGTACAGGTTTAATTTCATCATCTTCGATGGATATCACATCCTTCACCTTATCTACCACAGCTCCAAGGCGGAACATATCGGCTCCTTCGGAAACATCGAGCACAATGATATTGTACGATTCGTTATCGACTCTGTCGGGCAGGTTAAAACGTACGCGTGTTTCGAATACAGGAACCACGTCGCCGCGGAAATTAATGATTCCCCGGATGTAAGTTGGGGCATTAGGGACAGGGGTAATGTGTTCTTCCTGTAATACCTCGAGTACCTTTGCTACATTTACAGCGTAATGGTCGCCGCAAATTGTAAATGATAGATAAGTTCTGATCATAGTTTAATGTATTAAGGTTAAAGACTTTCTGCTGTTAAGAATAATTCGTTGGTATCCATCATGAAAGCAAGTTTGCCATCGCCCAGCTGACTGGCTGCACCAATACATTTCTGGTCGCGGAAAAGGTTTCCAAGAGGTTTTAAAACTGCCTGATGTCCACCAATGATGGTGTCGGTGAGTAAGGCAAGCTGGCGATCGTTGTTTCGGAGTATGATGGCTTTTGTGATTTCACTGTAAGTGCCTCCCAGATGGAATTGGTTGCGTACGTCCACAAACGGGATTAATTGGTTTTCGAAAGGAATGGTGCAGGTGTGCTTGCGTTTTTCAATTTCTTCCGATGGGATCTGCATGCAGATGTTGATGTCCGAAATAGGAACCGTAAAGAAGGTGTCCTGAACCTTAAATAGCAACGTGTCGATAATTGCGATGGATTGCTGTAACTTCAAAGTGAACGAAGTGCCAACTCCTGTCTCGGTATCTACTATTACTTCACCACGGAGTTCCATTATTTTTCTTTTTACAACATCCATTCCCACGCCACGGCCCGATACTTCGGTGAGGTTTTGAGCGGTCGAAAATCCGGGCATAAAAATCATCTCAAGCAACTCGTTTCTCGAAGGTTTGTCGGTAGCTTTTATAATTCCCTTTTCAACAGCTTTCTTCTGAATTTTTTCCAGGTCTATCCCGCTGCCATCGTCTTCAATACGGATGATAACGAAGTTTCCACTGTTGCTTGCTGATATTTTAATAGTGCCCGACTCAGGTTTGCCTTTTTGTTTTCTCAGGTGAGGCAGCTCAATTCCATGATCAATACAATTGCGGATGATGTGCATGAGCGGATCGTTCAGCTGATCGATGGTACCCTTGTCAACTTCGGTGTCAATTCCTTCGGTAATAAGTTCAACATCTTTATCGAGCTGACGCGAAAGGTCGCGGATAAGTCTTTTAAATCTCAGGATAGACTCACTTAGCGGAACCAGCCTTATGTCGAGTGCATTGTTGCGGAATTGTTTCGAAAGATTGTCGAGACGTTCGGTGTAAGGCCATATTTTTTCGTATTTGCTGTCGCTGGTGGTCAGGTTGAACTGAGAGTTGAGTGTTATCAGCTCGCTCACGAGGTACATTAAATGGTCCAGTTTGGCTGAGTCTACCGAAATGCGTTTAACCTGTTTTTTACCATTCTCAGCTTTGCCGTTTTGTTTTTCACATGGCGTCTGGTTCTGAGTTGTGCCAGGAGTGTCTCTTCTTTCCTGGTATTCTACAAACTCGATAATGGACTGTTCGTTGTCCATACTAAGTGGCATTGCATCTTCGAACAGGTTACGGTTCGTAAGTCTTGTTATCGTGCAGTCATCCTCGATAAACATGAATACTTCGCGTATGTCGTTTTCGCATGCACTGCTGTAGAGGATAATGCTCCAGGTGTCTATCCCTTCATTGCTCAGGTGGTCGAGACGCGATATCTCGAAGTGACCTAACGATGCCAGGTCGTGAAATAAGCTGGTGATGCTTATGCCGCGAAAATAGATTTGTTCGTTGGCCCGGATAAGGATATGCCAGGTACTTGGATTTATTTTCGAACCCGAATTTTCTTCGTTCACAACCGATCCCGGTCTGATCGCAGGAACAGCCTCCAGGATGGCTTTTATATCAGCCATGATGCTGTTCTGGTTAACCTGGTTCTCAGATACCTGAAGTTGCTCGTCGTTCAATAATTTTCTGATATGATCTACCGACAGAAACGTAATGTCAAAGATTTTTTTATCAAAACGCATTACCTTGTCGCGAATGGCCTGGTATAAACTCTCGAGGTTATGGGTAAATTCGCTCACATAATCAAAACCATACATGCCGCTCACACCTTTGATGGTGTGCATGGCCCGGAACGCCGATTCAATAAGATCTTTGTCCTCCGGTGAATTTTCGAGATCCAGAAGATCTTTTTCCAGCTGGTCCAGTAATCCTGACGCTTCTTCGAGGAATACTAATTTGAATTTTTGTAAAATAGGGTCCATATGCCTGTGATTTGTGATAATAAAATTACAATTGACTGATCCTAAAATTCCCGTATGAACTAACGGTTTTGCCTCGGTAAAAAGGATGATTTTTGAAAAAACGAAAGTACTATTTTTGATTCATCATTCCGGTTAAATGCTTATTTATAAGATTATTAGTGTTGTTAGGTGTATAAAAACTTTTAAAATGAATTTTTAGTCAAAGTGAAGTTTGGTTTGAAAAGGGGAAAATCGGAATTCAGCCTCTTTTTTTCTTATTCCGTCAACTTGTAAATAACTATTTGAAGCTTATTCCCATAATGGATTTTAAAAATGCTATGTTTGTACCGACTGCTAAACTAATTCAAAATAATATGTTTCAATATTCTCTAAAAGGGCACTGCCCCGAAAAAAGGGAAAAAGCATTTGGTGAAGTTGAGAAAATTATAAAATGTTATGGGTGGATTGTTGCTTTTAACCAATCGACTGACAAGTCGTTAAATTTAGTTGTTGAACTGCCCAATTGCAAGGCCGACAAACTGCTTTATGGCCTTGAAAAGTACATGAGTCTTTCTGAATTAGAACAGAAAGAGTTGCAGAGGAAAACCTGCTGCGAGATGTTTATTAATTTGTCGTTTCAGAACTAAAAAAGGGATATGGGTTTATTCGCCCATATCCTTTACTACCAACTGAATGGTCCGTTTGTTTTTCTGTTCCAGAATAAGCTGTTTGTTTATCATTACCCTTTCAATGGTGGCTGTGTCGTAGTACCGGATGGTTATAAGTTCCAGGCCTTCCTCGTACGATGTATTATAGTTTTTTTCAAGCTCGGCTGTAAGTTCTTTAATACGGTCCATTCGGTTATTTACCAGGGCCATAAAACTGACTGCCGAGTTTTGCATGAGGTTGATTCTGATGCCATGACGGGCAAAAGCTTCAAAAATTTCAGTTAAACTGGCCTCGGCAATAAAGGAAAAGTCGCGGGGCGAAATATGGATCAGTACCTGGTCCATTTTAAAAATAAAGGACGGTATGAGCGATTCGTATTGCACATCGCCAATGATGGTGCCCGGATCGTTAGGATATACAAACGACTTTACGTGCAACTTAATGTTTTTATTTTGCAGCGGCTTTATTGTTTTCGGGTGAATTACACTTGCGCCATAATATGCGAGTTCAATGGCATCGAGGTAGGAGAGCTGTCCCAGGCGAACCGTATTGTCGAAGTATTTTGGATCGGCGTTTAAAACCCCGGGAACATCTTTCCATATTACCACTTTTTCGGCTTCAAGAATATGTGCTAAAATTGCCGCAGTATAGTCGGAGCCTTCTCTTCCAAGTGTTGTGGTTAGTCCGGTATCGTCAAAACCAAGAAAACCCTGGGTAATATGGATTTTTTCTTTTTTTTGATTAATGTTTTCTTTAACCAGCCTTTCCGATACTTCCCAGTCAACTATGGCTTCACGCCAGGTAGAATCTGTTTTCAGGCACTTGCGGATATCAACCCATTTGTTTTTTATGCCTCTTTCGTTCAGGAAGGTGCTTACAATTTTAGTCGATAAAACTTCACCGAACGATACAATCTGATCGTACTGCTGGTCGTAAGCGCCTTTATCTTCTTTAAGAAGAATGCTTCGCATCAGATCGAACTCCTGGTTTATTTCAGCAAAAACCGGGTGCTTTTCCTGTTGAAACAACTCTTTAAGAATACCCAGATGGTAATCTTTTAATGTGGTGAATTCCGTATCGAACGATTGACCTTTATAGGCCTGGTCGTGAATTTTTTCGAGACTGTTGGTGGTTTTTCCAAAGGCGGAAATTACTATCACCAGCGGTTCTTTGAAAGATTCAATGATGTGGGCCAGATTTAAAATTCCACCCGATGTTTTTACAGATGCTCCTCCGAATTTGAATACAAGCATAATTGTTAACTTTAGTTTTTCAAATATATATAACGGCCAAAGGCAATAAAATGATAAAGTTAAGTTTCTTAACATTTATTAAGAATTGAAAAAGTAACAAACATGAAACTGGTTCGTCTTAGCTCAAATCCCAAATAAAAACCTTTAATTATGCAATTTCTACGTTCAGGTTCTTTGTTGATTTTTGTTATTTTAACCAATATGTCCTACTCGCAGGGAGTAAAAGGGCGATTAACCGACATCCAGAATAACCCCATACCGTTTGCTGCTGTTTACGACGAAAGTACTTATGCCGGCACCACCACTAACGGCGAAGGTTATTATGAGCTAAAGCTCGCTCCGGGTAAGCATTCCATAGTTTATAAATCTCTGGGTTATTTTCTGGAGCGGAGAAGTGTGGAAATTGGTAATACTTTCCTGGTCATAAATCTGAAGTTGACCGAACAGGCTTACGAACTGAAGGATGTTGTTGTAACTCCGGGAAAGGAAGATCCTGCCTATGCCATTATGCGGAAAGTTATAAGTAAGGCACCTTATCATCTTCATCAGGTGAAGGAATATTCGGCCGATGTTTATTTACGGGGCTCTATTCATATTATTAAAATGCCAAAATTTATTTCCAAGCGTATTGAAGTTAACGGGAAAAAGGGAGTGATAAAAAGCGGCGATATTTATATGGAAGAATCGCTGAACCAGATTGACTTTACTGCGCCCGATAAGTATAATCAGAAAGTTAAATCGTTTCGTACCAATTTTCCTGGAGAAAACAATGTAAGTCCTATGCAGATTGTCAGGGCAAGCTTTTATCAGCCAAAAATCGAAGATGCAATCTCTCCATTAGCATCTAATGCTTTCAGTTTTTATAAGTACCAGTATCAGGGATATTCAAAGGAGGGAGAGTATGTTATTTTTAAGATAAAAGTTACTCCTAAACGTAACAGTCAGCAGTTACTTACCGGTTATATCTTTATTATTGATAAGCTCTGGTGTTTGCATTCTGTGGATGTTTCGCAGGAGATGTTTTTCGGGAAGCTCGATTATAAGGAGATATTTTCTCCGGTAAAAGGCGAAGCGTGGCTTCCTATCAGCTATATGTTTTATGTAAATGCCGGTATTATGGGTATTAAGGCAGATTACAAATACACCAGTTCGGTAAAATATCAGAAAGTTGTGTTGAACGAAAAGAAAGGTATTAAGCCCGCAGTAGTTGAGGATGCGAAAGAGACACCCGAAATGCCTGTTAAAAAAGCTGATCCTAAAAAACAGAAAAAGCAGCAGGAAATGGAAAAGCTGCTTGCCAAAGACAACCTGAATAACCGGGAAATGGTAAAACTTGCAGGCTTAATGTCCGAAGAAGCTAAAGGTGATACAGCCCAAAAGTCGCTCGAATTGAAGGAATGGAACAATACTAAAGTGACCGTTGAAAAGGATGCCATGAAAAGGGACACCGCTTACTGGAACACTGTGCGCCCTATTCCCTTAACCTCGGTTGAGACTGGTATTTCCGACTCCATTAAAATGTTGAAAAACGATACAACAGCTTCAAAAAACGATTCCACGGCGGTTAAAAAGGATAGCATGTCAGTTGCTAAAAAGAAAGAGAAGAGCAAGTTTACTCGATTTGTGTTCGAAGGTGCAGGCTTTAACATGATGGATTCCAGTATTCGTGTGGAGTACAAGGGGCTAATCGGGTTGCGGAAATTCAATTTTAATACGGTAGATGGATTTGTTTACAGACAAAACTTTGAGGTGACAGCGAAAATAGACTCAGCGCACCAGCTTAAAATAAATCCGGCAATTTCGTATGCTTTTAACCGTAAAAAACTTATGTGGTCGGTTAATGCAAATTATCCGTATGCTCCGTTAAAAGGAGGGATGATAAATCTGAATTATTATAAATCGTCAGTGGATTACAGCATGAACGGCTCGTTAAGCTCTGAGATAAATGCCCTGACCTCGTTGTTTTTCAGAAGGAATTATAAGAAGTTCTACGAAGATCATCATCTGGTTATAAGCAATGGCATCGATCTTATGAATGGCTTAAGGCTGTCAACTACTGTTGGATTCAGGCAGGAACAGATTCTTGAGAACCATAGTGATTATTCTTTCTTCTACAGGAATTCGCGCGATTATACGCCTAACATTCCGGTAAACGATGCTGCAGCATCGTTTTACAACCAACCTAACCGGGAAGCATATTTTTCAGTCAGATTGAGCTACACCCCCCGGTATTATTACCGGATACGTAATGGCCGTAAGGCTTATCAATATTCCAAATATCCAACTTTTTTTGCACAGTATAAAAGGGCAGTGCCGGGAATTCTAAATTCAACAGCTGATTTTGATTACATGGAAGTTGGAGCGAGACAAAGCCGCAGCTGGGGCATGGGGCATAATTTTTCGTGGAATATTACTGCCGGACAGTTTCTTTCTACCAAAATGCTTTACCTGAGCGATTACAGATTCTTCAATAATCAGCCACTTCCGGTTGTAATTGGCAATATGCACAACTCATTCTTTTTACCCGATGCTTATGAAAATTATACCAGGAAAGGCTTTGTGGAAGGCCATGTGAAGTTTACAACTCCTTATCTTTTGCTGAAATATCTGCCATTTTTGAGCAACAAAATATGGATGGAGAATCTTCATCTGAATTATTTGTACACCCCGCAATTAGGTCATTACTGGGAAACGGGATATAGCATCAGCCAGATTTATGCGGTGGGCGAAGTTGGTGTTTATGCCGGGTTTAATGGAACGAAATTTAGTTCTGTGGGATGGAAGGTCATTCTTTTCCCGTTTGATTAACTATAAAGTATTAAATTTTGCGAGTGACGAAATCGGGTAATGGTTTTCCATTTACCCGATAAATATAAAACCCCGAAGAGAATTACCTTCCGGGGTTTTGATTTTGTGAACTTTCCTGATTTTATGATCCGGATCCTTGTTTTCTGTACTTATTAAGTTCTGCCAGGTGATTACGCGATAACTCCTGTTCACGCTGAAGTGCGCGCTTTCTGAACTTTTCAAACTCGTCCCTGGTTTCCTGAAGGTCCATCTTATTCTGAACGGTAACTTTATTGCTCCGCTTGAACAGAATCACAAATACAGCCAGAACAATAGCTAAAATGCCTATTATTATCCACATGGTTCTGGAATATGCTTCCTTGCTCATCAGAATTCCAAGAAACCGGATACTGTTCTTTTCCTTAAATGTATTGTCAAGTCTGTCGTTTGTTGATTTAAGCTGAGCTCTCACTGAATCCATGTTGGCCTGGTGGGCTGTAATTGTGCTGTTGGAGTTGTTCAGTGCGGCCCTGAGTTTTTTCAGGGTGTCCAGCACATTGGTTCTCAGGGAATTTAACGAAACTTCCTTTACAACTTTAAAGTCCTGGTATCTTGATGAGTTCTCTATGATAGACTGAAACTGATTTTCTATTGATCCTTTGCTTTGCGACTGAGCATTGCTGCTTAGCGAAAAAATCGTCGAAATTCCCAATATAACCAGAACGGTGAAAAATGTAAGTTTAGTTCTTATTTGATTCATATGCTTTGTTTTAATTATTATCCCAATTAATTTTATAAATGCTTTAACGCTATCTGTTTTTAAAAATTGCCTTCAAAAACTTCTATTCTTATTTATTTTCTAAGGGTTCAGCAATTCTCTTCATTCGTTTTGAGTCCATTTAAGTTTGAGATCATTCGTTTGCCTGATTAAATTGTGTCGCAGCTAACGGCATGGAGTATAAGCCAGAGCGCCTTTATTTTCGTCTCAGATTCACGAAGTTCACATAACGTACTACTTAGAAACAGACCAAACTTTTTTAAGTTTTAAATTTTTATTCCTTGTTTTATTATAAAACTCTATCTTCATTTTTTCATTTTTCCCGTTAATTTTTTGTCGTTTTACTTGCGCGTTGTTTAATGAATTTACGATTTTTTTTTCATATAACTGTCCTTTTTACTGCAATTTGTTCAACATTGAGTGCTCAAAGTTCATCATGGAAGAACAGGCTTTATGTTGATGCAAATTATCATTATGGGTTTTTGATGCCGCATCGTGATTACATTTCCTTTTTTGTCAGGGAGCATATTCAGGGATTTCAGGTGAATGCCGGGTTGTTTACCAATGGACGGAAAAACTGGCACAAATCTTATAATTACCCCCAGCTTGGCATTGGATGGCATCATTCGGGTTTGGCCAACCACGATGTTTATGGAACCATGAATGCAATTTATGGTTATGTGGACAGATATTACCTGAATCGGAAGCGCAGGTTCAACTTTGGAAATAAGCTTTCTTTGGGAGGTGCTTTTATCAATAAAAAATTCGATCTTGAGACAAATGGCACCAACCTGGCAATCGGGTCAAAGTTGAATGCTTATGTTAGTTACAGTTTCGAAAGTAGTTTTCGGATATCTCCAAACATTGATATGAAACTTGGGGCAGGCATAACTCATGTCTCGAATGGAAGTTTCAGGCAACCCAATAAAGGACTGAATTTTTTAACTTCCTTTACCGGATTCTCCTACTCCTTTAATAAAAATATTTCAGTTGAGCCGTTGGAATTGGAGGAGGACTCGTCCAAACATCAATTTTTGGTAGTTGCCTGCCTGGGCTACAAGCAAATTTCAAGAAAATACGACAATAGCTATCTGGTTGAAGGTATTTCGGGGGAATATGCACATGTAATTAACGGAAACAGCTGGGGCGGGGCGGCAATAACCATTTATCACGATCCGTCTCTCAAGAAAGAGATCTGGATGGATGATACCATTCGTTCAAAATTTAATGATAACATAAGGGTTGCACTTAATCTTTCGTACGAACTTAAAATGGGGCATATATCTTATGTTTTTCAGCCAGGTGTTTACCTGAAAAATAGTTATAAGAAACCGGGTGTTATTTCAAACCGGCTTTCGGTCAGGTATCAGTTTACCGACCGCATGTGTGCTTCTTTTACAATCAAAGCTCACTGGTTTGCAATTGCCGATTTCTTTGAGTGGGGTATTGGTTACAGATGGGAAAAATAACATTATGAAATTAAGACACTGCCTGTATATTGTAATTCTGCTTCTTATAACTTCCTGTATTGACGAAGCTTTGTTTAACGGCGGGGAAGTTGTATCCAGGAGTATTGATTTGCCTGACTATTCAACTATTGAAGTGGAAAGTACCTTTGAGATTGAATTGTTGAGTGATACTGTAAATAAAGTTGTTGTGAAATGCGGCGAAAATCTTTTTCCATATATTAAGGCTGAAGTTGCAGGAGACGTGCTTTACCTGAAGCATGAAATTAAAAATGTATGGTCGCGGAAATATGATCGGGTGAAGCTGGAACTTCATACAAAACCATTTGGCAGAATCAATGTGCGTAAGCCTGTAAAGATTTATACAAATAAAGTTTATAAAGCTCCGACATTTTCTTTTGTTGATTTTATGAAGTATAGTGAATTGGATATTCTTATAGATGTAGACTATTGTGTAATTGGTATGTCCTCTGATAATTTTGGTCAGTTTAAAGTGAAAGGACACGCAAAACGAGGTGAGCTATATGGGTGGGGCTCCTGCTCTGTCAGGGCAGACAGCTTGCTTACTGAATATTGTTATGTGCTCCACCGGGGAATGGGGAACGTCTTTGTAAATACAACGGGGCAGTTGGATGCCGATATTCAATTCACCGGTAATGTTTATTATACAGGAAATCCGGGACAGATTAACCTAAAACGGACAGGTTCGGGTAATCTTATAAAAAAATAGACTAACAGATCCCTTTATTATCATTTTCTCCCATTTTTTTTATACCTTATAATTCCTTTTTGTTCCGAAGTTAAGTAATGTATAATTAGGTTTCAGAATCCCTGAAATTGGTTAAACGTTTAAGCGATTATGGAAAATACGGTTTTTAATTCTGCAGATTTGTTTTCTTCATTTTTCGACACATCACCTTTGTGCATATGGATTAAGGATACAAATAATAATCTGGTAAAACTCAATAAAGCTGCGGCAATGCTTGAAGAGAAGCCAGTGGAAGAACTGGAAGGGAAATCGTGTTATGACATATATCCCGAAGAAAGAGCTAAAGCATTCTGGGCCGACGACCTGGAAGTTATTACAACAGGACAGTCTAAACTTTCCTTTTATGAGAAACATGTCATTCCCGATTCGGATGAAAGCCGGTGGTTACAGGTTAATAAAATACCTGTCAGGAATGATGCGGGCCTTATTACCGGGGTTATGGTTTATGCTGTTGATGTTACCGAAATTAAAAATGCAGAAGAGAACATAAGAAAGAAAGAAGAAAAGAACGAACAACTGCTTACAGAGAAATCACTGGCTGAGAAAAAACTCTGGAACGAGCGGAATCTGTTGCGAACAGTAATCGAAAATATTCCCGCACATATTTATTTTAAGGATCAGGAAAGCAGGTTTATTCTTTGTAATCAGGCCACGGCCGAGTTTATGGGTGTTACCTCTTCCAAAGATATGATAGGGAAAACTGATTTTGATTTTTTCCCATACAATATTGCTGAAGACTTTCGCGAGAAAGAACTGGAAATTATGAGAAATCATACGCCTGTAATTAATTCAATTCATAAGCATTTTGCAGGAGATAATGAGATTTTCCTGGAAGTTACCAAAATGCCGCTTTACGATGCTCAAAATCAAATTATAGGTTTGGTTGGAATTAATCGGGACATTACCGAACGGAGACGCGCAGAGGAAGCTATTTTGGAAAGTGAAGCCAAATACCGTATTCTGACAGAGTATATGACTGATGTTGTATGGCAGCTTTCGCCCGATATGGTTTACATTTATCTGAGCCCTTCTTTTACTCAGCTTACTGGTTTTAAAACCACCGATTTCTTGGGTAAACCTATCTGGTCGTTGTTAACAAAGGAATCCACGGAATATCTTCAGGAACTGACGTTAAAACGGAAGGATATGTCTTTTGAGGAGCGTAAGACAAGTCTTGTTTTTGAAGCCACTCTGTACGATGCTAATAAAAAATTAATATGGACCGAAATAGTTTCTAATCCTGTTTTTAATGAAGCAGGTGAATTGCTGTTTTTTCAGGGGATGAGCCGCGATATTACCAAGCGTAAAATGGCCGAATTAGCTTTAAAAGAAAGTCAGGAAAAGCTTGGATTTGTTATTGCTAATGCTCCCATGGTTTTATTTCAAATAGATAAAGAAGGCCTTTTTCGCTTTTCAGATGGTAAAGGATTAGAAAAAATTGGTTTAAGCCCCGGACAGGTTGTAGGTTTGTCTGCATTCGAAGTTTATAAAGACTTTCCTACCATATGCAAACAAATTGAGGATGCATTGGCAGGGAAAACAGTTGCTGATATTATCAATGTTGGTAATATCTATTTCGAAGTTTTGTATAATCCTGTTCTGAATCCCGATGGGAAAGTTAATAGTGTGATCGGGATTGCATTTGATATTACCGAACGAATGTTGGCGCAGTTCGCTTTACAGGAAAGCGAACACCGTTTTAAAACGCTCTTTCAGGAAATGACGGAAGGGGTGGCTTTGCACGAAATGCTGTTCGATAGGGAGAATAATCCTGTTGATTACCAGATTCTCGAAGTGAATCCTGCCTATTCCTTGCATACAGGGATGGATGCAAAAAATGTAAGAAATCAGTTAGCCTCACATTTTTATGGTACAGGAACCCCTCCGTACCTGAAGGAATTTTCGTCAGTTGTTATGAACGCCTCAAAATATAAGTTTGAGACCTTCTTCGATCAGTTGGAAAAGTATTTTAAAATATCGGCAATTTCAATCGGTCCAAAAAAATTTGCTACCGTTTTTGAAGATGTTACTGCTCAGAAAAAGCATGAAAAAGAACTGCGCGACAAGAATGATGAACTGGAACGGTTTACCTACACCGTATCTCACGACCTGAAAAGCCCTCTTGTTACAATAAAAGGTTTTATAGGTATGCTGGAGCAGGATCTGAAGCACAACAATCAGGAGAATATTACAGACGACATTCAGCGAATTAAATCAGCTACCGATAAAATGACAGATCTTTTGAACGATCTCTTGGAACTTTCGCGTGTTGGCCGAAAAATTAATCCTCCGGTTAAGATTTCCATGTATTCAATAGTCAGCGAGGCACTGGAACTGCTTTCCGGTACAATTCATGAAAATGATGTTCAGGTTGAAGTGGATGAAAACTTGCCTGATGTGTTTGTTGATAAGCAAAGAATGGTCGAAGTCTGGCTGAATCTGATTGAGAATGCGGTGAAATTTTCCTCCAAACAGGAAAAATCTCTGATAAAAATAGATTGTATTAAAGAAGATAGTAAATTTATATTTAATATCCGGGACAATGGAGTAGGGATTGATAAAAAATACCATTTAACGATATTTGGACTATTTAATAAACTGGACAATAAAACCTCAGGGACAGGCATAGGTTTGGCATTGGTTAAAAGAATTGTTGACGTGCATGGCGGAGATATCTGGGTGGAATCAGAAGGAGCAGGGAAAGGAACAAAGTTCAGCTTTTCAGTGCCCATAAAAATGCCTAAGAGAAATGAAACTTCAAAACAATGAATGGAGAACCACTTACAATTTTGCTGGTAGAGGATAATCCTGATCACGCCACACTGGTTATTCGAAACCTTAAGAATTTTCTTGTGGCAAACACAATAATTCATTTGGAAGATGGAGAAGTTGCCATGGATTATATAGAGAAGATTGGTAAAGGAAACGTTAAGCCTCATCTGATTTTGCTCGACCTGAGATTGCCAAAAGTTGACGGGCTCGAAATTTTATGCCGTATTAAAAATGATCCTGAAAAAAGCGATATACCTGTGGTGGTGCTTACAACCTCCGATGCAGAAAGAGATATGGCCAAGGCCAGTAAATGTCATGCTAACAGCTACCTGGTTAAACCTGTCGATTTTGAAAAATTTACTGAGTTAATGAGTATTTTGGGTTTTTATTGGATTTGCTGGAACAAAAACCCTTTTTAAAAAGCTTTACTGATGAGCCTCTGTTACAAAGTTTTGGTGGTGGATGATGAAGACGA